>NZ_AULZ01000001.1:0-300000 GCF_000422545.1 Desulfocurvibacter africanus subsp. africanus DSM 2603
TTTAGAGCATTTTGCTTTTGAAAATGCTCTGCAAGCCATGCGTCGGCATGGCTTGCCGCCGCGTAGGCGTAGGCGCAATTCACTTGCGCCGTCAACGCCGGAGCGTGCGTCTTAAAAGCAATCAGCTCTAAAGGCCGCTGTCAACACCGGTGGCCCAGGCTTCGGGCCTGTACAGGAAGCGGCCCGCGGCGTCAAACACCGGAGCCCGGCTCCGCACCTTGCCTGATCTGACGGAACTGTCTGTTTCGCCACATGAAGCCACGGAGGAACATGCCGGAAGCAATGGCCTTTTTAAGTGGATCGGACGCCAGATAAAATGTTACCGTCAGCATGCCATCGCGACGCTGGCCTGCGTCACGCTGCACACACTCAGCTAACGAGGCCGATGCATGAACGATAACTCAGGCATTTCCCATCTGGCCGCGCTGTCGTTGCGCGTCCGCCACGCCATCCTGGCCTGCTCCACACGCGCCGGGTCGGGGCACCCCACATCCTCTCTGTCGGCCGTGGAGCTCATGACCGCCCTCATGTTCGGAGGCTTCTTCAATTATGACCCGCTCCGGCCGGACTACGCGGGCAACGACCGGCTAATCTTCTCCAAGGGCCACGCCTCGCCTCTGTTCTATTCCCTGTGGCACATGGCTGGGCAGATCGACGAGGCCGAGCTCATGACCTTCCGCGAATTCGGCAGCCGCCTGGAGGGCCACCCCACGCCAGCCCTGCCCTTCACCGAGGCGGCCACGGGTTCCTTGGGCCAGGGACTGTCCATTGGCCTGGGCATGGCCTTGAACGCCAGGCACCTGGACAAGCTCCCCTGCCGCAGCTTCGTGCTGCTGGGCGACAGCGAGATGGCCGAGGGCAGCGTGTGGGAAGCCATGGAGATCGCCGCACACTACAAGCTCGACAACCTGGTGGGCATCCTGGACGTGAACCGTCTGGGCCAACGTGGCGAGACCTTGCACGGCCACGACATCGCTGCTTGGGCGCGCAAGGCCGAGGCCTTCGGCTGGCGGGCGATCCCGGTCGAAGACGGCCACGACCTGCGGCAGGTGCTGGCGGCCTACGAACAGGCTCTGAATCTTGGCGTATCCGGAGCTGCGAGCGGCAAGCCGGTCATGATCGTGGCCCGCACCATCAAAGGCAAGGGCGTGGCGGCCATCGAGGACAAGCCCGACTGGCACGGCAAGCCTCTGCCGACCGAAGCGTACAAGATGGCCCTCGAACTGCTCGGCGAGGCGGACCCGCACGTTCGCGGCGAGCTGGCTCCGCCGCCACAAATCCAGATCGCCCGGAGCGAGCCCACGCCGGTGCCCGATATTGCCTATGCTCCGGACAAGCCCGTGGCCACGCGCAAAGCCTACGGCCAGGCCCTGGCCCGGCTTGCGCCGGCCTTTCCGGATATGGTCGCCCTGGATGGCGAGGTGAGCAACTCCACCTATGCAGAACTGTTCGCCAAGGCGCACCCGGGACGCTTCTTCGAGATGTACGTGGCCGAGCAGAACATGGTCGGCGCGGCCGTTGGGCTGGCCGGGCGCGGCAAGATCCCCTTCGTGTCCAGCTTCGCGGCCTTCCTGACCCGCGCAGCGGACCAGATTCGCATGGCTCGCTACTCCGAGGCCAACCTGAAGCTCTGCGGCTCGCACGCCGGCATATCCATCGGCCAGGACGGCGCATCACAGATGGGCCTGGAGGACCTGGCCCTATTCCGCGCTGTGCTGGATTGCGTCGTTCTCTACCCTGCCGACGCCGTGAGCTGCGAACGGCTAGTCGAGGCCATGGCTCGCCATGAGGGCATGGCCTATCTGCGCACCACGCGCATGGCCACGCCCATTCTGTACGGGCCGGGCGAAGACTTTCCCCTCGGCGGCTGCAAAATCCTGCGCCGGAGCGACAAGGACGTCTGCACCATCGTGGCCGCGGGCATCACCCTTCACGAGGCTCTGGCCGCGGCCGACATGCTGGCCGCCGAATCCATCCCCGTGCGGGTGATCGACCTCTACAGCATCAAACCCGTGGACGCCGTGACGCTACAGGTCGCGGCCCGTGAAACCGGAGCGCTGGTCACAGTCGAGGATCACTATCCCGAAGGCGGCCTGGGCGAAGCCGTGCTGGCCGCTCTTGCCGATACGCCCGTGCCGGTGCGCATGCTGGCCGTGCGCAAGCTGCCACGTAGCGGTAGGCCGGCGGAACTGTTGGACTATGCGCATATATCCCGAAAACATATAGCCTCGAACGTAAAAGATATGTTAAGTTGAGTCGATTGGCCTATCCTGTCCCCGCCCTCCCCACTTCGATACAAAACTCGATGCAAAACGGGCCGCATGGATCAGGAAAGGCCACAGGAAGGATGGATGACCAAAGCCAGGGGCGCCCGGCAGGCCCCACACGGAGGAAAGCATGAGCACACTGACAGAACTCGCCCATCTCGGGCAATCCGTGTGGCTGGATTTCATCCGCCGCTCCTTTCTCGTAAGCGGTGAACTGCAACGACTCATGGAGCTGGGAGTTACCGGCGTGACCTCAAATCCAACCATTTTCCAGAAGGCTATTGCGGAAAGCGACGATTACGTGGCGGCTCTGGAAAAGCTGGCCGGACGCTGCCAAACGGTCATGGACGTCTACGAGGCCCTGGCCGTGGAGGACATCCGCACGGCCGCGGACGTCCTGCTGCCCGTATTCCAGACCACCGGCGGCGCCGACGGCTTCGTGAGCCTGGAGGTCAACCCGCACCTGGCCCACGACACCAAGGGCACCGTGAGCGAGGCCTTGCGCCTGTTCGAGCAGGTGGACCGGCCGAACGTCATGATCAAGGTTCCGGCCACGGACGAAGGCATACCGGCCCTGGCACGGCTCATCGCCGACGGCGTGAACGTGAACGCCACGTTGATATTCTCCTTGGCCCACTACGAGGCCATCGTCGACGCCTATATCTCCGGGTTGGAGAAGCTGGCCGGATCGGGCGGCGACGTGAGCCGCGTGGCCTCGGTAGCCTCGTTTTTCCTGTCGCGCGTGGACGCGGCCGTGGACCAAAGGCTCAAGGCGAACGGCAATACCGAGCTGCTGGGCTTGGCCGCCGTGACCAACGCCCGGCTGGCCTACATCCGCTTCGGCGAAATCTTCAGCGGCGAGCGCTGGGAACGGCTGGCCGCTCAAGGCGCGCGCGTGCAGCGGCCCCTGTGGGCTTCGACCTCCACCAAGGACCCGGACTACCCGGATACCAAATACGTGGATGAACTCATCGGCCCGCAGACAGTGAACACCATGCCTCCCGCCACTTTGCAGGCCTTCCTCAACCACGGCAAACCAGAACAAACACTGCTCACGGGCCAAACCGAGAAGACCAAGCTGGCCGGCACCCTGGACCGCCTGGCCGCGCAGGGAATCAATCTGGACCAGATCACCGACGACCTGCAGTCCAAGGGCGTAGCCTCCTTCGCCAAGTCCTTCGACATGCTGCTGGCGTCCATCAAGAAGCGTTGCGCGGAGGTCGCGGCGGCATGAGGGTTGTCGGGCCCGAAGACAAATACAAGCGGCTTGCCGCCGAAATGGCCGTGGAACGCGTGAGCGACGGGATGGTCGTGGGCCTGGGCCACGGGTCCACTGCTGCCTATGCCGTGCTGCGCATGGCCGTGCTGCTGCGTGACGGGAGCCTCAAGGACGTGCTCGGCGTGCCCTGCTCGCGTCGCGTCGAGGAAGAGGCCCGGCGGCTGGCCATCCCCCTGGCTACCCTTGACGCCCGGCCCAGCTTGGACCTGGTCATCGACGGAGCCGACGAGATCGATCCCGGACTCGACTGCATCAAGGGCAAAGGCGGCGCATTGCTGCGCGAGAAGATCGTGGCCCAGGCCTCCATGCGCAGGATCATCGTGGCCGACGCTTCCAAATGCTCCGCTAGGCTGGGCGAGAAGGCTTCCTTGCCGGTGGAGGTGCTGCCCTTCGCGCTCGTCCCCGAGCGCCGTTTCCTGGAAAGTCTGGGCGGAAAAATCAAGCTGCGGCCAGGTCCGGACGGCAGGCCCTTTGTCACGGCCCAGGGCAACTTCATCCTGGACTGGAGCCAGCCTCCGCTGGACAACCCGCGCGAGTTGGCCCGCAAGCTGGAGTCCAGGGCCGGCATCATGGCCCACGGACTCTTCCTGGATATCGTCGACGAAGTGATCGTGGCCGGGCCGCAAGGCCTGCGCTTACTCAGGCGGGCGGAGCGGTCAAGCCCGTCTCAAGGCAACCATGCGCTGGCGTAAAAGCAGCATCTCCCTGCCGTCCGCCGACCCCACGCCGGAGGAGATCTTCCGTTGCCGGCGCACGCTGCTCAAGGCCATGGGCCTGGGCGGCATGGCCGGTACCCTCGGCCCGCTGCTGGCCGCCTGCGACCTGTGGGGCCGCGAAACGCGCCAGGTGGAGGATACCCTCGTCGAGCTGCGCACGCTCAAGGCCGTGCCGAACCAAACCTTCGGTCCGGATCAGTTGGGACAGCCCTTGACCGAACGGCGCGCCACAGCCGTGGTTAACAACTTCTACGAGTTCACCACGGGCAAGGATGTCTGGCGCTACGTCGAGGATTTCGTGGCCAGGCCCTGGCGCTTCGAGGTCAGCGGGCTCGTGGAGCGGCCCGTGACATTCGACGTAGCGGACATCCTCGCCGGCAAGGCCCTGGGCGAGTTGGAAGAGCGGCTGTACCGATTCCGCTGCGTGGAGGCCTGGGCCATGAACGTGCCCTGGATCGGCGTGCCCTTCCGTCGCGTGATCGAAGCGGCGCGGCCCAAGCCGGAAGCCAAATACGTTCGCCTAATCTCCTTCCTGCAGCCCGAGAAGGCTCCCGGCCAACAATCCGGAGCGCCCTACCTGCGGCTCTGGCCCTATTTCGAGGGTCTGACCCTGCCCGAAGCCCTGAACGAGACGGCCTTCCTGGCCGTGGGCATGTACGGCCACGAACTGCCCAAGCAGAGCGGCGCACCCGTGCGCCTCGTGCTGCCCTGGAAGTACGGCTACAAGGGCCCCAAATCCATCACACGCATCGAACTAACGGCCGAGCGGCCGCCGACTTTCTGGAACGCGCTCGCGCCGGACGAGTACGATTTCTGGTCCAACGTCGACCCCAACACGCCCCACCCGCGCTGGTCACAGGCCACGGAACGCATGCTCGGCACGGGCGAACGCCGCCCGACCCTGCCCTTCAACGGCTATGGCAAGTTCGTGGCTGGATTGTATGCCGGGTTGGGCAAAAACGATCCGCGTTACGGCTTCGGCCTGAACGCATAGTCCAAGCTTAGAGCATTTTGCTTTTGAAAATGCTCTGCAAGCCATGCGTCGACATGGCTTGCCGCCGCGTAGGCGTAGGCGCAATTCACTTGCGCCGTCAACGCCGAAGCGGGCGTCTTAAAAAGCAATCTGCTCTAGATAAGACTCCCTGCCTACTCCACTGGCCGCTTGCGGCCCAGCGCGCGCCACATGGACGCGCTAAGCCCCTGGCGCAAGCCGAAGAAGCCCTCCCAGGGATCAGCCCGTAAACTTGCCACGCGGCGGCGCACGGCCTGGATATCAAACGAATTCGGCGCGATGCCGGCGGCCAGTTCCTCCCAAGTCAACGGCACGGCCACCGGCGCACCCGGCCTGGCCCGCGTGGAGTACGGCGCGATGCTGCTCGCGCCTCGAGCGTTGCGCAGCCAGTCGATATAGATCCTGCCGCTCCGGCGGGCCTTGCCTGCCACGGAGACGAACTCGCCCGGCTTGCGCACGGCTAATTCCTCGGCCACGGCGCGCGCGAATTCACGCAGCTCTTGCCAACCGGGCTTGCGCTGCAGCGGCAGCACGATGTGAAAGCCCTTGCCGCCCGTGGCCTTGGCAAAGCCCGTGAGCCCAAGCCCCTCCAGGAACTCGCGCAGATCCAGGACAGCTGCGGTCACGCGCGCCGGCTCCACGTCCTCGCCGGGGTCCAGGTCGAAAACCAGCCGATCAGGCCGTTCCAAATCCTCGTTGCGCGCGCCCCAGCAGTGAATCTCCAGCACGCCGAGCTGCACCAGCGCAAGCAGCCCGTCCAAATCCGACACGCTCAGCCAGGTGCGCTCGTGGCCTTTTTCCAGCACGCGCACGCCTTGCACACCGTGCGGCACTCCGCCCGCCGGGTGGCGCTGAAAGAAACAGCCCTCGCCCAGACCGCCGGGACATCGCACGAGGCTCAAGGGCCGGCCGACAACGTGCGGGAGCATGAACCCGGCGACCTCGCGGTAGTAGTCCGCCAGCCCTGCCTTGGTCAGGCCCGTGTACGGGACGAGCACCTTGCGCGGATGCGTCAGCTTGATCGCCCCCTTGGCCCTGCCGGTCTTGGCCGGAACATGCTGTTTGCGCATGGACTCGCGAGCCTTGGGCTCCATCGGGTTCTCGCGCACCACCTCGATTGGCGGCTTGTCCTCGCGCAGGCCCTTGAATGACGGATGGCGCATGATGCCGTCGCGGGTCCAGCCGGCGAAGTCCACCTCGGCCACCAGTTCCGGCCGCACCCAATGCACATCCGCCAGCGAACCTACACGATGCATGTCGGCAAAGGCCGCATCATCAGTCGCCAAACCGGCCAGACGACCTGACAGATCGCCAAGCACCTGTGTGTCATAGCCGGTGCCTACCTTGCCGGCATAGATCAGGCGGCCTTGCCTGTCATGCACGCCCACGAGCAGAGCACCGAAGCCCGTGCGCTGGCCCTTGGGATCGGTCCAGCCTGCTACGACCACTTCCTGGCGCTGGCCGCATTTGCTTTTGAGCCAGGTGGGCGCGCGCCTGGGCTCGTAGTGCGCGTCGGCGCGCTTGCTCACGATGCCCTCCAGACCCATCTGGCAGGCATTCTCCAGCACAAGTTTCCCTTTGCCGACGATATGGTCCGAGAATCGCAAGGGTGAAGGTATCTGACCTATCGCGCCCAGCACGGACCGCAGGGCCTCCTTGCGTTCGATGAGCGCGCAGCCTGACAGGTCCTGGCCCTCGGCATAGGGCATATCGAAGAGGTACATGGCCAGCGTGCCCCCGCTCAGCCCCTTGAGCACGTTCTGCAAGGCCTGGAAATCCGGACGGCCGCGCTCGTCGAGCACCACGGCCTCGCCGTCCAGCACGGCCCGCCGCAGGGTCAGGCCCCCGGCGGCCCTAGCCAGTTCGGGAAAACGGTGGGTCCAGTCCTGGCCGCCACGAGTCATGAGCCGCGCCTTGCCGTTATCGATGATCAGCAGCAGCCGGTATCCGTCGAACTTGATTTCGTGCAGCCACTGCTCCCCGGCGGGAGGAGAGTCCACGAGCGTGGCCAGTTGCGGCCGGATCTGCTCGGGCATGGGGCCGGGTCGCGCGCCGGGCATGGCCGCGAAATCGGGCAGGCCGGGGGAGCGCGGGGACTCCGCTGTCTTGTTTTTTATCGTGAGGGTTTCGGGCCGTGCTTGGCCCTGCGCTGGTGGAGGCAATGGCTGTGTGTCGGCGTATTCGACGGCCGCCGGCGGCGCAGGTCCGACATTTCCGGCGATCCTGGCCCGCACGTCGCCGTCGAGAGTGCCGATGGTCACGCCTTCGGCTTCAGCTCCGGTCCGTTCCCGGTCACGAACATCTCGACGAGAATCGGTACCAGACGCATGTTCGCCCGCGCCGCTCCACACGCGATCGGCCGACGAGGCTATCTGCGCAAGGGTCCTGCCCGTGACCGCACTCTCGGGCCGGTCGGTTTCTATATCGAGCCGTGGGTTAGCCTGCTCGTCGCGGACCTTGATGAGCAGCCAATCATTCTCCTTGGCCCGCTTGCCGCTCATGTGCGCCAGAATCCAGCCGCCCGAAAGCTTTTCGCCCCGCAGCCGGAAGTGCAGCTTGCCCTGGCGCAGACCTTCGTGCGGGTCGCCCTCGGGCTCCCAAACGCCACGGTCCCAGAGCATGACCGTGCCGCCGCCGTACTCGCCCTGCGGAATGACGCCCTCGAAGCTCCCATACTCCACGGGATGGTCTTCCACACGCACCGCCAGCCGTTTTTGGCCAGGATCGAGGCTCGGTCCGCGCGGCACGGCCCAGGACAGGAGCACGCCATCCAGTTCCAGGCGCAGGTCGTAGTGCAGCCTGCGCGCCTTGTGCTTGTGGATCACGAACCCGCGGCCCGACTCGGGCTCCGGTCCTCGCCCCGAAGGCTCGGGCGTGCGCGAAAAATCCCGCTTGCGCCAGTATTCGCTGAGCCTGGCCATGCTACTCCTTCAGTTTCCATTGCTGCCATGTCGCAAGCTGACCTATCCACCAGCGAATGCTTGCTGCTCTTCACATCGGAGGACCTTCCAGCTCGCGCAGGCCGTTTACCATGGGTAGCCAGCCTGCCCCCTTCCGTGGAAGCCAGGACCAGCCCCTGTGGGGGCCTTGGCGGAGCTCTTACCAGCTCTTCTGCAAATCATCCTACCCCGCAGCCCGCCTGCGCCGTCCCCTGGCGTGCTCGGCTTCCTCAGCCTCCTGCTTGGCGCGGGTCTGCTCAACGCTTCGCCGCAGCAGGTCCATCATATCCACGACTTTGCCCGCGGCCGCCGGCTCCTCTACTTCGGGCATGGGCGCCACGGCGCCGGTCTCGGCCTTCTCCTCGATCCAGGCCATGAGTTTGTCGCGGTATTCGTCGTGATACTGTTCGGGCCTCCAGGCTTCGGCCATGGCCTCCACCAGCGTCTGGGCCATATGCAGCTCACGGTCCGAAATCTTGTACTGGGCCGCCGCGCCCGGCAGGCGCAGCTCGGCCTGGTTGCGCAATTCCTGCTTGAAGCGCAGCAGGTTGAGCAAGAGGGCCTGACCGTAGGGAAGGAGCGCCGCCAAATGTTCCCGCTCATGGATGACCACCTTGGCGATGCCTGCCTTGCCCGTGCGCACCAGGGTTTCACGCAGGAGCACGTAGACCTTCTCGCTGCCTTCACCCGGCTCCAGGAAATAGGGCCGCTCGAAATATACCGGCGCGATGTCCCCGGCACTGACGAAGGCCACGATCTCCACGCTGCGCGTGGTCTCCACCCTGACCTTCTCGAAGTCCTCCTTGGTCAGCAGCACGTAGTTGCCGCCTTCGTACTCGTAGGCTTTGACGATCTGATTCCAGGATACCTCGCGGCCCGTGTCCTCGTTGACCCGCCGGTAGCGCACCCGTGCCTGGTCGCGGCTGTCCAGGAGCGTGAAACGCAAATCCGAGCTGCGCTCGGCCGGATACAAGGCAACCGGGATATTCAGCAGGCCGAAGGTCAGGGCTCCTTTCCAGACTGCATGGGGCATGGCTCGCCTCCTTGCGCATCGGCATCGTTACGCCGGTCCTCCCTGCTCGCGAGCAGGCGCGCCACGGCCACTTCCGCGGGCAAGAGCCCGGCATTGCCGTGAGCATACATCGCATCGGCGTTCACGCAAAGCCGCCCATGCAGAAAAGCGCTCACCACTGCTGGATGCACATAGGATGCTCGGGCGACTGCCGGCGTGTTGCCCAGTCTGGCGGCGACCTTGCGCATGGCCGCCGCGACATTGTGCTTGCCGTCGGTCTGGCTCGCTGGCGGCTCCATGGCCGACAACTCGCGCGCGGCCAATACCGTTGCGCCCCACGTGCGGAAAACTTTGGCTGTGACGCTGGGCCCGCCGACCTCGCGCAGGTACTCGTTCACGTCCCGGGAGCCCACCGCATGCACGCCCTGCCCGTCCTCGTAGGCGAAGAGATGCTGACCCGGCAATTCCTGGCAGCGCCGCACCAGGGCGGCGAGCTTGCGGCTCGCCACGCGCACCTGCCGTTCCCGGCCGCCCTTGGCCGGAAAGCGCAGACACAGCGGAAAGCAGCTCTCGTCTAGGTGACCGTCGCGCAGGGTCGTCAATCCATACGTCTTGTTTCTCTGCGCGTACTCCGGGTTGCCCACGCGGACCATGGTCTCCTCCATGAGCTTGATCACCAGAGCCAGAACCTTGCGTCGCGGCAGGCCAGGCCGAGAAAGATCGCGGTCCACGGCGCGCCGAAGGTCCGGCAAGACGCGGGCAAAGGCTGCCAGTTCGCGGAACTTGGTGCGGCTGCGCTCCTCGGTCCAGGCGGAATGATACAGGTACTGCTTGCGGCCACGCGCATCACGGCCCGTGGCCTGGATATGCCCCTTGCGATCCGCGCAAATCCACACGTCGGTCCAGGCAGGTGGGATAGCCAGCAAACGGATGGCCGCTTTTATTTCTTGGTCGGTCACCAGCCTGCCCTCGCTGTCGAAAAAGGCGAAGCCCTTGCCTTTGCGCACGCGGCGCAAGCCTGGCTCCTGATCCGAAGAGAACCGCAGGACTTCCTTTGCCTCTGGATGGTTGCGCTCGAGTTCGTAACTGGATTGGGCCATCATGCCTTCGGTCTGCCATCGCCGACGTTTCTCGGCAACGATTTGTGCACGCCGCTGTCTGGCTGCAAGAGCCAATTCTTGGCACGGGCATTCTCCAGGCACTTTTAGAGCATTTTGCTTTTGAAAATGCTCTAAAAGCCATGCGTCGGCATGGCTTGCCGCCGCGTAGGCGTAGGCGCAATTCACTTGCGCCGTCAACGCCGGAGCGGGCGTCTTAAAAGCAATCTACTCTAGGTGCCATGTTGTCACTAGTTGGCATTCGCTTGTCATTTCTAACGCTTATTCGTAAGAATGGTCTCTAGTCGCCGGGTCGATCCGACAGGACAGGCCCAAGGCAAACCAGAAGCCTAAGGAGCGTGGTCATGAGCGAGGGACTCATCGTGCCCTGCCCCAAGTGCGGCGCCAAGAACAGGATCAACCCAGCGCGCCTGGACGAGGCTGTCTGCGGCAAATGCAAGACGCCCATCATGGACGGCAAGCCCCTGGCCGTGGATGCGGCGGGGTTCGAAACCCACGTGCTGCAAAGCGCGGTTCCGGTAGTGGTGGATTTCTGGGCGCCCTGGTGCAGCCCGTGCCGCATGATGGCCCCGGCCTTCGAGCAAGCCGCGGCCGACTTGCGCAGCGTGCGCTTCGTCAAGCTGGACACCCAGGCCGAGCCGGCGCTGGCCTCGCGCAACGGGATTCAATCCATCCCGACCATGGCTCTGTTCCGGGGCGGCCGCGAGACAGCCCGCGTAAGCGGAGCCATGAACGCAGTGCAGATCGTGAGTTGGGTGCGACAGAATCTGAGCTAGGCTTCCTGCCCTGCCGGAGCGGGAGACGGACCTGGCGCGTGACGCGTCAGGCGATCATGCTAAATATCTTTTTTCTACATACTGTTCATAATGGAGGCAGTCATGGCAAAGGCTCTCATCGTGTTCGGCAGCGAGACAGGCAACACCAAAGCGGGTGCGGACCTGATCGCCCAGGTTCTGGAAGGCAAAGGCGTGACCGTGGAGATCCAGGACGTGCGCGAAGTGAACGCCGACGTGTTGTCGAGGCCTTATGACCTGGCCATACTGGGCGTATCGACCTGGGGCGCCATAGACGAAGAGGTCCAGCAGGACTTCGAGTCCTTCTACGACGGCATGGCCGACATCGACCTGCACGGCAGGCGCATGGCTGTCTTCGGCAGCGGCGACCAGGGTTACGACAAGTTCGCCAAGGCCGTCGATTTCGTGGAGCAGCGCGCCAGGAAACAAGGCGCCGAGGTTGTCACGACGAGCCTCAAGTACCACCTGCACCCCAAGGATTCAGCCGAGCGCGTCAAGGCATGGGCCGAGAAGCTGGCCACGAAGCTCCAGTAGCTCCAAGATATTTGGGCGGGATCTGCCTTGCCAAGCCTTTTTCCCTAGCATTCGGCTCGCCATGCCCTGCTGCTTGTGGCAGCATGATTCCTTGCGGCCACAAACCGCGAGGAGGACGCATGCCCGAAGTGGAACGATACGCACGAGGGGAGCGAGGCGAGTCCAGGAGGACCATACCGGCTGAGTCCGGCGCGGCCGCGGCGTATGCGGTGTTGGTGCGTGAAGCCGCGCGCTGCACGCGTTGCGATTTGTACAAAGCCGCCACGCGCACCGTGTTCGGCGAGGGTCCGGTCGAGGCCAGGCTCATGCTCGTGGGTGAAATTCCCGGCGACATGGAAGACCGCAGGGGCAGGCCCTTTGTCGGGCCTGCGGGGAGACTCTTGGACAGGGCGCTGGAAGAGGCCGGAGTGGACCGCTCCACGGTTTACCTGACCAACGCCGTAAAGCACTTCAAGTTCGAGCTTACGGGCCGGCGGCGACAGCACCGAGCGCCCAGCGTTTCCGAGATCAACGCCTGCCACTACTGGCTGGATCGGGAGCTGGCTTTGGTCAAGCCGCGCACGGTCGTGGCCCTTGGCGGCACAGCCGCGCGGGCCGTGTTCGGCAAGCCCGTGCGCGTGCTGCAGGTCAGGGGCAAGTTCGTAGATCTGGAACCCGGCCGGCAAGCCATGGTCACCATCCACCCTTCGGCCATCCTGCGCATGCCCGAGGAAAGCATGCGCCACCAGGCCTTCGAGACCTTTGTGTCCGAACTGCGCCTGCTACGGAATCATGGCTGACCTGCTTTGCGTGGATGTGGCCCTGTCTCTAGGATCGTATTCACGCACAATTAAGGGTCCGAAATACTCACAGGGCGATGGCCAGCGCGTAAGGCCGGGCGCGGCCCAAACCTCCACCAGCACATCTCCCGACCTGCTCCGCGCCAAGCCACGCCGCCCCGGCATGGCGGGCTTTTCTTTTCTCCACAATTGGCTATCCTGAACGTTGAACCTTTCCGGCCACTCTATAGATGAAACGGGCAAGCCGCCCGCCAGCCGGACAGACGTTTACCGACAATCACTCCTCAAGGAGACGCATGATGAAAGTTCTCCGAGCCAGCCGCATGGACCGCTGCATCGGTTGCCATTCCTGTTCCCTGGCTTGCGCGCGCATGGTGCACAAGCAGCTCTCGTGGAACAAGGCCGGCATCCGCATCAAATCCTCGGGCGGCATCACCACCGGCTTCGAGGCCACGCTCTGTCTTGCCTGCGATCCGGCTCCCTGTGTCCTGGCCTGCCCCACGGGCGCCTTTTCCCAGCGCCGTGGAGGCGGCGTGGTGGTCAAGCGCGAACTGTGCATCCAGTGCGGCAAGTGCGCCGAGGCCTGTCCCGTGGATGCCGTGTACCTGGACGCCGGCGGCAACCCCTTCGTGTGCATCCACTGCGGCCGGTGCGTGCCCTTCTGTCCGCATACCTGCCTGGAGATGCAGGATGCGCCGCACGCGCACACGTCCCAAAAGATGGTCGGGGAGGTAACCGAAGATGCCGGCTAACAAGACCTATCGCGTAGTCATCATGCACCTGGACAAGGGCTACGCCGAGCCCGTGTCCTTCGGTGACACCAAGGAACTTCTCGGCGGCAGCCATCTGGCCGCCGCGCTCTATGACAAGTACGGCCTGCCGAACGAGCACTGGGACCACCCGGACCAGCCGCTCATCTTCGCCATCGGCCCGCTGGTGGGCTACTTTCCGCTCATGAGCAAGGTGGTCTGCGCCTTCAAGTCGCCCTACAACGATCAGTACAGCGAGTCGCACGCCGGAGGCCGCCTGGCCCTGGCCATGCGCTTCGCCAATGCCGACGCCATCTTGTTCCGCGGCCGGGCCAAAACCCTGTCCGCGGCGGTCATCGGCGCGCGGCGACTGGGCCTGGTGGACGTGCACTACCTCAAGGGCATGGACGTCTTCTCGACCGGCCGCAGCCTGCGCAAGACCATCGAGGGCTTCTCGGGCCACCGCTCGCTCATGCGCATCGGCCCGGCCGGCGAGAACCTCTCGGCCTACGCGTGCATCAACGTGGACACCTACCGCCACTTCGGCCGCATGGGCAGCGGCACGGTCATGGGCGTGAAGAACCTCAAGGCGGTCATGGTCCAGGGCGACGAGTCCATCCCCCTGCCCGAGGGCAAGCCATACCAGACCCTGTTCCGCGACATCTACAAGCAGATGACCGCTACGCACATGATGAGCAAGTACTTTGATCTGGGCACGCCCCAGAACCTTATACCGCTCAACGAACTCAAGTCGCTGCCGTGGCGCAACTTGCAGGCCACGCACGATTCCGGCGTGGAGGGCATCTCCGGAGAACGCTTTGCCAAGGATCTGCTGTTGCGCAACACGGCCTGCTCGGGCTGTCCCGTGGGCTGCATCCACATCGGCATGCTGCGCGAGATGTTCTCGGACGAGCACCGCTTCAAGTACCACCAGGTAGCCTATGACTACGAGCCCATCTTCTCCGTGGGCTCCATGATCGGCGTGACCGACGCAAGCGGCGTGCTGTCCATCATGGACGAGGTGGAAAAGGTCGGCGTGGACGTCATGAGCGCGGGCGTGGCCCTGGCCTGGGCCACAGAGGCCTTCCAGAAAGGTATCATCACCGAGGAGCAGACGCTCACGCCCTTGGAGTTCGGCTATGTGGAAGGCTACAAGAAAGCCGTCGCCCACCTGGGCTACGCGCCCAACGAGTTCTACATGCGCCTGGCCAACGGCGCGCTAAAGGCTGCCGCGCACTACGGCGGCGAGGATTTCGCCTGCGTGCTGGGCCAGGAAATGGCCGGCTACGCCACGGGCGAGGTCTTCTTCGCCCAGCAGGCCATGAGTTTCCGCCACTCGCACCTGGACGCCGGCGGCTACTCCTACGACCAGACTCACAACGAGCAGGACGCGGACAAGGCCATCGACTACCTGATCAAGGACGAGCAGGGCCGTTGCGTGCTGACGAGCATGGTGGCCTGCCTGTTCTCGCGCGGGGTGTACAAGAACGACGTGCTATCCAAGTGCCTGGACTCCATCGGTTACCCGGAGCTAGCCGGCAAGCTCGACACCATCGGCGCGGACATCCAGAAACTACGCTGGCAGATCCGTTTCAAGACCGGCTATGATCCGGTGCAGACGAAGATTCCCAAACGTTTCCTGGAGATTGAGACCTGGAAGGGCAAGATCGATCCGCAGTACCTGGACACGCTGAAGCACAGGTACGGGCAGGCGCTGATGGAGATTGGACGAAGCTAGAGCATTTTGCTCTTGAAAATGCTCTGCAAGCCAAGCGTCGGCATGGCTTGCCGCTAGCTTCGGCGTAGGCGCAATTCACTTGCGCCGTCAACGCCGGAGCGGGCGTCTTAATAGCGATCTGCTCTAACGAAGCATTAGAAATGGAAGCAGGCCGCGACCCCGTCGAGGGTGGCGGCCTGCTTTATTTTTCGCCCGGTCAAAAACGGGGATTCTCGCATGGACTTCGCGCTCAACGCATCGAGCGCTCTCGTCGGACGGGAAGTTGCGTGGTAGTCGTTCAGGACGTCTTTGCAGCCTGCTTGTTGCCCTTGCTGCCCCTGCGCTCCCATAGCTTCATGTCCTTCATTGTCTTGCGGCGTTCGCGTACCAGCCTTTTACAGGCCAGAGCAGTACCCTTGGGCAAACCCCACTTGGCAAGATAGCTTTCTTTATCCAGACCGTGCTCGGCAAGGTGTTTGTTGGTAATGACCTTGAACGACTTGCCGCATTCAAGACAAATAACCGTGCCTTCACGAATGGATTTTTTTGTGTCGCACGCCGGCTCTTGCTGCTGAGTAGTGCCATTGCCCGCAACCTCGGCAACACCGCCAAGGCTGGAAGCAAGCTTCTTGACCATGGAAACGATTTCTTCCTCGGTCATCTGCCTAACGCTAGCCTGCGCCTTTACAATCTCCAACACTTGCTTGATCATGTCATCCATGTAATCCCCCCTTGGTAATCTGTTCTTTCATATCAATCTTAATAAGCATGTCAACATGAATCTGCTTGTTAACTAAGTACATGACAAAAGAGAGATGATCAACTTGCCGGCATCGATTTATCTGTAGCCCTCACAATGACCTTGTTAAACATACATGGGAATGCCGGATGATATGCCTCTTTGGGGGACTCGGCTAATGGAATCCAGAGATATGTCGATCAAGAAAACCTTGCCTAGCATAGAAAAGAGGGACAGGCTGCGATGTGGCTTAAGTAGTCGGGAATGACTGGCGGGAATTCATCGCATCGAATCCGTCCCTGTCGCCCGCTAACTAACTGAACCCAGCCATGAGGGCACACTACTCCAGTATATCGAGCACCACCCGCTGCTTGCCCTTGCCCGCGACCGCGGCAAGTATATCACGCAACGCCAGGACTGTTCTTCCGCTTTTGCCGATTACCTTGCCTACATCTTCCTTGGCTACTTTGACTTCCAGGATAATTACATTCTCACCGACCACTTCAGTGACTTGCACCATTTCAGGGTAATCCACGAGAGCTTTAACCAGATACGTTATCAGTTCCTTCGGCATGGGACTCTCCACTTTTATCGATTGTGCTTCCGCCGTCTTTGACCTAGAGTGCAGAATATCGCATGAGTTGCAAATACTCACCAACTAATCATCTAATATGACACTGCCAATGCTGGTCATGCCTCTGGGAGATATAATGCATACTATCTTTTCCGCCCATCTTAAGAGCAAGTTAGTCTCCTGCACCGTCTACTGGAATCAGTCTCAAGATTGGATACTGATAAATGAAAAAGGGGACGAAGTTGCCTCCCTTTACCATAAGACTCTTGTCGAGAGGATGACTGAGTCGATGAAACCAGCGGATACAATTCAAAACGCCAAGATTGCGGAGCAGCGGATCAACCGAATTATGTCCAAGCAAGGGAAAAGAGCCGCCGAAGCGCCTCTGAAGGTTGTTGCATACTTTGCAACCGAGTAGCCTCCCGTCACTCACTGCCGACACCGAGCCGATTGCACGTTTCTTCTAGCCGGTGAAGCGTCGCAATTATAGAACATCGATAGAGTACTCCCACCGATTACGCAGCAAACCCCGATACTAGCAATGCCCGGGGCTGCTGCGGCCTAATGCGCGGGGCGACAATGCCCTTGCGGAGCGGCGGCTTTCCTCATCATGCTTCGATTTGCCGTTAAATGCCGCCAGTATTCCAACGAAGCGCCCATATGCGACGGCTACGCTCTGCCCCTCTGTTTGGGCGGGGCTGACACGAGCAGATCCTCGGGTTCGGGCTCTGCCCGCTCGGCGTCGGCCGCGTCCAGGGCATTCATAGCCGAGAGCATGAAGCTTTCGATGTGCGAATAGGCCAGACTGCCGGACTCGGCGGCCTTGAGAGTCAGCATGAAGGCCAGGGCGTAATTGTCGTCCTTGTCCTGCAGGCGCGATAGGGCCATCTCTTCGACGTGCTCGGTCGGTTGGGCTCGGCGGGCTTGCGTGGGCATGCCGGTTCCTCCTCGTCGCTGGTTGTCGATTCCACCATGCCTGTATCAGGCAGCGCGAAGGAGGGGCAATCAGGCGGGGGACTACAGGGCGTGCGCAGACACCTACGCACGCCCATCCGCATCATGGATTCAACGTCAGCTTCATCTCGACTATATCATCCTCGTAATCAGTCCGCACAATGAACCCCAGCCGTTGCGACAGGCCTATCATGGCCTTGTTCTCGGGCAGGGTCTGGGCTTCCAGGACTTTCGTTCCCCGGCTCTTCACGTAGCGGATCATCTTTTCCAGCAGCAGCCGCCCTAGCCCCTTGCCCTTCATGTCCCCGCGCACGATGATGGCGTATTCGGCCGAGGAGTTATCGGGCTTGGTGGACGTGCGCACCACGCCGAGCGTCTCGGAATCGCCGCTCTGGAGTTGGCGCGTGGCGATGAAGGCCATCTCGCGGTCGTAGTCGATCTGCGTGAAGCTGGCCATGTCCGCGAATTCGAACTCGCGCGGCGCGCCGAAGAAGCGCAGGCGCAGGTCATCGGCGGTCAGGCTCTTCACGAAGTCGAAGTGCGCGGGCGCGTCCTCGGGACGGATGGGTCGCAGGAGCACCTTGGAGCCGTCCTTGAGCGCGGCCGCTTCCTCCAGCTCCTTGGGATAGGGCCGGATGGCCAAGCGCTCCGGGCCGGTCTGGGTCGTGCGCGCGACCTTGATCTGCGCGCCCAGGGCCAGCACGCCCTTGTCATCGGCGAACAGAGGGTTGATCTCCAGGTCCGTGATCTGGGGCACGTCGATCATGAGCTGCGTTACCTGAATGAGCGTCAGGCA
Organism: Desulfocurvibacter africanus subsp. africanus DSM 2603; assembly: GCF_000422545.1. Lineage (NCBI taxonomy): Bacteria > Pseudomonadati > Thermodesulfobacteriota > Desulfovibrionia > Desulfovibrionales > Desulfovibrionaceae > Desulfocurvibacter > Desulfocurvibacter africanus. The sequence goes on from NZ_AULZ01000001.1 coordinate 17,980, forward strand.
GATGTCATCGACGTCCGCGGCGGGCAGCGGACCAGCGCCCGAGAGCAGCCGGGCGATGCGCGTGCGGCTTATCAACTCGCGGGCCAGACTCATGTTCAGGGGCGGCAGGGCCACGGCCGTGTCGCGGATGACCTTGAAGGCCATGCCGCCATGGCCGAAACGCACCACAGGGCCGAAGATGGGATCGATGAACGCGCCCACGAAAAGCTCGTGAGCGCCGGGCCGGCGACCCATCTGCTGCACCACGAAGCCGTCGATATAGGCCTCCGGCATGTGGCGGTGCACGCGGGACACCAGGCTGGGCGCGACTTCCCAAAGCTGCTCGGGCGTTTCGATGTCCAGCATCACGCCACCCACGATGAATGGTTGAGGCACCTGCGGCGAGCGGACCTTGAGCGCCACGGGAAAGCCCAGTTCCTCGGCGATCTGCACGGCCTCGCGCGCCGACGCGCAGGTGCGCGTCTCCACCACGGGCACGCCGTAAGCCGCCAGCACGCCGCGCGCCTCGGCCTCCGAGAGCTTGTAGCGTTTCTCGGCCAGGGCCTGGGCAACAATCGTGCGAGCCTTGTCCGTGTCCGGGAAGAAGTCGGCGGGCAAGGAATCGGGCGACTCCATGAGCAACTGCTGGTTGCGGCGGTAGGTGACCATGTGCAGGTATGCGGACACGGCCTTGTCCGGGGTGTCGAAAGTCGGCACTCCGGCCTGGCGGAATATTTGACGCGAGGCGCGGTCGCTCTCGGTGCCAAGCCAACTGGTGAGCACCACGCGCTTGGTCTGGCTCACGGTATGCGCCACGGCCTCGGCGATCTTCTCCGAGGGAACCTCGGCGAAGGGTACGTGCAGCACCAGCACCGCGGCCACGGACGGATCGTGCAGCAAGGCCTTGATGGCCTGCTCGTAAGCCTGCGCGTCGGCGTCGAAGTGCAGCACCACGGGATTCTGGCCGGGGCGGTGCGAGCTTCTGATGCCGGCCAGGGCCTTGCGCGTGTCCTCTGCAAGCTCGGCCAACTCGCCGCCGCCTGAAACGCAGGCATCCGCGGCCAGCAGCCCCACGCTGCGGCCGTTGGCCAGGATGGCCAAACCGTCGGAAAACAGGGTCTGAGTCCTGACCAGGGTGCGCGCGCCGTCGAACAGGCCGTCCACGCTGTTCACGCGCACGATGCCCGCGCGGCGGAAGGCCACGTCGTAGACCGAGTCGGCGTCCTCCTGGCGTAGCGCGCAGGCCTGCTCCGGCCGGTACTCGGGCACATTGCCGCCGGGCTTGATTACCAGGATAGGCTTGTTGCGCGCGCTGGCCCGCGCCGCGGACATGAAGCTGCGCGCGTCGCAGATGGACTCGACGTACAATAGAATGGAGCGCGTCATGGTGTCCGATCCCAGATAGTCGAGCACCGCCGCGAAGTTCACGTCCAGTTGGTCTCCCAGGGAGATGAAGTGCGAAAATCCGATGCCGCTGCCTTGCGCCCAATCCAGGACAGTGGTGAACAGGGAGTCGGATTGCGTGACGAAGGCGATGCGGCCCTGGGCCGCGTCCGTGTGCGCCAGGCTCGCATTGAGGCCCGCGCTCGGCGAGATGAGGCCCATGCAGTTGGGTCCCAGCAGGCGCATGCCGTAATGTTTGGCGGCCTCGTAGGTTTCGTATTCGAGTCGGCCGCGTTCCTCGGCCTCCAGGGTGGCGAAGCCCGGGCCGATGATAATGGCCGCGCGCGTGCCGCGCTTGCCGAGCTTGCGGATGTAATCGGGCGTATGACTTGGCGGAGTGCAGATCACGGCCAGGTCGGGCGTGATGGGCAGAGTGTCCACGTCCTTGTAGGTCAGCACGCCCGAGACGGCCTCGTCCGTGGCCGTAACCGGCATGACCGGCCCCAGGAAGCGGCCCGAGAGCAGATTGCGCATGACGATGGAGCCTGGCGAGCGGGGCTTGTTGGACGCGCCGATAACGGCCACGGACGTTGGCCGGAACAGGGCGTCGAGATTGGTGACGCTCATGGGCGGTATGCTCTCCCTGTGCTGTGTCTGCCGGCCCGGAGACGAATCCAGGCCTGAAGGTGAAAGGCCGGATGCGGACGAACGTCTGCCGTTCACATCCCGGATTCCTGCCGTTTACCAAAAAACGTGTGCAAACGGAACGGATTCTCCTATAGCTGATAGACGCGAGAGGCATTCCGGGGGGTTACGCGCCAAAGGCCGCTCCGTAGCCGAATCAGGCCGCCCTCTTTCATTTTCCTGCGACTCATACAAGCCCAAGCGAGGTCCAGCCATGAACAAACAGAGCAGCATCGAGAGCCTGCAGCAAGAAGGGCAATCCTTCCAGCCCCCGCAGGAAGGCCGCGGGCAAGCCTACATTAAATCCATGGAAGAATACGAGCGCGCATACGCCCGCGCGGCCGAAGACCCGGAAGGCTTCTGGGCCGACAGGGCCAAGGAGCTGATTACCTGGGACGCGCCCTGGGACAAGGTCCTGCAGTACGATTACAACAAGCCCGAGATCAACTGGTTCAAGGGCGGCAAGCTCAACGTGGCGGCCAACTGCCTCGACCGTCACCTGACCGACGGCCGGCGCAACAAGGCGGCCATCATCTGGCAGGGCGAGCCCGAGGACGAGGTCAAGGTCTATACCTACCAGATGCTGCACACCGAGGTCTGCCGCTTCGCCAACGTGCTCAAGTCCATGGGCGTGAAAAAGGGCGACCGCGTGGCCGTCTACATGCCCATGATCCCCGAGCTGGCCGTGGCCCTGCTGGCCTGCGCGCGCATCGGCGCCACGCACTCGGTGGTTTTCGCCGGCTTCTCGGCCCACAGCCTGCAGAACCGCATCCAGGACTGCCAGGCCAAGGTGCTGGTCACGGCCGACGCCGTGATTCGCGCTGGGCGCACCATCCCCCTCAAGCCCAATGCCGACGAGGCGCTCAAAGGCTGCCCAAGCGTGGAGCAAGTCGCGGTCGTGCGCCGCGCAGGCAACGACGTGACCATGGTCGAGGGCCGCGACCACTGGTGGCATGAACTCATGGCCGGCGAGTCCATTTCGGACAAGTGCGCTTATGAAGTCATGGATTCCGAGGACCCGCTGTTCATCCTGTACACATCCGGCTCCACGGGCAAGCCCAAGGGCGTGGTGCACACCCAAGGCGGCTATCTGACCTACGCCGCGCACAGCACCCAATGGGTCTTCGACGTCAAGGATGACGACGTGTACTGGTGCACGGCGGACATCGGCTGGATCACGGGCCACAGCTACATTTTGTACGGACCGCTGGCCCTGGGCGCCACGAGCTTCATGTTCGAGGGCGTGCCGAGCTACCCTGGCCCAGACCGTTTCTGGAAGCTCGTGCAGAAATTCAAGGTGAATATCTTCTACACCGCGCCCACGGTCATCCGCGCGCTCATGCGCGAGGGCGAGGAGTGGCCGGCCAAGTACGACCTGTCCTCCCTGCGCGTGCTGGGCAGCGTCGGCGAGCCCATCAACCCCGAAGCCTGGCTGTGGTACCACAAGCACATCGGCGGCGGCCGGCTGCCCGTGCTGGACACCTGGTGGCAGACAGAGACCGGCGGCATCATGATCTCGGCCCTGCCCTACGCCACGCCCCTCAAGCCAGGCTCGGCCACCAGGGGCCTGCCCGGCGTGCATGCGGCCATCGTGGACTCGGAAGGCAAGGACGTGGGTCCCAACCAGGGCGGCCACCTGGTCATCAAAAAGCCCTGGCCCGGCATGCTGCGCGGCGTGTTCGGCGACCCAGAGCGCTTCAAGAAGAACTACTTCGAGCGCTTCAAGGGCATGTACGAGTCCGGCGACGGCGCACGCACCGATGATGACGGCTACTTCTGGATCATGGGCCGCCTGGACGACGTGCTCAACGTCTCGGGCCACCGCCTGGGCACGGCCGAGATAGAGTCCGCCCTCGTGTCGCACCCGGCCGTGGCCGAGGCGGCGGTGGTGGGCATGCCGCATGCGGTCAAGGGCGAAACCATCTACGCATACGTGTCCCTGCGTACGGGCATCGACCCCAGCGACGAGCTGCGCAAGGAGCTCAAGGGCCACGTGCGCAAGGAAATCGGCCCCATCGCCGCGCCCGAGTTCATCCAGTTCGCCGACGGTCTGCCCAAGACCAGGAGCGGCAAAATCATGCGCCGCGTGCTGCGCAAGATCGCGGCCGGCTCCACCAGCATGGAGGACTTCGGCGATACCTCCACCCTGGCCGATCCGACGGTCATCTCCGACCTCATCGAAGGCAAGCTGGCGCTGGTCAAATAGGCTCCGGACATCAAGCATATCTAATTGCGTCAAGCGGCTTCCCCCTGTTTGCAGGGGGAAGCCGCTTTTTCTTTCCGCCCTCCCCTGGTTTTCCGCCAAACCGGCTCGGAAGCCGATAGCCATATGCGTGCGGCGTATCAGCCCACTCAATCGACTTTTCCATTATATCTAATGGCACCACGCCCGGAGCTGTCTTATGCTGAGTTTCATTTTTAATCGCAGGGGGGAAGCCATGTCGCACTTGATACGATCAATCACCAAAACCATGCTGGCAGCAGGCGCTTGCGCCATGCTCGGCGGAGGCATTCTTCAATATACCGGATTGCTGCCGCAAGAGTTGCAATTCGTGAGTCCGGTCCATGCGGAAATAGGCGACAGCCTGCTCCCAGTACAAGAACCGATCAAGCGCAGACCGCCGGACCAGGACGCGATTCAGTATTGGTATGATCAGGAGACGGCAAAAGAGCAGGCCCGCAACGAACGTAACCTGCGGAAGATCGACCTGCGTTTCCAGGAGCAGTGGCCCGGTACAGGCGATGAACGCCAGCGATCGTACGACAGGGCGCGCCAGCGGGAGATGGATCGATACGAGCGGGAACAACGCGAACTGGAGAGAGAATATAAGCAGAAATTCGCGCGTTAGCAGGTCGAGCCGGACTCAGCGGATTTCACGTGCCTCATGGGTCGGCGCTCAGCTCCGGCCCTATGCTGCTGCACCCTGACCGGAGTGACCGGACACAGGACTCTGCTCCAGCCCTGCAGATCGTCTCTTGCATAGGGCGTTGCGAACCTAGTTTAACGCACTTGCAGCCTTACAGTATATCCCTGGGCCAGTGTATCCATGTGAACCAGCTTGCGTAGGATATCTGCGCGGCTGGGCTCAACGATTTTCGTGTTTATTGATATTGATTTGTCGGTCATCATGCATGTATGGTTCGCCTCACAAGGATATCTTATGTCGACCCCGAAATTGTCAGGCATTGCCATTACTCCGCCCAAGGAGCCCATGATCGGCGTGTTTTCATCCGAAAGGATAACGCGTGTCGGCTTCGGCGCGACATCGTCCAAGGTCAAGGAAACCATCTACTATCTTGTGCGTGAGCTTGAAGACGGCGACTACGAAACCCAGCCCATGAACTCCAACTGGCTGCCCATAGGCATCAAGGCCGTCATCGGCAAGGAACAGCTCCTGAAGCAGTATATGCCGGAGCCGGAGCTGTACGCCAAGAACGTGCTTCCCCAACTCTCGGCACTGCGCAAGGCCCTGGCCTGGGGCGACAAGTACCGCCAGCAGAACAACTACTTCTCGGCCGAAATGGAGTACACCAAGGCTCTTAACCTGGACGAGGATAACATCAGGGCTACCTTCGGCATCGGCATCTGCTTCATTGAACGCAATGACATGGAGAAGGCCGTGAAGGTCTTCCAGAAGCTCATGGCCATGGAAGCGACCTACGCCGCCGAACACAAGCATATGTTCAACGAATTCGGCATCGCCCTGCGCAAGGGCAAGATGTACGACCAGGCCATCGAATACTACGAGCGCGCCGTGGTCCTCGCCCCGGATGACGAGAACCTGCACTTCAATATCGCACGCGCCGCCTTCCATAAGGATGATGTGCGCAAGGTCTACCGGCACGTTTCCGCATGCCTGAAGATCAACCCTGCCCATGAAAATGCCTTGCAGGTCAAAGCCTATCTTGACCGCAAGGTCGGCCGGAATGTCTCCGCGGTGTTGCAGGAGGCTCCGGAAGAAATTTCAGGCGTCGGCATTCCAGAGCAGGCCGTTCCGGATCAAGGCAAGCGGTCCGACTCCAGCGCCAACCCGCTTTTTTCGCCCGGCGCAAAAAAAGGCGACTCCGGCGCGAACCCTTACCAGCCTGCGGTTACGCTTACCACGCGCCAACCACAGAAAAAGAAATAGCATCCGGCCCAGTCACGGTAAGGCTATTAATCTTTGCCTGCGTGCGACAGCGCCTTTACCAACCTGATCTTTGCATGCACCTAAACGGTCTGAGCCAGCTTCCGACTGACGAGCAGTTGCCAGCCCTTAATGTCTGTACATGGACCGTGGCCAGTAGGCCCACAGTTCATCTCGATATCCCGAACTGGTTCCAATATGACGCCACGCACACGCCTCGTAGTTCTAGGCCTCGACGGACTCGCCCTGCCTTTAGCGCGACGTCTCTGTGAACTGACCGATCTCCCGGCGCTGGCCTCCTTGGTCCATGACTCCCGCGCCATGCAAGTGGCCTCCGAACTGCCCGAACTCTCGCCCGTCAACTGGACATCCTTCTTCACTGCCTGCGGACCCGGAGAGCACGGCGTGTACGGCTTCACGCGCCTGGACCCGGCGAGTTACGCGCTCTCAATCACCGATTCGAGCCACGTGTGCGCGCCAACCATTTTCGACCGTTTGAGCAGCCAAGGGCTTGTTTCCAAGGTGCTCAATCTGCCCAACACCTACCCGGCCAAGCCCTTGCGCGGCATGCTCGTGGCCGGCTTCGTGGCGCCGGAGTTGTCCCGCGCCGTGCATCCGCCAGTGCTCGCGGCCATTCTCGCCCGCCAGGGCTATATACTCGAAGCAGAAACTGCCCGCGGCCGCGCCGAGCCCGATCTGCTTCTGGATGGTTTGACGCGCAGCCTCGTCTCGCGCCAAGCGGCCCTGGATCTGCTCTGGGGCGGTCTGGACTTCGACCTCTTCGTCTACGTGCTGACCGAGACGGACCGGCTTTTCCATTTCTTTCTCGATGCGGTGCTCGACCCATCCCACTGGCTGCACGACAGATGCATGAAGCTTTTGCGCCTGTGGGATACCGCCGTGGCCGATGCGCTTGAACGCTATGACGCCTTGCCCGAGCCCAAGCGGCTCGTTGTCCTGGCCGACCACGGCTTCGCGCCGCTCATCACCGAGGTGGACGTCAACGCCTGGCTCATGTGCGCCGGATTCCTGCGTCTGCTGCCAGGCAGCGATCATTCCGAGAGCGGCCAGTGGGACGCAACGCGCATCGCACCCGAGTCACGCGCCTTTGCCCTGGACCCTGGGCGCATCTACCTGCATGATCGCGAGCGCTTCGGCCGGGGCCTGCTTAATCGGCGCGAGGCCTTGGCCCTGCGCGAGGATATCCGCCAGGGCCTGCTTGAACTGCGCTTCGAGGGCCAGCCGGTGCTGGAGGCCGTACACCGGGGCGAGGAACTGTACCAAGGCCCCCAGGCACACCATGCGCCGGATCTGGTCTGCGTTGGCCATCCCGGATTCGACCTCAAGGCCAAGTTCGACCGCCGGGAGATTTTCGGACTATTCGGTCGCACGGGCACGCATACCACGCGCGACGCAATCTTCTGGGACAGTCAGGGATCGCATCCCGCTCTGTTGCGCGATACGGGCAAGCTGGTCCTGAATCATTTCGCTCTGAAAACGTGACGCGATTACTGTTCGGTGATGACAAATAGACCCTTTTACTCTATAGAATGACGCTGATAACCATAGGAGCGTCGCCATGCAGAAGACCGTCAGCGCCTACCTCGACCACTTTCATTTCGACTTCGACAATGCGGGCGCCATTGTAACCCTCTCACCCACGGCTCCCGACGGCCTCAAGCATCTCTTTACCCGATTGTGCGCAACGCAGCCCACTGAAACCGCCATCTGCCTGTATGAAGGTCTGGCTGCCATTGCATGCGCGGATGAGTGCACGCCTTTGACCTTCGATCCCGAAATTTGTCCCGCCAATTTCATGCAGGAGCTCACGGTCGAACTTGAGCGCATGGCTTGGGACTAGCTCGATAAGGACACGCGTGGGCAGGCACTATCTTTGGACCGGCTTGGCGAAATGCTGGGATGCTACGGGACGACCCGTGGACTGCGCCGGCTCAGGCCAAGACGCTGAGTTTCGGCCGGGTTGCCCCTGGCCCGAGCCGCGTTTCAAGACCCAAGGCGAGCTGGTTCTCGACCTGGCAACCGGCCTGACCTGGACACGCAACGCCAATCCATTGAACTTCCCGGCGACCTGGAGCGAGGCCCTGGAATTCGTGCGGCTCATGAACGCCGAGTCAGCCCATGGGCACGCAGACTGGCGCATGCCCAATCGCCGCGAGTTGCGCAGCCTGGTCAGCCACGCGGCGCGCAAGCCGGCCCTGCCCGCGGATCATCCCTTCCAGAGCGTGTTCTTGGGCTGGTACTGGACCTGCACTACTTCGGCCATGGCGCCCGCCTATGCCTGGTATGTGCACATGGAAGGCGGGCGCATGTTCTACGGCCGCAAGGACCAGTACTGCCTGCTGTGGCCCGTGCGCGGCGATAGCCCAGTGCTGCCGGCTACGGGCCAGATGGCCTGCTACGATGACCTGGGTCTTGAAGTGGCTTGCACAGGCAGCTTGCAGGATGGCGAACTGCGCGCGGGCGTGGCATGGCCCTCGCCGCGCTATACGCTACTCGATGGTGCCGTGCGCGACGTGTTGACCGGCCTCGTATGGACCCGTTCAGCCGATATTGCCGGAAAATACCTCACGTGGCAGGCAGCCTTGGACCTTGCGGTGGATATCTCGGCCCGCGACGGCCTGCCGTGGCGGCTGCCCAGCATAAACGAGCTGGAAAGTCTCGTGGATGCATCGAGCCACTCCCCTGCCCTTCCCGACGGCCACCCGTTCCAGCATGTGCCCGAGGCCTGCTGGTCCTCCACCACCAGTTTCTTCGAGCCGGACTGGGCCTATTGTCTCTATCTGCATAAAGGCGCGGTGGGCGTGGGCTACAAGCCCAATCCCGAGTTCGCGGTCTGGCTCGTTCGGGACGAATAGGCCATTTCACACAAGATCTGGGAAGGGGTTTGCCTGCCAGAGCGGCTCGCTCCTTCCCAGGCTCCTCCCACCAGGGGAATGATTCCCTTGCCCCCATTTTCATCGGCATACTGTTTAAAGCAGATTGCTTTTAAGACGCCCGCTCCGGCGTTGACGGCGCAATTGAATTGCGCCTACGCCTACGCGGCGGCAAGCCATGCCGACGCATGGCTTGCAGAGCATTTTCAAAAGCAAAATGCTCTAAGCCCGTGGCATCCGCCTTCTATCTTTCTGTAAGGTGACCATCGGGCGTCACTCCCTCATGCCCGGCTTGCCGTCGACCTGTTTTCCATGGACGCATAGCGCGAAACAGGTGATATGTGATAGTAGCCACGGCAATGCCGCTGGTGCGTTGTCATCCGAATGAACGGGGTAGCCTCATGATTGAACGTATCCGCAACAACCGACGCCTGCAGCTCCTGCTGGGGTTGCTGGTGGGCATATGTTTCGGTTTTCTGCTGCAGCGTGCTGGCATTACCCGCTATGAGCGGCTGCTGGGGCAGCTTCTGCTGCAGGATTGGACCGTGGCCAAAGTCCTGCTGACGGCAGTTCTCACCGGCATGCTCGGCACGCATCTTCTCGCTCGCTTCGGCATCGTGCGCATCAAGGAAAAGCAAGGCGCATGGGGAGCCACGGCCATGGGAGGACTTATCTTCGGCGTGGGTTTCGGCCTGCTTGGCTACTGCCCGGGGACCATGGCCGGCGCAGTGGGACAAGGCAGCCTGGATGCCCTCGTAGGCGGCGTGCCCGGCATGCTCCTGGGCAGCTGGGCTTATACCGTGTCTTACGACCGCCTCAACCGGACCGTGCTGCAACGAGGACCGTTCCGACACAACAAGCTGCAACAGCTGCTTGGGTGGGACGATTGGCGCACGATCTTTTTCGTCAGCACGCTCATCCTGGCCTTTCTGCTCACGCTTGAAGCTGTCGGATGGTAACGCCGCGACTGCACGACACAGTAAGCGAGTTATTCGCCCTTTCGCTCCAGCTTCGCCGTATCAAGGGTGACTTACAATTCACGAGACTGAATGGCCAAACAACAGACCCCGCCAGGTTGCTACTGGCGGGGTCTGTTGTGGAAATCTGCCAAAGAACAGCGCTAGCTCAAGCAATTGCCAATAAGAATGAGGGAGGCAGGGGAATTATTTCCTTGCTGGGAGGGTCTGGGGAGGAGCGAGCCGCTCTGGCAGGCAAAGCCCTTCCCAGCTCTTTCGCAAGCGCCTATTCGCCCAGGTAAGCCGCGCGGATGGCGGGGTTATCCAGCAGAGCCGCGGCCTCGCCCTCCATGACAACCTTGCCCGTCTCCAGCACATAGCCACGGCTGGCCATGCGCAGAGCCACATTGGCGTTCTGCTCCACAAGCATGATGGTCGTGCCCTGCTGCTTGTTGATATCTTCCACGATGCGGAAGATGCGCTGCACGATGAGCGGGGCAAGGCCCAAGGAAGGCTCGTCGAGCAGCAGCAGCTTGGGACGGCCCATGAGCGCGCGGCCGATGGCCAGCATCTGCTGCTCGCCGCCCGACAAGGTGCCGCCGGGCTGGCGGCGGCGTTCCCGCAGCACGGGGAACAGCTCGAAGATGTGCTCCATGTCGCGGCTGATGCCGGCCTTATCCTTGCGGAAAAAGGCGCCCATCTCGAGGTTCTCCTCCACGGTCAGCCGCGGAAAAATGCGCCGGCCTTCCGGCACCTGGCACAGGCCCATGGGAGCGAGCTTGGCCGAAGCCAAATTGAGGATGGAATGGCCTTCGTAGAGGACATCGCCACCGGAGGCCTTGATGACGTTGCAGATGGTCATGAGCGTGGTGGACTTGCCCGCGCCGTTGCCGCCGATGATGGTCACGACCTCGCCGGGAAAGGCCTTGAGCGATATGCCCTTGAGGGCCTGGATATTGCCGTAGTGGGCGCTTACGTTGCGCAGTTCCAGGATCGGTTCGGCCATTATTCCGCCTCCTCGGACCTGCGGCCCATGCGTTTGGCCGGCCACAATCCCGCGGGACGCACGAGCATCATGAGCGTCATGGCGCCGCCAAAGGCCAGCATGCGGTACAGCTCGAAGCCTCGGAAGACCTCGGGCAGAGCTACGAGGGCCAGAGCGCCCAGGATGACGCCTGGGATGGAGCCTAAGCCGCCAAGGACCACCATGGCCAGCACCATGGCCGACTCGAGGAAGGTGAAGCTCTCGGGGCTCACGAAGCGCATGCGCGCGGCGAAGAAGGCCCCGGCCAGACCGCCGAACACCGCGCCCATGGCGTAGGCCAGCAGCTTGAGCAGAAACGTGTTCACGCCCATGAGCTCGGCGGCCGTCTCGTCCTCGCGGATGGCCTCCCAGGCCCGGCCGATTCGCGAAAAATTGAGCCTATGCACGGCCACGATGGTGAACACGGCCAGGAACAGCACCACATAATAAAGATACTGCAGCTTGCGCAGGGAAATGAATTCGAAGCCCAGGCCGTCCTCGAAATCCGGCACGATCATGCTCGGGGCCTCGATGCCCAGGATGCCGTTGGGTCCGTTGGTCAATTCCATCCAGTTGTTCAGGATGATGCGGATGATTTCGCCGAAGCCCAGTGTAACGATGGCCAGGTAATCGCCGCGCATGCGCAAAGTGGGATAGCCGATGATGCAACCTGCCAGACTGGCCAGCATGGCAGCGATGGGCAGGCAAAGCCAGAAAGGCACTCCGTAGTGCACGGACAACAGCGCATAAGTATAAGCGCCTACTCCGTAGAAAGCGATGTAGCCCAGGTCCAGCAGTCCGGCCAGTCCCACGACCACATTAAGTCCCAGGCCAAGGCAGACGTACACGAGCACGCTGACGGCCACATCCTGAGCATAGCGGCCGGTGAACTGCGGGTAGGCCAGGGCAACAGCCAGGGCCAGCAGGATCCAAACCGGCTTGGGAATGAGGCTGGCCGCGCTTTGCCCGGATTCCCTCACCTTCGCCAGAGGGCGCGTAATGTAATTGAACGCGCCGGCTTTATTAAGCTGCCGCAGGCCCACGAATATGGTCGCGGCCACAGCTACGCGAATCCAGACCTGGAAACTCTTGTCAAAGGTCAAGGTGCCGTCGGCATGGATGCCCAGGAGCGGCCAGAGGAGCAGGAAGAACCAGGCCAGCCCCACGGCCAGGAACAGCCAGGGCCGGCTAAACGCGGGTATCATCGACGTTCTCCCCCATGATGCCGGTGGGCATGAAGTAGAGCACGGCAATGAGGATGATGAAGGCGAAGACGTCCTTGTACTCGCCGCCGTGCGGAATATATGCCGCGGCCATGATCTCGACCATGCCGATGATGAACCCGCCGAGCATGGCGCCCGTGATATTGCCGACGCCGCCCAGCACCGCGGCCGCGAAGGCCTTGATGCCCGGAACGAAGCCCATGTCGTAGCGCACGCTGCCGTAATACAGGCCAACCAAGATGCCGGCTGCCGCGGCCAGAGCCGCGCCGATGGCGAAGGTCAGAGCAATGATGCGGTTGGAGTCGATGCCTACCAGGGCGGACATGACCTTGTCCTGGGCCGTCGCGCGCATGGCCTTGCCGATGTTGGTGCGAAAGACCAGCGCATTGAGCGCCACCAGGAGGATTGCCGTAAGCCCCAGGATGAGCACCTGCATGAGCGAGATGCGCACATTGCCGAAATCCCACCCTCCCGCCGTGAAGCCTATCGGATAGGCCTTGTCATACACGCCCTGGGTGAGCATGAGACCGTTCTGCAGAAAAATCGACATGCCCAAGGCCGACAGGAGCACGGCAAGCCGCGATGACTGGCGCAACGGCTTGTAGGCGATTTTCTCCACGGCCATGGCCAGCATGGCGCAGTAGCCCATGGTCAGAAGCAGCGCTATGCCCAGCCCCAGCCAGGGATGAGTGTCCATAATGCCGTGGGCGGCCAGGAACGAGAGCAGGATGACGCCCACGTACCCACCGGCGGCGAAAAATTCGCCATGGGCGAAGTTGATGAGCTGGATGATGCCGTAGACCATGGTGTAGCCTAGAGCCACCAGCGCGTAGACCCCGCCCAGGGTGATGCCGTTGACGAACTGCTGGATGAAGAAATCCATTGGAGTCCAGGGTGTTGAGGGGGAACGCCGGAGCGTTCCCCCAGTCTATCCGCGTCAAGTCAACCCGCGCCCAAGCGCGAGTCGCAACCTACATGGTCTTGCCGGTCGACGGATTCCAGAAGGGCACGAACTTGCCGCCCTGGACCTTGAAGATGACATAATCGGAGCCGGAATCGCCGTTTTCCTTGAACTTGAGCTGCTTGGATGCACCCTTGAGGTTCAGCTTCATGATCTCGGCCTTGACCTTCTCGGCATCCGTGGAGCCGGCCTGCTTGATGGCCGTCAGCAGCACATAGGCTGAGTCATAAGAGTAGGCTGAGTAAGCGCCCGGCTCGCCGCTGATCTTCTTGTAGGCATTGTAGAACTTCTTGTACTCGGGAGTGGCCTTGTCCGTGTAGCCGAAGGTCAGGTACGCGCCCTCGGCGGCATCCTTGGCGATCTCCATGAGCTGCGGATGATATACCGCGTCCTGGCCTATGAAGGCGGCCTTGATGCCCATGCGCTTGGCCTGGATCATCATGAGCGCGCCGGAGGAGGAGTTCTGCAGGCTGATGTAGAAAGCGTCGGGGTTGGCCTGCTTGACCTTGGTCAGCACGGCGGAGAAATCCTTGTCGCCCTGGTTCACGTGGTCGTGAGCCACGACCTTGATGCCGTTCTTGTCCGCGTTGTTGGCAACCTCAGTGGCAAGGCCCTGTGAGTAGGTGGTCTTGTCGTCAACGATGAACACGGTCTTGGCCTTGAGGAATTCCTTCATGAACTTGACGCCGGCCGGGCCCTGATCGTCATCACGGCCGCATATGCGGAACATGTAGGGCAGGCCGCGCTCGGTGACCTTGGGGCTCGTGGAGGCCGGGGTGATCATGATGATGTCCTCCTCGGCCAAGGCCTCGGAAGCGGGAATGGTGGCGCTGGAGCAGTAGGCGCCGACAGCGCCGACAACGCCCTCGTTGATGAGCTTGTTGGCGGCTGCCACGGCCTGGCGCGGATCGCAAGCAGTGTCTTCGGCGAAAAGCTCGATCTTGTCATAACCAGGGATGCCGCCCTCGGCCTGCATGACCGCGATGGCCGCGCGGGTGCCGTTGGCGATATCGTTGCCATCAGCCGCGTAGGGGCCGGTCAGCGGGCTCAGACTGCCGATCTTGAGCGTCTTTGCCGTGGCCGTGCCGGCGCACAGAAGCAAGGCGACGGTCGTGATTGTTGCAAGGATCCTTCGCATGCTAGCACCTCCCGATGATTGTTATTGCCCGAGATAGGCTTCGATCACTTTGGGGTCGCAACGCACGTCGCCGGGCGTGCCCTGGCAAATCAGCTCGCCATGGTCCAGGACAACCAGCCGGTGGCACAAGCCCATGACGACCTTCATGTCATGCTCGACCATGAGCACGTTGATCCCGGACTCGGCAATGCGGTTGATGAGCGCCATGAGCTGCGTGCTTTCCACCGGATTCAACCCGGCGGCGGGCTCGTCGAGCAGGATTGTCTTGGGCTCCGAGCCCAGGGCCCTGGCGATCTCCAGGCGGCGCTGCAAGCCGTAAGGCAGGTTGCGGGCCACTGTATCGGCCTTGTCGGCCATGCCCACGAACTCCAGGGCGGCCATGGCTTTCTCCTGGATGCGCCGCTCCTCGCGGCGCTGAGACGGAAGGCGCAGAACGGCGCTTACAACGCCAGCCTTGGTACGGCTGTGCTGCGCGACCATTACGTTCTCCAGGGCCGTCATGGCCGTGAACAGGCGAATATTCTGGAAGGTCCTGGCTATGCCGCGCTTCAGCCGCTGATATGGACGCAGACCGCTGAGCGAATCGCCGTCATAAGCCACCGTGCCTCCGGAGGTACGGTAGACGCCGGTAATGACGTTGAAGATGGTTGTCTTGCCTGCCCCGTTGGGGCCGATGAGACCGAGAATTTCGCCGGGCTTCAACTCAAAGGATACATTCGAGAGAGCCTGAAGCCCTCCAAAATGTACATTGACGTCTTCAAGACAGAGGTGTGCCATAGGACCAACTTTATAATCGAAAAATATGACAAAAATCAAGCAATTCTGTCGCTTGATCATTTTTGGCAAATTTTCTCGGTGAATCTAAATCGCGTTCACAAGTATGTTGCGACAAAACGCAACGACACGCGCCGAGCCTGTTCGTCGCCTTCACATCGCCACTTTCAGCAATAGCGCATTTGCCAAAATGGTTTAGAGCATTTTGCTTTTGAAAATGCTCTGCAAGCCATGCGTCGGCATGGCTTGCCGCCCCGCAGGCGTAGGCGGAATGTAATTCCGCCGTCAACGCCGAAGGGAGCGTCTGAAATGCAAAATGCTTTAAAGAGGCCTTGAGGCATGTTCTCGGATGCGGAAAATTGGACATGATTCGGCCATAAGGCATTTCGGCCTGAAAAAAGCCCCGGTCCGTCAGACGGGCCGGGGCTTGCACAAACAACGATCAAAGGATTCGGTCTACCACTTGCTGTCGCTGAAGGGGTCGGAGCCGAAACCGAAGGTATCGGCGGGAGCGCCGCCGGTCTCGGGAGCGCCAGCGCCCGGAGCTTCGCCCGCGGCAGCAGCGCCACCGGCGGTGGGAGCCGACTTGAGGATGGAGATGATGCTCGACTTGACCTTGTCGATCTCGCCGGCCAGGTCGGTCACGACCTTGTTCAGCTCGGTAACCTTGGCTTCGGAGGCCACGAAGACCTTCTCGCCCTCGTTCTTGGAGCTGGCTTCAAGCTTATCGGCCTTGGCCTTGTACTCGGCCAAGGACTTCTCGCTCAGGCCCAGCTTGGCGCTGGTCTCGGCCAGGGCCTTTTCCAGCTCGGCGATCTTGGCGCCCTGCTCGGCGACAGTCTTGCGATACTCCACCAGCTTGGCGAACACGGCATCCACTTCGGCCTGCGCCTTGGTGGGCAACTCCTGGACGGAGACCTGATCACCCAAACCGGCAACCTCGCCGGCGCTCATCTTCACGAGCTCGGGATGCTGCTCGTAGATGTAGGCCTTGGAGATTGCGGCGGCAAAAGGCTCGAACTCAGCGTCGATGTCCTTCTTGGTCATGAACCCAAGCATCTCAGCCACGTTGCGCTTCTGGGCATCCTTGTTTTCGCCCTTGATGCACGCGGTGAAGACGGACATGGGGAAGGTCTTTCTCGCTTCAGCCATGGTAGAATCCTCCTTACTTAAACGACAAATATTTTTTCTTCTCTCGATTGCATCGCAATACGGCCGGTCTTACGCGCATAGACAAGGGCCGCGGTCCTGTACACGAGGTGCCCGAGCTTGGACCAGGGCAGATAGACAAAGAGCATGAACACGCTGACCAGATGCAGATAGTACATGGGATAAGCCAGCGTAGGGACATTGGCCAAGCGCAACAGTTGGCTGAAAATACCGGTCAAACCCACGGCCCAGATGACGCCGAGCAGGTACCAGTCGTAGAAGCTGGAGCCGTGCTTGGAAGGATCCTGATTCAGGCGACGCTTGGTCAGCACGGTCAGGCCGAACAGGAGCATGATGGCGCCCACGTTGGCCATAATCTTCACCGGGCTCCACAAGGGCATGGGCGTATGGCCGATGGGCGCGATAAACGGGATTATCTTGCCTCCCCAGTGAGTGACCGCCACGATGGAAGTGACGATCGCCAGTATCACAAAGGACCAGAACAGCGTGAAGTGGCCGGTGAAGCGGTGCTTGTCGGACTCGGTATCTCCGCACTGCTTCCACTTGGCGTGCGTGGCCACCTGCCCGAAAAGCACGTCCTTGATGGCGTCGATCCAACTCACCTGTCCATGCTCGCCCACGACGAAGGTCTTGGGCGTGGTGTCCTGGAAGCCCTTGATGAGCTTCATGACGCCCTTATAGAAGATAAAGGCCACGAAGAGCGCCACCAAACCGAAGACAGGGTCGATGGTGAAGTCGCCGGGGAAGAGGCCGCCGTACTTCACGGCTCCCGCGACTCCTTCGGGGGCCAGCACGAAATGCCCTCCCTCCTCCACGAAAAGCGGGAAGAAGGAACCCAACTGCCCGGCGCGGATGATCCAGATGAGCAGGTAGATGGCCGCCGGGATGGCTATGAGGATGGGCAGGTACTTGGACGAGCTCATCCACTTGCCGACGACGGTCGGCTCCACGAGGTTACGGTAGGCCATGTTGCGCATGGCCGCCATGAGATCGCCCGGCTTGGCCCCACGCGGGCACAGGTCGGAGCAGGTCCCGCAGTTGTGGCAGAGCCAGATGTCGATGTCGTTGACCAGCCGGTCCTTGAGACCCCACTGCGCCCAGACCATCTCCTTGCGGGGATAGGGGTTCTCGGCGGGAGCCAGAGGGCAGGCTACGCTGCAGGTGGCGCACTGATAACACTTCTTCAGCGCGTCTCCGCCCACTGACTGGAGTTCTTGGACGAACTGGAGGTCGGCCTTGATCACGTTCGCCATGATGCGTTCCCTCCTAGTAGCCCTTGAACGGGTTCGGCCCGATCTTCAGGATATAATTGATGAAGTTATCGATGAGCGTCGGCACGCGGTCGTACTCGTCGATAGCGAGTTGCTCCTGGACCACGCGCTCGGGCTCCACGCCCAGACGCTTGAGCGAGTCGGCGATGTTGACCATGCGCCGATTGCACAACTCCGAACCCTTGACGAAGTGGCACTGGTAGTCGTCGCCGAACTTGCAGCCCAGCAACATGACACCGTCAGTACCCTTGGACATGGCGTCGGCGATCCAGATGGAGTTGACCGAGCCCAGGCAGCGCACCGGGATGAAGCGCACGTAGGGGCTCCAGCGAAGTCCGCGCATGGCGGCCATGTCGATGGCCGGATAGGCGTCGTTCTCGCAGACCAGGATCAGCACGCGAGGACCACCCTTCTTCATGTCGGGCGGAATCTCCATCTGCTTGATCATGGAGCCGATCATGTCGACATTGTAGTTGTCGAAGCTGATGACACGCTCGGGGCAGGCGCCCATGCACGTGCCGCAGCGGCGGCAGCGCGACGGGTTGGGCTGCGGCGTTCCCTTTTCGTCGTCGTCCAGCACGCCGAAGGGACACTCCTCGGTGCAGCGTTTGCACTGGGTGCAGCGCACGAAGTTGAACTTCGGATACGACGAGTCGCCCGAACGCGGGTGCACGGCCATGCCGCGGTTCGCCGACACAAGGCACTGGATGGCTTTGAGAGTCGCGCCGTTGGCATCGTCCTCGGAGCGGGCCATCAGCATGGGCTGACGAACCGTGCCGGCGGCGTAGATGCCCGTACGGCGGGTCTCGTACGGGAAGCAGATGTAGTTGGAATCCGCGAAGCCGTCGAAGAGCACCAGGTCGGGCAGGGCCGGACCCTGGCGGTACTGGAGGTTCAGCACGGGATCCATGGCCGTGGTGGGCACCATGCCCGTGGGCAGGACCACCAGATCGGCGGGAACCTCGATGTCGCTGCCAAGCAGGGTATCGCGGGCCTTGACCGTCAGCTGGCCGCCGGCCATGCCGATCTCGTAGACCGTGCCCTTGGCCAGCATGACGCCGGACTCGTCCTGGGCGGCCTTGTAGTAACGCTCATTGATGCCGGGGACCATCATGTGATCGTAGAAGACGTAAGCCACGGCATCCTTGCTGAACTCGCGCACGTAGCGGGCCTGCTTCAGCGCGGTCAGGGTGCTGACCTCGTTGCTGAAGGGCATGTGCCTGATGCTTTCCAGCTTCTCGAAGACGAAACCCTCGGCTTTTTCTTCCTTGGGCTGATCCTTCGAATCGGTCGCTTCACCAACAGGCTCCGGATTCTTGATCTTCTCGCGCCACTCGGCGGCCTTGGCAAGAGCCTCGTCGAGCATGGCTTCCAGGCTGAGCACGAAAACCACGTTGCGCGCGGGCTGGCCATCGCTGGGCCGCACGATCTTGCCAGCCTTGGCCATCTCCTCCAACTGCATGGTGGTGATGATGTCCTTGGACTTGCCGTAGCCGAGCGGAGCCAGGAGGTTGGGATCGAGGGGCTTGAAGCCGGTGGCCAACACCACGGAGCCAACCGGGAAGGCTTCGCCGTTGGCCAGCTTGGCTTCGTACTTGCCGGGCGCGCCCTTGAGCTCGACCAGGGACGTACCCGTATGGATGGTGATCTTGGGATGAGCCTTGACCGCGGCGATCTTCAGGTCGATGCCAGTGTCGTGAGCGTCCGTGTATGGGTAGGCCAGCGGGACGGTCTTGTACAGCTTGGCTGCGTAACCGCCCAGCACCTGCTCTTTTTCCACCAGGACCACGTTGTAGTCCAGAGCGGCGGCATTGAGCGCGGACGTCAGTCCGGTCCAGCCACCGCCCAGCACGAGGATGGTGCGCACCGACTCGATGACCTGCGGATCGGACATGCCCATCTTGGTCAGCTTGGTCACGCCCATCTTCACGTAATCCTGGGCCATGAGCCTGAGATCCTCGGGAATCGCTCCGGCTTGCGGAAGCGTTCCATCGGGGTTCTTGTAGCACATGACGCACTGCTCGCGCAGGTTGACGCGGTCAACCAGCACACCGGGCCCAAAGTCGAAGATGTCCCAGTCCACGCGCGGCGAAGTGCCGCAAACGCACACGGTGTCGATTGCGCCCGAATCGAGATCCGCCTGGATGAGTTCGCGTCCCGCCTGGCTGTTCAGGCGCGGATGGATCTTCACTACCGGAGTGAGATCCCCGAACTGATTCTTTACGTACGTCGACAGACCCTCAAGGTCGAGGTACTGCCCGACGCTTGATTGATCAAAGTAGACTCCAATTTTCTGCGGCATTGGACGCTACCTCCCTACCACGGTTTGGATGGCCTTGAGCGCGGCGCCGGTAGCCGACTGGGCCGACTTCATGACGTCGAGGGGCACCTTGGCGCAGCCTGCGGCGAATATGCCCTGCTCGGCGCCGCCGATGATGAAGCCCTCTTCGTCCTTAGGCAAATCGAAGGGCAGGCCTTCAACGGCAAGGCTCGGCTGCATGCCCGTAGCCAGGACAACGAGGTCGTAAGCGTCCTGGGCCTTGATGCCGGTGATGGCGTTTTCGACAGTGACCAGCACCTTGCCGCCGGCAGTATCCTCGACCGCGGCGACCTTGCCCTTGACCGTCGTGACGTTGGGGCTCGACAGAACACGCTTCAGGAACGTCTCGTAGCGGCCCGGAGTGCGCAAGTCGATGTAGTAAATGGTAATGCGCGCATCGGGATACTGGTCGAGCAGGTAGCAGGCCTGCTTGAGGCTGGCCATGCAGCAGATGTAGGAGCAGTAGTTCAGATGATTTTCGTCACGCGATCCGGCGCACTGGACAAACGCCACGGACTTGGGCGCATTGCCGTCCGAGGGGCGCACGATCTTGCCGCCGGTCGGGCCGTTGGGCGAGGCAAGGCGCTCCATCTGCATGTTGCTGATGGCGTCCTTGATCTTGCCCCCGCCAAGGTTGGTCAGGTTCTTGAGGTCATAAGGCTTCCAGCCGGTCGCCACGATGATGGAGCCCACGTCGAGCTCGATCTCCTTGGCCGTCTCTTCCAAGTTGATGTACTCGTTGCCGGCAAGCTTCTTGAGATCCTCGGGCGTGGCTGCATCCTTGTCCAGCACATAGCGGTGCGGGAAAGCGAAGGGCACATCCATGTAAAGGGGCTTGCGGGTCGCCAGGCCGAACTCGAAGGGGTTCTCCACCGTTGCGGACAGCTCTCCGGCGGCTTCGGTCAGGCTGCTGCCGTTAGGCTGCACATAGCGGGGCTTGATACGCACCTTGACTTTGTAGTCGCCCTTGGCGCCGTTGACGGACACGACCTCGGCCAGCGTGAAGACCTTGACCTTGTCCTTGGCCTTCTTCAGGCGTTGGAACTGGATCTCGAGGCCGCACGAAGGAGGACACAGCTTGGGGAAATACTTATAGAGCTGCATCACCCGCCCGCCGAGAAATGGGCTTTTCTCGATAAGGAAAACCTCATGACCCATTTCGGCGGCCTCTAAGGCGGAGGTGATTCCAGCGAACCCTCCTCCAATGACCAGTATACTTTTACTTGACATGTGAAGTCCTCCTCGAATCTAGCGGGACTCGCCAACAAAATGGCCCAAGCCTAAGCCGGACTCCCCCCAAGTTCCCGGATCAGGCCCAGGCCACTTTGCCGGAGCGGAAAAAAGGGCTGCGGGCCTTTCGGCCCGCAGCCCATGGTCAAACTAATCCGGGATGATCTGGTAGTAAGGCTTCTTGAAGATCGTGGTCTTTCCGGTGGTCGGATCGAACTTCGAGTTCACGAAGCACTTCCACTTGGCGTCGTCCAGGCCCATGTAGTCGCCGCGGTAGAAGAAGCCGGGGTAGCGGGACTCTTCACGGAAGTGGATGTGCTGCATGTGCAGGCGCACGGTCCACAGGCGGTGGAACTGCTCCCAGCAGCGCATAAGCTCGTGCAGATCGCGGGCGGCCAGCTTCTGGCTGTCCTCTTCCATCATCTGCAGCAGCTTGAAGCCGGTCTCGAGCAGGGACTTGGAGGTCACGTACAGGGTGCCAACGCCTCCGCCGTACTCGTCCGAGCACTTCATGAGACGCATCATGAAGTTCTTGGGCGTGATGTAGTTCGGGTTGACCACGGGGTCAGTAGAGGCAGCCTTGCCCTTCTCGAAGTTGTAGAAGGGAGCGTAGATCTCCTTGGCGAGATCGGCAGCCTTCTCCTTCAACGTGGGCTTGAAGTCCTTGTGGTCGAGGCACCAGCGGACCATCTGCTTGCCGGCGATGCGACCCTCGGCATGGGAGCCGGAGGAGAACTTGTGGCCGGAAGCGCCAACGCCGTCAGCGCAGGTCCACAGACCGTTGACCGTGGTCATGCGGTTGTACACCTTGCCGTTGTCGGCCTTGACCTTGTACGACTCGGGAACCCAGTCCTCGTCCGGACCGGAGACCCAGATGCCGCAGCAGCCGGAGTGGGAGCCGAGCAGGTAAGGCTCGGTGGGCATGATCTCGGAGCCCTTTTCCTCGGGCTTGATGTTCATGCAGGCCCACAGGTTGGCCTGGCCAACGCACATGTCGAGGAAGTCTTCCCAAGCCTCGGACTCGAGGTGCTTCTGCTGCTCGGGGGTCAGCTTGGCGAAGGTGCTCTGCAGAGCGGAGGCGGTGTCCATGTAGATGGGGCCACGGCCTTCGCGCATTTCGCGAAGCATCATGTGGTTGCGCAGGCAGGTCGGGATGATGTGACCCTTGGCGTAACCGCGCTCCTCGTAGGGCTTCAGCATGGCGGCGTTGGTCGCGCAGTAGTCTTCGCCCTTGTAGTTGGTGGCCTTGGCCTTGAAGAGCAGGAACCAGGCGCCAACCGGTCCGTAACCGTCCTTGAAGCGGGCGGGCACGAAGCGGTTTTCCATCATGGTCATCTCAGCGCCGGCCTGAGCGCACATGGTGTAGGTGGAACCGGAGTTCCACACCGGGTACCAGGCGCGGCCGAGGCCTTCACCGGTGGAGCGGGGACGGTAAACGTTCACCGCGCCGCCGCAGGCAACCAGCATGGCGTTAGCCTTGATGACGTACACCTTGTTCTCGCGCAGGGAGAAGCCGACAGCACCAGCGATGCGGTTCGGGGTGTTGGCATCCAGGAGCAGCTTCACGATGAAGATGCGCTCCAGGTAGCGATCCTGGCCCAGGGCGTTCTTGGCAGCCTCGGCCACGATGCACTTGTAGGACTCACCGTTGATCATGATCTGCCAGCGGCCGGAACGCACGGGCTTGTCACCCTTGCGCAGGGACTTGCCGGCCTTCTTGGCCTGGGCGCCGTCCAGGTTGTGGTCGCCTTCCTTGATCCAGCAGGGCAAGCCCCACTCTTCGAACAGATGCACGGAATCGTCGACGTGACGGCCAAGGTCGTAGATCAGGTCTTCGCGAACGAGGCCCATCAGGTCGGTGCGGACCATGCGCACGTAATCGTCGGCCTTGTTGTCGCCAAGGTAGGTGTTGATGGCGGACAGACCCTGGGCCACGGCGCCGGAACGCTCCATGGCGGCCTTGTCGACCAGCAGGACCGACAGATCCTTGTACTTGCGGTCAACCCAGCTGCAGATCTCGTAGGCTGCGCCGCAGTTGCCCATGCCGCCGCCGACGAGAAGCATATCAACGCTCATCTCGACGAGCTGGGGCTCGGCGATAGCCACACCTTGGGGCTTAATTTTAACAGGAATCGTAGGCATCTCGGTACTCCTGAGTGAATGTAGTTAGCGCTTACTTGTGACTCAGATCAGCATGCACCGCCGCTTGCGCGGCGAGCAAGGTTCTACCACTGGATCTGCTTGTCGGCTTCACCAATCTCGATCTTCTTGCCAAGAGCGGTTTCGGGCTTGGTCAGCTCCTTCTCGGTGAAGAGCAGCTCGTTGTTGATGTCGCCGGGCTCGGGCTTGCCTTCGAAGGGCTTGATGGAGCCTTCAGGAGTGGTGCGGATGGGGAACTTGAAGCGCTTGACTTCGCCGTTACGGAACTTGACGGTCCACATGATATCCTCGGCCGAGCGCATCGGGATGGACGTACCACCCATGGGAGCGAAGTCGGCGTAAGGACGGGCGGAGATGGCGCCCTGGGGGCAGATCTTCACACAGGAGTAGCACTCCCAGCATGCTTCGGGCTCCTGGTTGAATGCACGCATCTCCTCCGGATCCAGGATCATCAGATCGTTCGGGCAGATGTACATGCACGCGGTCTTTTCGCCGCCCTTGCAGCCATCGCACTTGCTTGGATCGACATAGGTAGGCATGTTGAACCTCCCAACACTATGAGTAAGGGTTAAACCAATCTAGACTTGCACCGTAAGCTATATGAAGAAAAAGCAGAGCAAATGCGCCCCTGCCCTTGCTTCCAAACCAGGATTTGTCAACAACAGCTTGTGCGAGAAGTAACAAGCCCCGTACGGCCTGTCAAGTTGAAAGTGAAATCTGTTACAAGCGTTCAAGTCAGATATTCCGCCTATTTTGGGCAGTCCGAGCAGTTCGGCTAGGGACTCGGCAGTATCGAGGAAACTCCTTATTGTAACCTGACATGTTCTAAAAAGAACAATTGCCAAGTAACACATCGAACTTAATACTTCTATACCTACACAGAAAAAAACACAAGAATAACCAACCTCTCCCATCCCTTAGCGCAAACACATGCCACCACCAGGCGGGAATGGCTGGCGATGATCAACGCTGGCTTGTGCCTGAATACTCATTCCACCACCCACACTGCGCAATTTCGCGCGTGATGCACGACGCGCGAGGAGACGCTACCGAACAAAAACTCCTCTTCCTTGGACATGCCCCGGCGGCCGACCACGATGGTGCCATAGCCTCCATCGCGTTGCGCTCCCAAAATACCTTGGGCCACGCTGAAACCCGTGAACGGCACAAGCCGAGTTTCGATGCAACCCGCGTCAACACCGCGCTGTTCCAGACTGCCTCGCGCCCGGGCAAGAAACTCTTTGTACTCCGCGTCCTGTTTTCTGGCGCTGGCCTGCCAGGTGGCGTCGTCCGGGAACAGGTCACGATCCGGCGTCTTTGATAGACAGAACAATAGAATTTCCGCTTCACGGGCATGGCACAGAATGTCGCCCACGTAGGCCACCGCTCGTTCCGAATTCGCGGATGCGTCAACGGCGATGAGTATGCGCTTGGGATTCATGCCTCGCCTCCTTGGGCTTGCTCCGGTATTGCACCAAGTTCGGCCAGACAAGGCCGCAGGTCCGTTAGCAGCTCGTCCACGGTTTCATAGAAAACATTGGCGCCTTGCGCGAAGTGCAGGACAACTCTGTTCAGGCGCTCGGGAATGTAAGGGAAAAGCTTTTTTAGATTGAACAGACGGTTGCCGAAGATGATTCCAAAGTCATCTTGGTCAAGAGGCACTCGAATGTGCTCCGCGAGACCCTGCTCGGCGATGCTCAGCGGTGTGTGTTCGCCTTTGCCTACCAGAAAGGCCAGAATGTTGCCCAATCCGAAGAGATCCCAGCCGAAAGGATTCTCGCGCAAGTCGAAGGCATAGTCGAAATCGATCCAGCGGTAGCGGCCCGTGCCTCGCTCCACATAAAGATGGTCGCGACGGATATCGCCGTGCTTCTCGCCATGCTCGTGCAGAAAGAGTATTGCCTCGCAGGCGTCGATGTACCCTGCGAGTATTGCGGGGAAACGCTCGCGGAAGTATGTTTCGTGGTCGACCTCCATGGCCTCGACCTGAAGGTCCAAGCGGCGGCCTTGCACGTACTCCAGCACACGCACGTTGTTGCCCTGCGAGTCCTCCAGGGAGAAGCCGTGCATGAAGCGCGGGTCCTCGCGCACAAGATCGAGGATGCGCGCCTCCTTGATCGGGCTGCGATAGCAGGGGAACTGGAACCGTCCCACCGTGGCGTTGAACGTCTCGTAGAACACGAGCTTGACGATGCGCTTCTCGCCCGTCTCCAGCACATGGCAACGCTTGACCCAGTATTTCGGGTCCTCCATGCCGAAGCGGCGCTCGGATTCGTCCCTGATCACCAGATAGTGTAAGCCACCCAGGGCCATGACATCACCATGGCCTATGTCCATGAACTCGCTCGTGTCATGAAAGACACGGCCATAACGGCTTATACCGCTTTCCGGCCACATGCGCTCTATGAGCTGACGGACATCCTCGGCCATTTAGTGCATCCCATATCCCTTCCGGCCCTGCCTTCGGGATTTTTGGCACATAGTATCCAGCTTTAGGCGTACGTCAACAAAAACGGGGCGTCCGTAAGGACGCCCCGTCGATAATTCACGTCTCAGAGCCGCGAGGCTCGTGAGCGTTACTTCATGGCAGAGCCGCTGGCGGCCTTCTGCATCTTGACTTCGACCTTCTCGGTCAGTCCGCCGTAGTACTCGCGGAGGATGACCAGAACCTCGTCGCGACCGAAATGGTCGACGACTTCGGCGCCCTCGGACAGAGCCTTGCGCAGCTTGGTGCCGGACAGGATGACGCGGTCTTCCTTCGTGTGCGGGCAAGTGCGCATGGAAGCCATGCCGTCGCACTTCTTGCAGTAGAAGGTCCAGTCGATCTTCATGGGCACGGTGACCAGCGCCTTGCCGGCGGGCTTATTCTCGTCCTTGGCGTAGGGAATCCGATCAAAGATCTCCTGGGCCTCGAACAGGGTGTAGAAATCGCCCACGCCAGCATGGTCACGGCCGATCAGCATGTGGCTGATGCCGTAGTTCTGGCGGAAGGTCGCGTGCAGCAGAGCTTCGCGGGGACCGGCATAGCGCATATCCAGGGGGTAGCCGGCATTGATGACGTAGTTCTTCACGAAGTACTTCTCAATGAGGGTCTGGATGCACTTGATGCGCACGTCAGCCGGGATGTCGCCGGCCTTCAGGTTGCCGATGAGGGAGTGGATGACCACACCGTCGCACACTTCGGCGGCGATCTTGGCCAGGTACTCGTGGGAGCGGTGCATCGGGTTGCGCAGCTGCAGAGCGGCAACCGTGGCCCAGCCGCGCTTCTCCATCTCGGCGCGGATCTCGGCGGGGGTCAGGTACACGCCGGGGAACTTCTCGCGGTAGTCGCCCTCGGAGAGGACCTTCACCGGGCCGGCCAGGTTGTACTTGCCCTGCTTCATGACCATCTGCACGCCGGGGTGGTCGGACTCGGCCACTTCCCAGAACTTCTTGGAGTCGTCGCCGTTGCCCTTGAAGACCTGCTCGCACTCCCACTTCTTCTCATCAGCGGTGAGCGCGTACTTCTCGGTGATCTTCATGGTGGCGTAGACGGTGCCCTTGGCGCCGACCAGCGCGACTTCGTCGCCGACCTTGCAGGCCTCGTCGTTGGTGTCGCACACCACGGGAACCGGCCAGAAGGTGCCGTCGGCGAGCATAAACTTCTCGCAAACGCCCTTCCAGTCAGCCTTGCCCATGAAGCCGTTCAGCGGAGAGAAGCCGCCGATGCCGAGCATGATCAGGTCGCCCTTCACGCGATCGGAGATGACGATCTTGGGCAGGCCAGCGGCCTTCTTGATCTCGGACTCCAGAGCCGAGCCCTTCAGCAGGCACTCGACAAGACCCTTACCGCCATGAGGAGGAACGAGCTTGGCCATAGTACTCCAACTCCTTTAACTGTGTGTTCATGAACAAAAAAAACACGGAAAGCCTCGCCGGAATGCACATGGCGCTCCGACATGGGTAAATTCCCCAACGCTCCTGGATTCTCCGGCCTGTGATTCACATGACCGAAAAAAGAACTTACTGGAAGGACATGCCCAGGCGCAGCCCCCTGCTCCCGGTTTTTAGCCGGGAAGCCAGCCGTCGGATTCAAGTATGACCTTTTAACCGTCCGACTGACGGGCATACCTTGTTAAAAAAAGAACAAAATGTCAAAAGAAAAAATAACCCTTCTGACTTATCAAAACAGTTGGATATTTCACTGAAGGCCTATTTGTACCTTTTGTCACGCGGATATTACTCGTTTCATCATTCACCTACAACCACTTAGCTAACTGATTCGTACGGACATTTCTCCAAAACACTCACGATATCATGGGATCGGCCACCCCACCCCTCACCGGCTTAAACATGAAGCGTACGTTGACTAACATGCCTCACGACGTGAGAAAACGTCATTTGGGGTGTCTGACTCATCCAAGATTGCATCATGATTGGACCTGGGAGGGAGCCACCCATGGCGCTTGCCATGGAGCCCGAATGCGGTTAGGAATTCTGGTTTCAAATCCATACATCCGGCGGATCATCTGATGCCCTTACCCGAGCCCCAAAAGTCGATTACCACCCAAATTAACGACCTCGATCGCAGGCTAGCCGCACTGCTAGCGGAGCGTACCAGGCTCCTGACAAGGGCGGCCACGGCCCGCCAGGAGAAGCGCAAACCCCTGTCCGACCCCGAGCAGGAGCGGCGCATCTGGTTCGAGTGGGACAAAGCCGCCAAAAGGCTGGGCCTGGAGCCCCGCATGCTGCGTAAGACCGTGGCCCTGCTCAACGGCATGGCCTATGCCAAGGTTGGCGCCAGACAGGGCCCGAGCATGGACTTTCTGCTCACACCCAAGCGCAATGCCGTGGACATCGATGCCGCTGCCCCTCTGTCGGTTGACCACCTGCTGCTGATCACCACCGTGGCCGCGGCATCGGGCCAAGCCATGCAGCTCTCTCCCGTGGCGCTCAACGATCGCACCGTGGAATTGGTCAAGGCCCTCAACCAGGCAGGCGCGGCTTTGTCCTGGGAGCAGGAATCGCTGTCCTCCCGCGCCGGCGCCACGCTGGCCTTCGAAGATAAAGCTATCTTCGCCGGTGACCACGAGTACACAATCTATCTGTTGCTCGCGCTGGGCCTGGGTCATGCCGGGCGCTGCCGCTTCTCGGGCGGAGCGGACCTCAAGCTCCTGGACCTCGGCCGTTTGTCCGACATCCTATCGGCCTTGGGCGCGCGCCTTGCACCGCTGACCCCGCACACGCCTGGCCTGCCAGCGCGCCTGGAGTCGGGCGGCCGCATGGCTTCCAGCCTGCGCCTGCCCGAGGATTGCCCGCCGGCCTTCGCCGCGGCCTTGGCCACGGCGGCCTGGACGTATCCCGAGGGTTTGAGCCTGCAGTACGATGCGGACTCGCCAGTGGCCGACGCCTTGGCCGACGCAGCCCTGGTGCTCACGATGTGCGGCATCCCATTCAAGTCTTCTCCCGGCTCATTCAGCGTGCCGCACGCGGAGCCCACGGTTCCGGTCGCGCCCAGTCTGCCCATGGACCGCCTCATCTCGGCTTCGGTGCTGGCCATGCCCCGCTTCATCAACGGTCGTGCGCGCCTCGTTGGTCCATGGCCAGCCGCACTGCCCATGTTTCAGCAAGCCCAGCGCCTGCTCGGCTCCGTGGGCCTGGATCTCGCTATCGACAGCACAGCGGCGTCCGTCACTGTCCTGCCATGGCCCGAGCGGCTCTGCCTCACCGCGCCCGACATGACCCTGGCCCCTCTGGCTCTGGTTCTGGCCGCGGCCGCACCGGGCGGAGCCAACCTGGACTGCGGTTCGGACGATATCTTCCTGTCCCAGGCTATTGAGTTCCTGGAAGCCTGCGGCAAGCCCCATTCGGTGGAAGGCTCCCTCATTCGCATGGATCACGGCTTCGACAGGGAGCACAGCATACGCATCTGGAGCGCGCCCTCGGTCGAGTTCGCCCTGGCTGCCGCGCTGCTGGCCTTTGTCCGCCCCGGCATCCGCCTGGCCAACCCCGGCGTGCTCACGGCCCACTGGCCAAGCTTCTGGAACTTGTACAACCGCCTTGGCACGCCGGTGCGCAGCCTGCTGCCCCAGCATAAGGAACCCGAGCATGAACCAGAACAGAAACCCAGGCGGCGCATCCGCATTGAGTAGTGATCTGCCCCAAGACATCTCGGCCCTCAAGGCTCAGATCGAAACCCTGACGGCCGAAAAGAAGGCCGCCGAGGCCAAAGTCATCCACCTGCGCGCCTGCGAAGACCCCGCAAAGGGGGTCTTCCACAACCAGGAAATCTTCCAGGCCCAGCAGGACAAACTGCGTCTGGATACCGAGATCGTTATCCGCCGCAACAAGATAAGGCGCATCGAACTGGGCATGGAATAAGTGCGACGGCCGGGCATGCCGCGCCATACCACTCCATAAGGCAGTACATTCTCTTTACGCCAGGCAGAAAGGAGCAGAGCATGGCGCAGAATCTTACGCGCAAGATTTTGGAAAAGCATCTGGTCAAGGGCGAGTTGACGCCCGGCAGCGAGATTGGCATTCGCATCGACCAGACCCTGACTCAGGACGCCACGGGCACCATGGCCTACCTGCAGTTCGAGGCCATGGGCGTATCGCGCGTGCGCACCGAGCTTTCGGTGAGCTACGTGGACCATAACACGCTGCAGATGGGCTTCCGTAACCCGGACGATCACCGCTATCTGCGCACCGTGGCCGCCAAGTACGGCATCATCTTCTCGCCTCCGGGCACGGGCATCTGTCACCAGTTGCACCTGGAGAACTTCGCCAAGCCCGGCAAAACCCTTATCGGCTCGGACAGCCACACGCCCACGGCCGGCGGCGTGGGCTCCCTGGCCATGGGCGCCGGCGGTCTGTCCGTGGCTCTGGCCATGGGCGGCGAAGCCTACTTCCTGCCCTGCCCCAAGGTCGTGCGGGTCTGGCTCGACGGCGAGCTGCAAGGCTGGGCCTCGGCCAAGGACATCATTCTGCACCTTTTGGGCGAGCTGACGGTCAAGGGCGGCGTGGGCAAGGTTTTCGAATACGCCGGTCCGGGCGTGCCCACGCTCACGGTGCCCGAGCGCGCCACCATCACGAACATGGGCGCAGAGCTGGGCGCGACCACCTCCATATTCCCCAGCGACGAGCAGACCCGCATGTTCCTCAGGTCCATGGGCCGCGAAAATGACTTCGTGGAGCTGCTCGCCGACGAGGGCGCGGCCTACGAAGAAGAAATCCGCATCGACCTGAACGCCCTGGAGCCGCTCGCCGCCGCGCCGCACATGCCGGATCGTCGTGTGCGCATCAAGGATTTGGCGGGCATGAAGGTCGAGCAGTCCTGCATCGGCTCATGCACCAACTCCAGCTACGCGGACCTCAAGACCGTGGCCCTGCTGCTCAAGGGCAAGCGCATCAAGCCCGAGACCGATCTGCTCATCGCGCCCGGCTCCAAGCAGGTGCTCAAGATGCTCTCCTCGGAAGGGCTCATCGACCCGCTGCTGGATTCCGGCGCGCGCCTGCTGGAGGCTGCCTGCGGCCCGTGCATCGGCATGGGCGGCTCGCCCGTGTCCGGCGGTGTGAGCGTGCGCACCTTCAACCGCAACTTCGAGGGCCGCAGCGCCACCAAGGACGCTCAGGTCTATCTGGTCAGCCCGGCCACGGCGGCCATGATCGCCCTGTGCGGCGAGTTCTCCGACCCTGCCGGCTGGGGCACGCCTCCAGCCAAGCCCGAGCTGCCGGAGCAGGCCCCTGACATCCGTCACCTGTTCATCTATCCGCCCGAGGACGGCTCCAAGGTCGAGATCCTGCGCGGCCCGAACATCGCGCCCCTGCCGCCCTTCGAGTCCATGCCCGCGCGCATCGAGGCGCCCGTGGCCATTAAGGTCGGCGACGACATCACCACGGACCACATCCTGCCTGCCGGCGCGGAGATCACTGCCCTGCGCTCCAACATCCCGGCCATCAGCAAGCACATCTTCGGCCGCGTGGATGAAGGCTTCGTGGGCCGCATCCAAACCGCCGGCAAGGGTGTCATCATTGGCGGCGAAAACTACGGTCAAGGCTCCAGCCGCGAGCACGCTGCCCTGGGGCCTCGCTACCTGGGAGTCAAGGCCGTCATCGTCAAGTCGTTGGCCCGCATCCACCGCGCCAATCTGGTCAACTTCGGCATACTGCCGCTGCTGCTGACCAACAAGGACGATTACGCCAAGTTCACCCTGGGCGTTTCCGTGACCATTCCGGCCGACGAGATCACGCCCGGCGGCACGGTTGAACTGACCTTGGATACAGGCGAGCGGATTGCAGTGGGCAATGATTTGACTGCACAGGAACTGGCCATTATTAAAGCTGGCGGACTTCTCAATACCGTCGGCCGACCGGCCGGCTCCTAACGGAGAACATATGCTCGATCCCATTCGTCAAAACGCCCGCAGCTGGGGCGTCAAGATCGTCTTCGGCATAATCATCATCGTCTTCGTCTTCTGGGGCGTGGGCAGCTTCCGGAACCAGAACGGCTCGGTGGTGGGCTACGTCAACGACACGCCCGTCAACGTGACCGAGTACCGCCAAGCCCTGGAGCGAGCCACGGAGCAACTGCGCAGCCGCTTCCCGGACTTGGACGCCGAGATGCTCAAGCAGCTTGGCCTGCGCCGCCAGGTGTTCAGCCAAATCGTGGACGCCGAACTCGTGCGCCAGAAGGCCAAGGACACCGGCATGGTCGTCTCGGACGAAGAGGTGCGTGAGATTATCAAATCCACGCCCGCTTTCCAGAGCGACCGCGGCGGCTTCGACTATGAGCTCTACCGCCGCCTGCTGCGCGCCAACGGTCTGACCGAAGTAAGCTACGAAGCCGGCATGCGCACCGAGCTTCTTCTGGACAAGATGCGCCAGGTGGCCACCTTGCCGGCCAAGGCCAGCGAGCAGGAGGCCCGCGACCACTTCGCATTTGCCCGCGATACCGCCGTGGTCCGCTATGCCCTCTTCCCCCTGGAGGACTTCACCGCCCAGGCAAGCCCCAGCGAGGAAGAGATCGCCGGCTACTACGAGCAGAACAAGGCCCGCTTCACCCTGCCGGCCCAAGCGCGCATTTCCTACCTGCTCTTCTCCGCCGAGCAGATGGCCAGGCCCGAGCAGGTCCCGGCCGAGGAAGTCAGGCAGTACTACGAAGCCCACGCCGACAAGTTCCAACGCCAGGAAGAGGTCCGCGCCAGCCATATCCTTGTGAAGGTCGCCAAGGATGCGCCGCAGGAGGAAGTGGACACGGCCAAGGCCAAGATCGAGGATATCCGCAAGAAGATCACCGGCAGTCTGAGCTTCGCCGATGCGGCCAAGAAGTTCTCCGAGGGCCCCAGCGGCCCCGCGGGCGGAGACCTGGGCTGGTTCGGACGTGGCCGCATGGTCCCGACCTTCGAGCAAGCCGCCTTCGCCCTCAAGCCCGGCCAGGTCAGCGCGCCGGTGCGCACGGAATTCGGTTGGCACATTATCAAGCTTGAGGAGCGCCGCGAGCCTGGCCAGATCCCTCTGGCCGAGGTCGAGTCCGACATCCGCGCCGAGTTGGCACGCGACACGGCGGCATCCTTGGTGGGCGACGCCCTTGATGAGGCCACGGAGCTGGCCGCAGCGGGCCAGTCCCTGGCCGAGATCGCCAAGAGCCTGCACATGGTGCCCCGCGACAGCGGAATGTTCTCCGAGTCCGCCGGCCCTGCCGGCATCGGCCTGAACGATGAGGCAAAGCGGGTCATCTTCTCCCTGGCCGACGGCGAGCTGACCGACACCCCGGTCTCCTCGGGCAACGGCTATATCCTGGCCGAAAAGGCCGGCAGCAAGCCCGAGTCCGTCAAGCCGCTGGACGAGGTTCGCGTGCAGATCGAAACGCTGCTCAAGCGCGACAAGGCCCTGGAGCTCTCCAAGGCCAAGGCTCAGGCCCTGGCCAAACAGCTTGCCGACCCGGCCGCGCGTGAGCAGGCCGCGGCGAGCCTGCCCGAACTCAAGACCAGCGAGCCCTTTGACCGTAAGGGCACGGTGCCCGTTCTGGGCGCCAACCAGGATCTGGCCAAGGACGCCTTCGTCGCCAAGTCCGGCGAGTGGCTGCCCGGAGCATACTCCTCGCCCAAGGGCTGGTACGTGGCCAAGCTCGATGCGCTCATTCCGGCTCCCGAATCCGAATGGCAGAGCCAGAAGGACATGTGGGTCGCGGCACTGACCCAGAGCCGCGAGCAGGAACTGTATCAAGCCTTCATTGAGAGCCTGCGCTCCGAGGCCAAGATCGAGATCGTCAATCCGCAGTACCTGGAATAACCAGCCATCCGAATAAATTAGAAAGGGCCGCTCCATGGAGCGGCCCTTTTTAATTTGCAAAGCATCTTAGGGCAGATTGCTTTTAAGACGTCCGCTCCGGCGTTGACGGCGCAAGTGAATTGCGCCTACGCCTACGCGGCGGCAAGCCATGTCGACGCATGGCTTGCAGAGCATTTTCAAAAGCAAAATGCTCTAATAGCAATTGTTACCTTGCTGGCGCCAGCGCACGATATGACCGTCCTTGTCCGTTTCAAGCCAGACCGTGCAGGACATATTCAGGCGAGAGTCCTTGTAGAGGCTCCCCTCGACTCCGCGGGTGGTGCCGTAGCTGCGTGCCTCGTGATTGGACTGGCTCTCAATGGGCTTGTATCCGCTACCGGTGCTGGAAAACGAGTACACGGCATAGCCGTTGGGCAAATCGCGCCTTCCGCTCGGCTGGCCATTGGCCCGGATGTAGCTGCCGATGGGCGCGCCGACCCAGGAATCCAGGCTGCCATGGTGCATCTGCCGGGAGCTGCAGCCGCATAGCAGGCCTGTGATGAGGGACAGGACAAGGAATCGCATCATGGGAACACCTGCTTGTAAGGCTGCTTCAGTCTCTTCCTGACACCGTCACATGCTCGCAGGCCGGCTCACGGCCGGGCTCCAATGTCAGCAACGCCAGGCTCGGCCGCTCCTCGCGGACAAGATCGAGACTGCCGGGATTGAGCAGCCAGGTGGAGCCAATCTTTTCCCAGTGCTGCCGGTGCGTGTGGCCATAGCAGACGATGTCCAGTCCGGGGCCGAGGGCTTCAAGAACCGTGAGCCCGACCCGGCTGCGCGCGCCCCAGCCGTGGGCCATGCCGATGCGGAAGCCGGCCAGTTCCAGCGTGTACATGGCAGGCAGGTTCATGCCGCCGGTCATGGCGTCGCAGTTGCCCAGCACGGCATAAAAGGCCGGATGCGAGGCTTCGAAAAAGCGCAGCATGGCCGCGCCGGTGATGTCGCCGCAGTGCAGGACCACGTCCGCAGGCTCTATATGACGTTTGAACACGCGACGAAATGGAGGCGTGGGCTCGGCGAGGTGCGTGTCGGAGATGACCGCCACAAGCATGGCTACTTGTCCGATTTGCCGTTCTTACGCGACCACCAGGCCGCGTCCGGGCCCAGAAACCACCAGTCTGTATGGTCGGTCTGGCCGATGCACGCGGCAAGCTGCTTGCCCGGCTCGGTGCGCAGCCGACCCAGGGCCGCTTCCATCCACTTTCCCGCATAGGCATTGCCCAGGTCGAGCTGCTCCTTGAGGTTCAAGAGCAGATCGAGCTGGTCCGCGTCCTGGGCCAGTTGAGCCTCCAGGCTGTCCACATCCTCCAGCTCCCGCCACAGGCCCAAGACATCTTCCTCCAGCCCGGTGCCGGCCAGGGCGTGCTCCAGGGCCAAGGTGCGCTTGGAGGTATTGTAAGCCCGGCTCACGTAGTTGAAGTCGCCGGTGCGCGCCTCGTGCAGATCATGAAACAGGCAGAGCATGGCCGTGCGCGCCGGATCGGCCCCGGCCAGACGCGCCAGGGCAAAGCCGATGACCGCCGTGCGGAAGGAGTGCTCGGCCACGTTTTCCAGGCCCGTGCCCAGGAACTGATAGCCCGTGCGCGGGGTCTTGCGCAGCATGCCGACCTCGAAGAAAAAATCGGTCAGCCGCGTCAGCTGGTCGCGCTCGCGCAAATTCTTGTCGAAATCCTTGGGCTCCACTCTGCATCCTCCTGCCGGAGCGGTTTCCGGGCGCTCGTCACGGTCGAAAAGCCCGCGCCTGCGAACATCGGATCCGGCAGCCAGCCTGAAGCGACTCGCTCACGAACTACGCGGGTCCAGGGGCGTGCCTAGTCTAGGAAGGGCCCTGGTGGGATGGGTCTGGGAAGGGCAAAGCCCTTCCCAGCTCTTGCGCAAAATGCGCTAGGTTCTGTAATCGGCGTTGATCTTGATGTATTCCACCGTCAGGTCCGAGGCGAGCAGGGTGTACTCGCCCGGGCCGTCGCCGAGGCTGACCTCGATGGAGATGTCGCGCTGGTCCATGTGCGCGGCCAGCAGGCCGTCGATGTCGCCGACCTTGGGAGCGCCACCCTCGAAAATGGTGATGCCGCCGATGGCCATGGCCACATGGTCGGGGTTGAACTCGGCCCCGCTTCTGCCCACGGCGGCCACGATGCGGCCCCAGTTGGCATCGCGGCCGAACAGGGCGGTCTTGACCAGCGGCGAGTTGCCCACGGCGCGAGCGGCGAGCTCGGCCTGGCGGTCGTCCTTGGCGCCCACGATGTGGATGCGCACGACCTTGGTACCGCCCTCGGCATCCTGCACGATCATGTAGGCCAGGGCCTCGCAGACTTCGCTCAGCGCGGTTTGCAGGGCCTGACGGCCGTCAGGCTCCGTAGTGGGGTCAATGCGCAGGCCGGACGTTCCGTTGGCCAGGGCCAACACGCAGTCATTTGTGGAGGTGTCGCCGTCCACGGTGATGCGATTGAAGCTGCGCTCCACGGCCCGGCGCAGCATATCCCGCCACAGGCCGGGCTCCACATCCGCGTCGCAGGCGATGAAGCCGAGCATGGTTGCCATGTTGGGGCAGATCATGCCCGCGCCCTTGGCCATGCCGAGCACGCGCGCCACCTGGCCATTATGTCTGATCGTGGCCCAGGCCAGCTTGGGGAATTTGTCCGTGGTCATGATGGCCCGGGTGAACTCCATGGGGCCGACCTTGCCCAGGGAGCCTTCCAGCTCCGGCAGGGCCGCGCGCCAGCGGTCAAGCTTGATGTGCTGGCCTATGACGCCCGTGGATGCGGGCAAAAGCTCGTCCATGTCCACGCCCAAGGCCCCGGCGGCCATCTCCAGGGACACGCGGCAGTTGACCAGGCCCTGCTCGCCCGTGCAGGCGTTGGCCTGCCCCGAGTTGGCCACCACGCCGCGCACACGCTCGCGGGAGGCCAGCGTCTCGATGCACTGCAATACGGGTGCGGCCTGAAAGCGGTTGGTGGTGAACACGCCCGCGGCCACGGCCGGGGTATCACTGAGCATCACGGCGAGATCATAACGGCCCTCACGCTTGAAGGCCGCCTTGGAAGCAGCGAAACGAAAGCCCTTGGGTACCGGGATCATGGCAGTATCCTTGCGTGCAACAGACCTGAAAGGTTCATTGATTACAAAAGTAGTCTTATACTGCAGAGCGCCTACAATTCCAAGCCTCTTTCGTGGTCTCTTTGCAGGTTGGCCGTGGCTTTGTAACCTGCCGGTTCCCAGCGATCCGCTTTTGTGATTGGCCGAGTTCAGTCCCTGGCCGAGACAAAAAAAGGGCGCGCCGCCTGACGGACACGCCCCTTTTCGGTCGGTGCGGGGATGCTCTTGCCCGGCTACATGGGCCGCAGGGCCGGGTTGAATTCGCCAACGGAGGCGTAGAGGTTGGCGATGGCCGTCTGGTAGTCGGACAGAGCCTGGGCGAGCAGCGCCTCGCTCTGCGTGACATTGGACTGGGCGTCGAGCACCTCGGTGTAGGTGCCCACCTGCGCCTGGTAGCGGGCCAGGGCCATGCGGAAGCCCTCGCGCGACGCAACGATGGAGGTTTTGCCCGCGCGGATGCGGTCCGCGGCCTCCTGAATGGCCAAGAGGTTGGCCTTGACCTCGAAGCTGACATTCAGGCGCTCGTTGGCCAGGGCCGATTCGAGCTGGCTGACATTTTCCTTGGCCGCCAGGTAGCTGTTGTAGGTCGCGCCCCATTCGAACACGTTCCAACTCAGGGTCGCCCCGATGGACGTATCACTCGTTTCGTCATCAGAGCTGTCGTACCCGTTGGCACTGGGATCGTCGCCAACCGAGGAGTAGCTCAACTGCGCATTGACATTCGGATAGAAGCGGCTGGCCACGATGCCCGCGTCGCGCTGGGCGATCTCCACGCTCTTGCGCGCGATGTTCAGATTAGGCCGCTGGGCATAGGCCAGCTCCAGGCTGCGATCGAGCTCCATGTCGAAAGGCACGTAGTCCAGATCGCCCTCGTAGCGCACGGGCGCGTCGATGGGCAGATCAAGCAAGGTGTTCAGCCTGATCACCTGCGTGGAGACGCGGTTCTGGGCGTTCAGCTGAAGCTGCCGGGCGTTGGCCAGTTCGGTTTCGGCCTGGAGCACGTCCAGCCGGGGTTGCAGGCCAACGTCGTAGAAGGCCTGGGAAACCTTGAGCTGCGACTCCAGGCGGGCCACGGCGTCCTCGCGGCTCTTGAGGTCCATGCGCGCGCGCAGAAGTTCCAGGTAGTTGGTCTGGATGGACAGCATGAGCTGCAGTTCGGCCTGCCGAAGCTGCGCCTCGGCCTGCTCCTTGGCCAGCTTGGCCCGCTGATAGCCGTTCAACAGGCGGAAGCCCGTGAACAGGGGCTGGGTCAGTGACGCGGTGAACGAGTACAGATTGTCTGGAGCCTCGGCACCAGTCCTTGTAAATGACAATTGGGAACGGTTTTCCGATCCGAGGTAGTGCTCCACTCCGTACGTTACGTCCACTTTGAAGCCGAACTCGCCCAGTTGAGCCAAGCGGTTGTACTCTCCGGCGCGCACGGCGAAGCGGGCCGCGCGGATCTGGGGATTGGCCTGCAGGCCGCGCTTGACCGCGCTCTCCAGAGCGAAGGTCATGTCGCCGGGTTGCCTGTTCAATACCGGGTCCTCGACGCCCGTGGGCACGGGCTTGGTGATGTCCTGGCGCATGATGTCCGCATAGGGGTCCTCACGCAGGGACTCGGCATATGGTTCCGGCAAGGGTTGACGCCCTACCGGCGCACCCGGGCGGGCTACCGGTTCACCCTGCTGCGCCATGGCATCCGGGACCGTGGGAGATGCGATCAGCATGGCCGCGAAAGTCAAAAGGAAGATCAAGATGCGCATGTTCGACTCCATGAAGCGGGACAGGCCGTCCAAAGCCCATCCACTGTAATGTTCACTAACGTTGTAGCATGAATGATAAGAGTTATTCCAGATTCTTGAGCAGTATTTCCAAAGATGCCTTGAAGCGCGCGATCTCCTCCGCGTCCAGGCCGCTGATGAGCTTGTCGCCCAAGCCTTTGGTCACGGGATAGAGCTTGCCGCGCATTTCGCTGCCGGCCATGGTCAGGTGCACGCGGTAACGTCTCCTGTCCGTATGGTCGCGCCCGCGCACCACCAGGCCGCGCCTCTCCAGTGTATCCAGGATGCGTGTGATGGTCGGGCGATCCTTGCAGACCTGATCGGCCAGCTCGCTTTGTGACAGACCCTCGGCAAGATACAGCTTGTTCATCACGGCCCACTGCTCTGGGGTGACATCCAAACCGGCGGCCAGGAACGCGCGCCGCAGCTCCTGCTTCATGCGCAAAGCGAGTTTGACCACCTTGAATCCCACGGACTTGTCCATCTCGTCCGGGTTGAGGCCGTTGTGCATAAACCCTCCGCAAAGGCGATTCTTGCAGCGGCAACTGTATCCCGCCGCAGACGGCTGTCAACGTGTGCGCAGCCTGATGGACGTCCGCCGCGCACCTGCCCGCTGCAACGTGAACGAATCGCGAGCAGGCTGTATTGACAGCGCTTAGTTGCTATTCTAACTATTATACTACGTCAAGGCCGTAGCCCCTTCGCGGGACCATCTCCCCGCAAGCACACATTACGTCCCAAAGGTCTTGCATGCCATGTCCAAATCGCTCCTAGTTCTGCTCACCCTGCTGGCTCTGCTTGTTCCGACCGCTTCGCTCGCCCAGCAGGAACGCCCGCCGGCCAAAGTCGCCATCGCCCAGGCCGCCATGGGTTCCGTTACCCCGCAGACCGCCTACATCGGTACGGTCTACTTCAATGAGGTAGCCCAGGTGGCCACGGAAGTGGCGGGTATCGTGGATTCCTACGACATGGAGGAAGGCGGCCTGGTTGAGCGTGGACAGGTTCTGGTCAGGCTGAACACGGACCTTTTGCGCATGGACCTGACCGCCAAGCAGGCCGCCCATCAGCAGGCCTTGTCCGACCTGGCCCTGGCCGAGGCGGATTACAGGCGCATGAGTTCGCTGTTCGCCTCGGGTTCGGTGTCCGAGCAGGAATACGACCAGAAGCGCTTTACCTACCAAAGCCAGCAAAAGCGCGCCGCCGAACTCAAGGCCAGCGTTGACCAGATCAAGCTCAAGCTGGGTAAGTCCCAGGTGCGCGCGCCATTCTCCGGCACGGTGCTCGATCGCCTGGTCGCGCGCGGCGACTGGCTCGACACAGGCGCGGCCGTGGCCTCCCTGGCCCGCGACGACGCCGTGGATGTGGTGGTCAACGTCAGCCAGGACATAGCGGCTCTTGCCAGACCCGGCGCG
Organism: Desulfocurvibacter africanus subsp. africanus DSM 2603; assembly: GCF_000422545.1. NCBI lineage: Bacteria > Pseudomonadati > Thermodesulfobacteriota > Desulfovibrionia > Desulfovibrionales > Desulfovibrionaceae > Desulfocurvibacter > Desulfocurvibacter africanus. The sequence goes on from NZ_AULZ01000001.1 coordinate 57,859, forward strand.
GAGGTGGACATCAGCGTGGCCGACATGCAGCGCCGGGGGCAGGTCCAGGCTCTGATCCCAAAGGGCGACGTGGCCACGCGCACCTTTCCGCTCAAGATCCGCGTGCGCGACGCGCGCGGGCTGGCCGAAGGCATGGAGGCCCGCGTGATCCTGCCTTCGGGACCCATGGTCGAAGCCCTGCTCGTGCCGCGGGACGCGGTCATCAGCGTCTTTGGCCAACTGGCCGTATGGACCGTGGCCGACGGCAAGGCCATGATGGTCCCCGTGCAGGTGGTCGGCTATCAGGGCGACCACGCGGGCGTGCGGCCGCAGGGCAACCCGGGCCTCGCGCCGGGCATGCCGGTGGTCGTCAAGGGCAACGAACGGCTGCGGGCCGGTCAGCCCGTGTCGCCCGAACCCGCCAGGTAACGCAAAAGGGCGCACATGGATATCGTCAGAGCCTCCATCGATAAGCCGGTCACGGTCATCGTCGGCGTCATCCTGGTGGTCATGTTCGGAGCCATCGCCCTGATGGGCATGCCCTACCAGCTCTCTCCCACGGTAACCACGCCCGAGATCACCGTAACGACCTACTGGACCGGCGCCACGCCCTACGAGATCGAGCGCGACATCGTCGAGGAGCAGGAGAAGGTCCTCAAGGGCGTCACCGGTCTGGAGGAGATGGAGAGCGAGTGCTTCAACGGCTTCGCGCGCATCACCCTGCGCTTCGAGCTGAACACGGACGTGGACGACGCCCTGCTGCGCGTGTCCAACAAGATGAACGAGGTGCGCATAACGCCCGAGGGCGCCGAGAAGCCCGTCATCAGCGCCACGGGCTCCAACACCTCGCCCGTGGTCTGGACCATGCTCAAGACCCTGCCCGGCAATCCGCGCCACATCGCCACCTACCAGACCTATTTCGAGAACGAGGTGCGCCAGTACCTGGAGCGCGTGGACGGCGTGGCCGAGCTGTTCGTGGGCGGCGGCACCGAGGACGAGATGCACGTCGTCGTGGAGCCGGAAAAGCTCGCGTCCTATGGGCTGACAGTCTCGGACGTCATGAGCGTGCTGCGCGAGGAGAACGTCAACGTTTCCGCCGGTACCCTGGGCCTGGGCCGGCGCGACTACCGCATCCGCACCGTGGCCCAATTCCAGTCGCCGCAGGAGATCGAGGAGCTGGTCGTAACCTCCACGGGCCAGCAGATCGTTCGCCTGCGCGACGTGGGCCGCGTGCTGCCCGGCTACGCCAAGGAGCAGGCGGTCATCATGGTCAACGCCGAGCCGGGCATCGTGGTGGCCATCCGCCCCGAGCCCGGCGCCAACGTGCTGGAGCTCACGGACAAGGCCGAGGCCGTGGTCAAGGAGCTCAACGCGGGCAAGCTCAAGGAGCAGGGCCTATACATCGATTGGAACTACGACCAGCGCGCCTACATTCGCGGAGCCATCGACCTCGTACGGCAGAACATCCTCATAGGCGGCCTGCTGGCCGTCGTCGTGCTGCTCGTGTTCCTGCAGAGCGGCCGGGCCACGCTTATCGTGGCCGCCGCCATCCCCATCAGTGTCGTGGGCTCGTTCATCTTCCTCTCGGCCCTGGGCCGGACCATGAACGTGGTCAGCATGGCCGGCATCTCCTTCGCCGTGGGCATGCTTGTGGACAACGCCATCGTGGTCCTGGAAAATATCGACCGACACCGCTCCCTGGGCAAAAGCTCCTTCGACGCGGCCTACGACGGGGCCAAGGAAGTCTGGGGCGCGGTGCTGGCCTCCACGTTGACCACCGTGGCCGTGTTCCTGCCCGTGGTCTTCGTGCAGGAAGAGGCGGGCCAGCTCTTCAAGGACATCGCCATCGCCGTGACCTGCGCCATCCTGCTCAGCATGCTGGTGTCCGCCACGGTCATCCCCATGATGGCCCGCTACCTGTACGGCTCGGCCAAAAAGGCCAAGAGCCGGCTGCTCGCCCCGCTCACGGCCGTCGGCGATCGTTTGGCAAACGGCCTCATGGCCCTGGTGCGGCTCACGCTCACGAGCGCCTTCACGCGCATCGCCACCGTGGCCACCCTGACCGCGGTGTCCATGCTCATCGTCTGGCTCTTCTTCCCCAAAATGGAGTATCTGCCCACGGGCAACCGCAATCTGCTCATCAATATCCTCATCCCGCCCCCCGGCTTGTCCATCGAGGAGCGCAAGGACATGGGCAGGCAGGTCTACACCCAGCTCGAGCCGCATATGATGCAGGACCGCGCGGGCTTTCCCGGCGTGCACACGGCTTTCTTCGTCAGCGCGCCGCAGATCAACATCATAGGCGCGACCAGCACGGACGAGCAGGGAGCGGCCCGGCTCATCCCGCTCTTCTCGCGCATCACCAACTCCATACCGGGCATGATCGGCGTAAGCCTGCAGGCCTCCATCTTCGAGCAGCGCATCGGCACAGGCCGGGCCATATCCCTGGATTTGACCGGCCCGGACCTGAGCCGGCTCATCGCCGTGGGCGGAGCCATGTTCGGCATGATCCAGCAGGCCATCCCCGGCTGCCAGGTGCGCCCGGTGCCGTCCCTGGAGATGCTCTATCCCGAGGTGGTCTTCACGCCCCTGCGCGAGCGGGTCAAGGCCGCGGGCCTCACGGCCGACGGCCTTGGCCTGGCCCTGGACGTGTTCATGGACGGCCGCGACGTGGGCGACTACAAACAGGAAGGCCGCAAAACCATCGACCTGGTGCTCAGGGGCGAGGACAAGGGCGCGGCCACGCCCGAGGATCTGTACAGCGCGCTTGTGTCCACGCCCGGCGGCAGGGCCGTGCCTGTCTCCTTCCTGGCCGAGTTGCAGCGCACCTACGGCATCACCCAGATCCGCCACCTGGAGCGCCAACGCGCCATCACCCTGGAGATCACGCCGCCCGCGGACACTCCCCTGCAGCAGGCCATGGAGACCCTGGAGAACCAGATCATTCCGGCCGTTCGCCAGCAGGGTCTGCTCGCGAACGTGGACGTGGGCATGAGCGGCGCGGCGGACAAGCTCAGCGTGACCCGCCAGGCCCTGCAGTGGAACTTTTTGCTGGCCCTGGTCATCACCTATCTGCTCATGGCCGCCCTGTTCGGCAACTTCATCTATCCCCTGATAATTCTCTTCACGGTTCCCCTGGCCGGAGCGGGCGGATTCCTGGGGCTTAAGCTGGAAAACTGGTTCATAGCCCCGCAACCCATGGACATACTGACCATGCTCGGCTTCGTCATCCTGGTTGGCGTGGTCGTCAACAACGCCATTCTCATCGTGCACCAGAGCTTGAACAATATCCGCGAGCATGGCATGGAGCATCGCGAGGCGGTGCTGGAGTCCGTGCGCACCAGAATCCGCCCCATCTACATGTCCGCGACGACATCCATTTTCGGCATGCTGCCCCTGGCCATCGCGCCGGGCCCCGGCTCCGAGCTCTACCGAGGCCTCGGCTCCGTGGTCCTGGGAGGATTGGCCATCTCCACCATCTTCACCATCTTCGTCATCCCGTCGCTGCTCATGTTCTTCATCGGCATGGAAAAGCGCGGCCAGCAGGCCGGTTAACGCAAGGCAAGTCGAGAAAAGGCGTGGCTCCCTCGCATTCCGGTACAGTGGACATCGCCGGCTCGCGGCTTATCTTGACCGCTGGCTCAGCCAAGCCATTGGCGGCAAGGTCTTTTAAAGCAGATTGCTTTCAAGACGCCTGCTCCGGCGTTGACGGCGCAAGTGAATTGCGGGCATCGCCTTAGTTTCATGTCACAACACGCGCACACCAAGCCTGCGCCATGCGCGCATGGGGGTTACGATGCGATTCGTCTCGACGCTGCTCGGGCTGGTCATTGGCGACCTGCTCGGCAGACTTCTGTTCATTCCGCTGGGCTGGCCCTTCGATAGCCAGGCTTTCGTCAACCGTATGGGCGTCCTGGCGGTCACGGCCTTCGTCATCTGTTTTGTCTGGGAGTATGTGCAGGACCGTTTCGGCTGGTTCGGCGGTGAGCGCGAGTCCGGCGAATAGAACCGCCCGGCGCGGATGATCGCCCGCGATATGCGTCTCGGCTGCGAACGCTTGTTGTTCAGTCGACGCGGACCTGCCCGATTATCTGCACCTGGCCGGGCAGATCCGCACGGTTCCGCAGGTTACCTTGCTCCGACCGCCACCCGGCTGCACCAGCGGCGCTGCATGGCCTTGTAGGCTACCGCCTGATAGATGGCGCTCAGCCCCACAAGGACGTACACCAGCCGGGAGAACAAGCTCATCGTCCCGAAGAGGGCGGCCACCAAGTCGAACTCGAACAGACCGACCAGGCCCCAGTTGAGCCCGCCGATGATGAGCAGGATCGTGGTGATCACATCGAGCGTCCTCATGTCCTCTCCTCCTTGGTTTAAATTGGCCAATTAGAATAATTAGCCCAATTTTACTACGCAGGGGGTTGTAGGCCGTCAAACTATTTATCTAGGCCGAGAGCCTAGGCTCGGAAGCAAAAGCCGATTCAAGGCTTGCGATTTACTCTGATCGGCGAAAAGCTCGCGGCTTGAGATAGAAGTACAAGAAAACCCCGCCAGGTCGCGCCTGACGGGGTTTTGTCTTTGAACCGAGGAAACTCGGGCCAAGTGGATCTCGTGAGAAACGCTCCGGACAGGTCAGGTGTCGAGCAGGTAGACCTCCAGCTTTTGCAAGCCGAAGTCGCGCGCCTTGGCGGTTTCGAACATGAAGATATCGACCTGGTTGCGCTTGCGCGCGTGCATGAGGTCGTCGATGGTGAACACGCCCATGCCCTTGATGTAGACCTTGCGGCCGAAAACCCAGCCCTCATCGAAGAGATCCCGCGACACGGCGACGATGCCCGGCCGCACGGGACGATTCGACGCGGTGGTGAACGGATCCTCGTTCGTTTCCTCCGGCCTGGGGCTGTAGGCCGTGACCGTAAGCACCTTCCGGCGCTGCATGCCCCTGATGGTCTCATGGTTGGTCATGACGAACTTGTTCAGCACGGCTATCTTAGCCCTCTCTTCCAGCAGGGACTGTTCGAGTTGGGCAATGCGTGTACAGGAAGCTTCAACGGCACCGGTGAGATTCGACACGGTGCGCTGGGTCAGGATCAACACTGCGATCAGCACTAGCAGGGTAAATGAGACAGCGACTCTGGATGTCATGCGTGTACCTTCCTCTTACCAGTACCGGTTTTGGCTTCAAGCTCCTTTCAGTCTCCGCGGGTTACATCCCAACCGGCTACAAGGATGCGCGGCTTTTGAGCTTATCCATCTTAGCACAAAAAAAGCGCATGACAATAGAGTTAACTAGCTAAGATAGCTTGTTTAATTCAAAAGAGTGCTGCTTCCCATGCTATCTCAAGGGCTTGGGAGTACATTTGCAGTAGAATTATTTCAATAATCAATCCACATACCATAGATAGCTCGGTCGTCCATGCCTAAGAAACGGCCAAGGGCGCAGCTCAAATTGAGCCACGCCCTTAACTAGCTGATCTATGAAAAATAGTTTCAGGGGCGCTCACGCACCTGTCTGAGCGATGCGCTCGGCCTGCATGCGCAGCACCAGGGCTTCCACGGCACTTTGCTGGGAGGCCTGAAGCCTCAGGAAAGCGCAACCAACCACGCCCGCGCCCATGCGGGATACGATGGCATCAACACCTGATAAAATGATGCCGCTGTGTTCCAGCAGGTCCATCCTGAGTATCTGCGCAAGCCTGAACGGGTTTGCCCCGTACATGAATCCGATACCGAGGATGCTTAAATCCCAGGCCTTGAAATCGTATTCGTATCCCGCGACACGCACGCGTAGTTCAGGTACGTAAATTCTGTAGGCCCTGCGGCGTTCCTTGCCCACGACCATTCTCGATACCTCCGTTCAATGCGATAATAGTGTCACCTTTATCAGTTCAACCATTGAGCTACAAGAGAACATCCGCAGGCCGAATAGAAAATTATGCGTGCCCTGTCTGGAGCAATGCAGGCCTGGGTGAGCAATGAGGCAATCGAACATGATACGGTACTGCGAAATAAGATTGAATTCCGAGCTCGCGCATAGGCTTATCTGCGGCCGTATCTCACTTCCAGCGCGGAGACTCGGACCCGCAACCCGAAAATTCTTGGCAGGATCGCATATGAGGCGGCCTTGCGGGAGCCATGGCCCGGTCTTGACATTTCACTGGATTCCGGCAAGGAAAGTGAACCATTTCACGACGCAGAGCACCAGGAGGACAGGTCATGATGGCGACCATTTCCGAACTGATTGAAAACGCGATGCACTCCACCACCGCCGGCTTCGTTGGCGTGGGCCTCATCTTCATCTACATGGCCGTCATCGTGGGCACGGCCCTGGTTCGCATTTATCAGAACACTCAGGAAGAGCACCACTAAGCCAGTCCGCACCGCCGCACCCACCTTCAAACGGGTGCGGCGTCCCTGCCTTGAATTTTGCCGATTGCCGGTCTAAGCTGGAGCGTTGAGAAGTCCCAGACTTTTCAATCATACAATGTTTGAGCTTGGCTCAAACATTGGTCAGGAATGCCCTGCCCCCGGCGGGCCTTTCTGTCCCGCCCAGCCCGCTTCCAACGGGCTGAGGATCGGATGACGGCTGGAGCCCTTTTTTCCCTTCGCCTCCAGAGACCCGCGAGGTCATCATGTTCCAGTTCCCGTTCATACTGGCTGCCGTGATCTTCTTTTTCCTGCTGCTCATCTTCCTCTTCATCATGGTGCAGGTGGGGCTCGTCACCGTGGCCTTCGCCAAGCTCGGGCTGACCACCAGCCAAGCATTCCTCGTGCTGCTGGCCACGCTTGCCGGCAGCGGCATGAACCTGCCAATCCTGCACTCGCGGCGCATGATAAAAGTTCCCAGTCCCAACGGCCCGCCTTTGAACAACCCTTTCTACCGCCACATGCGGCCCATGCGGCCTTTCCAGGCCATGGGCGAACTGCGCGAGCAGGTCGTGGCCGTCAATGTGGGCGGCTGCGTCATCCCGCTGCTCCTGTCGACCTACTTCGTTAGCCTCATGGGCTTCACTCCTGCCCTGCTCCTGTGCACGGCCCTGGTCACGGCGGCCTGCTTCGCCATGGCCCGGCCCATTCCAGGCGTGGGCATCGGCATTCCCATGCTTGTGCCGCCGCTGGTCACGGCCATCATCGCCATCCTGCTGGCCCCGCCAGAGCACGCGCCCCAGATTGCCTACGTGAGCGGCACCATGGGCACCCTGCTCGGCGCGGATATCCTGCACCTGCTCAACCCGCGCACCTGGCGCAACCTGGATGCGCCCGTGCTGTCCATCGGCGGGGCAGGCACCTTCGATGGCATATTCGTCACCGGCATCCTGGCCGTACTTCTGGCTTGAGGTCGCCATGTCCGAAATACGTCCCGCCATCGTGGTCAGCCGTTGCCTCATGGGCGAAGCCGTGCGCTATGACGGCAGCCACAAGCACGCCCCGGAAATCATCGCCGCACTGACATCCCGCTTCGCGCTCATCCCGGTTTGCCCCGAGGTCGAAGCCGGCATGCCTACGCCCCGCGAGACCATGGATTTTCAGGGCGACCCGCGCCGGCCGGCGGTTATTGGCAAAATCAGCCGCCGCGACTTCACGCCCCTGCTGCATGACTGGTCGAGGGCCAAGCTGGCCGCGTTGGCCGGTTTGAGCGAACTGGCCGTGTGCGGGTTCTTCCTCAAGTTCAATTCGCCCTCCTGCGCCGCTGTCACGCGCAAGCTGGTCTTCGATCTCTACGGCCGGCCCCGGGGCGAAACTTTCGGTATTTTCGCGGGCCTGGCCATGCGCGCCTTTCCCGGCGCGGCCTTCGGGGACGAGTTCAGCCTCGCCGCTCCCCAAGGTCTGGAGAATTTCATGGCCCTGGCCCAGGCCAGGATTCAGGCCAAGATTCAGAAATATCACCACCGAGCAACACAGGAGAGCGCGCCATGACCTTTACCGTCTCGCTGCCCGAGCAGTTGCTTGCCCAGGGCATGACCTGCCTGCTGGTTTCCGATGTAATGGGCGGGGCTTCTTCATTCAGCCCGCTTGACCAACCCGACCAGCCAGGCCCTGCCATGATTGTCTGTCATGCGCCCCTGCCCGACCTGCGCGCCGGCACGTTCCTCGACGGCCCGCAAGGGCCTCTGTGTCAGGTCGAGTGGTCAGGCCGCCTGCCGGGTAACGGCACGGCCACGCCCTGCCATTGGCTGCGCATGGTAGCCGCGCCGCAGGCGCAAACCGGCGCGGACCTGCAGCTCGTCGCACGCGCGGAAGGCCTGTCGCTGGCCTGGGTCACCCTCTCGGACAAGGGCGCCCAAGGTCTACGCGAGGACACGAGCGGCCCGGCCATCGAGGAGCTCGTGGGCGCGCGCTATCCCCTAAGCCTGGCCAAGGGCTTCGTGCTGCCGGATGAGCCCCGCGCCCTGCGCGCTCTGCTCACGGACCTGGCCCTGGTGCAGGGTTTCGACCTTGTGCTGACCACCGGCGGCACGGGCCTTGCGCCACGCGACACCACGCCCGAGGCTACACTGGCCGCCATCGAGAAACGCCTGCCCGGCTTCGAACTGGCCATGACCATGTCCAGCTTGGCCAAAACGCCCCATGGCGCGATTTCCCGCGCCGTAGCCGGCACATTGGGCAGGACCATAATTGTCAACCTGCCCGGCAGCCCCAAGGCTGTGCGTGAGAACTTGCAGGCCATCCTGCCGGCTCTGGGCCACGCAAGCGAAAAACTCAAGGGCGATCCGTCCGACTGCGCCACGGCTTAGAGCCGACGCTAAAACACAGTGAGGAGGGTTCTGCCCTCCTCGCGTTTCACCCGCCCGGAAGGACGCCTCCCTGGACCCGTATAAGCCTGGACCAAACTGAATACTGGCGTCACTCACATTGAGAAGCACTTTTCTCGGATTGTGACAGACGCATCTCTGTTCCCAGCTTAGCTTCGAAAATTCGGGATAAGCACCTCAGCGGCCTCAACGGGATCTCCTGGTGCGCCTGCAGCTTGCCCTCGTCCACGTAATTCTTCACCTCACGCTCACTGATACTCAACACGAACGCGGTCTAAACCACTCGCAACAACAGCTTGCTCTTCAGGAGCAGCAAATCACTTCCATCTCATCCGCCGTCATCACATTTTGGTGCTTGCTGCTCCAGTACTCTGCGATATACGACAATCTCTCCACTGCTGTAACAGCTCCCTAGCTACAGCCACCCTGCGCACGCCAAAGGCCACCTCGGTGGTTTTTAGCGTACTGCCGGAGAGGAACAGTATGTCCGAACCAGACTTTAAAAGGATCGTCGAGAGCGCACCGGACACGATCATCGTCTTCGGCCCCGACGGACGCTACAAGTACGTCAGCCCGGCTATTCGTGAGGCCACCGGCGGGCTGCTCACTCCCGAGTGCCTTGTGGGCAAGCACCCCCGCGAAATCATCCATAATTCAAGTGATCTGCTGCGCCAGATGGAGTCTGCACAAACACGCGCTAGGGAGACTGGCAGTGATCAGGTCCTGTACTTTGACTTCGAGACTCCGATCGGCACGCGCCATTTCCAGGCCGTGATCCGTCCGGAACGGACCTGCCTGGGGCAGGTGGAGTCTTTCCTATCCATAGTTCGGGATGTGTCGGAGATGAGACGGCTGCAGGAGGAGCTTGCGGCAGCCAAGGCCAAGGCCGAGGAGCAGACAGAGGCGCTCAAGTGGTCCAACCGAGCGCTGGAGCGCCTCTACCAGGAAGTGGAGAAGCGCGTTGGGGAGCGTACGGTGGACCTGGAGACCGAGATCGAAGAGCGCAGACGGTCGGAGGAACGCCTGCGAGAGAGCGAGGAGCTGTACAGAGGCTTGTTCGAGTCGGTGTCGGAGGCCATTTTCCTCGTCCGGCAGTCCGACGGCCAGATCCTCATGGCGAACGAAACAGCATCCACGATGTATCGCTACTCCCGAGAAGAGCTGCTTCGGCTCAAGAACACGGACGTATCGGCAGAACCACATGCAACGAAGCAGGCTACCCACCACTTCAGGTCCTATATACCGGTGCGCTATCACCGCCAAAAGGACGGGATGGTCTTCCCCGTCGAGATAACCGCTTCCGAAATTGAGTTTCAAGGCGAAACCGCCCACATCATCGCCATCCGGGACATCAGCGAGCGGATGCACTCGGAAAAAAAGCTGCAGGAGGGCGAGGAGCGCTACCGGGCCGTCGTGGAAGACCTGACCGAGTTCGTCACACGGTTCACTCTCGCCGGGGTCATAACCTTCGTGAATGAAGCCGTCTGCCGGTTCCACGACACGCCCGCCGAGAATGTCCTCGGCAAAAACCTTTTCGACTTGCTTCCGTCATCCGTCAGCGACGAGTTGCGCAGACAGCTGGCATCCGCCACACCGGAACAGCCCCTCGTGTTCCTAACCCATCCCATTAATTCCCCGAGTGGCGAGGAGCGCTGGCAGGAGTGGATCAACCGAGCGTTGTTCGACGCGCACGGCAGGATCCTTGAGTACCAGGGAGTCGGGCGCGACATTACCGAGCAGAAGCGCGCGCAGGAGGCCTTGGCCCGCAGGGAGCAGGAGTTCCGGAACCTGGCCGACAACGCTCCGGACCCCATCGTGCGCTACAATCGGGACGTCGTGCGGACCTACGCCAATGCAGCGCTGTCGCTGGCCCTCGACGTCCCTTATTCCGAACTGATCGGCCAGGGTCTATCCGGCACGCCTATCTCCGCTGAAGCGCGCCAAGACTATGAACAGGCGGTTCGCGAAGTGTTCGATTCCGGTGAGGAAGAAATCTTCGTGCTCCAACTGAACCCAAAAAAGGGTAGCCTGCACATCCAGTATCGCCTTACCCCAGAATATTCCGAGGACGGTCAGGTGGAAAGCGTGCTGGCCATCGGCCGGGACATCACGGACCTGCTGCGTCTCGAACAGGAGCTCCGACAGGCCAAGGAGACGGCGGAGTCCGCCAGCCGGGCCAAAAGCACGTTCCTGTCCAACATGAGCCACGAAATCCGCACGCCTCTGAACAGCATCCAGAGCGTGATCGAGCTTCTGCCCTCGCTCGACATAAGTGGAGAGGCCGCCTCTTATGTCCGGATCGCCGAGCAATCGGCCAGCCATCTACTGCGCCTCATCAACAACCTGCTCGACTTGTCCAGGATCGAGTCCGGCAAAACCGAGCTGGCGCGCAAGCCGTTCGAGCCTCGCCACCTGCTGCAGGCGATCCTCAGGCCCTTGGCTGTCACGGCCGGGACCAAGGGACTTGATCTCGCGGTAGCCGTCGCGGATGACGTCCCCGCGCGGCTCATGGGCGACGAGCTGCGCCTGGGCCAGATTCTCATGAACCTGGTGGGAAACGCGATCAAGTATACGGACACGGGCCGGATCAGCATCAGCGTGAAGCGCGATGCGGCATGCGGCCGGGGAGATGGACGCATTCGGCTCCTCTTTTCCGTGCGGGACACCGGCATCGGCATCCCTCAGGACCGGCGCGAACACCTCTTCGAGGGCTTCAGGCACGTCCTGGACTTGGACCGTCCGAGCAGCGAGAGCGCGGGCCTGGGGCTGCAGATTTCAACGCAGCTCGTGGAGCAGATGGGCGGCAGAATATGGGTGGAGAGCGAGCTTGGACAGGGGAGCACCTTTTGCTTCACCGTCGTGCTGGAAGTAGCGGAGGCAGGGACGTGCGAGAGCAAGCAACCAGCCCGAACGCCCCAGTCCACGGCGCCACGCTCGCTCAGGATTCTCCTGGTCGAGGACAACCTTATCAATCAGATGCTCACTTCCGAAATCCTCAGGCGCAGGGGCCACGACGTGGCCACGGCCTCGGGCGGCCAGGAAGCATTGGACGCGCTCGCGTGCGGCAGGTTCGACGTCGTGCTCATGGATGTGAACATGCCCGGCATGGACGGCATTGAAACGACACGGCACATTCGGGAGGGGCGGACAGGCGATCCGGGCGTGCCCATTGTCGCCATGACGGCCTTCGGACTGGATGAGGATCGCGAACGGTTTCTGCAGGCGGGTATGAACGAGCACATCTCCAAGCCGTTCGCCATGGCCGAGTTGGAAAAAGTGCTTGCGGGCATCAGCTCAAGGGCGAGGACCGCAACGAGCTGACCGAAGCGCCGAGCGCACCAGCCCACATTTTGAGCAGATTGCTTTTAAGACGCCCGCTCCGGCGTTGACGGCGCAAGTGAATTTCACCTGCGCCTACGCGGCGGCAAGCCATGCCGACGCATGGCTCGCAGAGCATTTTCAAAAGCAAAATGCTCTAAAACAGGGCTTTTACACCCACCACTGGCGCAACTCAGCGGGACTTGAGGCGCGCTCCCGCCACCCAGGCGAAACCGGCGTCCTCATCGACGCGCTCCAGGCGTCCGCCGATCTTGTCCAAACGCTCCATATACATATAGCCCACACCGCGCACGGTGCGGATGCGCTCGCTCTCGTCTGGCTGGGGACCCAGTTTTCGGCGCAAATTGCTGATGTGCACATCCACGCTGCGGTCCAGGGGCGAGAGCTCCCTGCCGAGGGCGGCCAGGGACAGATCCTCCTTGGAGACGACTTGTCCTGCGCTACGCAGGAGCGTTTCCAAAAGGTTGAACTCGTTCTGGGTCAGGGTCAGGCGCTCCTCGCCACGCCAAGCCTGGCGCAACCGGGGCTCCAGGCGCAGGTCGCCGACTTGCAGCTCGCTATACGCCGAGCACTTGGCCTTGGAGGTGCGGCGCAGGATGGCCCGCATGCGGGCCACGAGTTCCCTGGGCTCAAAGGGCTTGGGCAGGAAATCGTCCGCTCCCATTTCCAAGCCCACGATGCGGCTCACATCATCACCGCGGCCAGACAGGATAAACACGGGCGGGCCGTCCTGCTTGCGCAGCATGTACAGCATGGTCAGACCGTCCACGTCGGGCAGGATAAGATCCAGAAGCACCAGGTCGAAACGGCCGGAAAGCGCAAGCTCCAGGCCCTCCTTGCCCGTGGATGCGATCGTGGCTTCCAGGGCCTCGCGGGAAAGGTATTCCACCAGCAGCTCGCCCAGGGCGATGTCGTCATCTATAATAAGTATGTTCTGCATAGGTTGTGCGCTGTTGCCCTGTTTTTGAATCGCATCTTCGGGATGGCCGTCGCATTGTCCTTATCACATGAGACATGCAAGCTTAGGGCTGTAAAGAGTTAGGAAAACGTAAAAAATACGTTAAGCCGAAATCTCCCTACATATTACAGCCACTCAACGTTAGAATTTCCTACATAGCCTATACATTTATTTACCCATCCTTGACCTTGGGCAGCCTGACCCTTGCAGATTGTCCGCATGTGGGCATCGCTTGGGGCGTTTCTTTCCGTCATACGGACCCGCAAGGCTCCCGCCGGGTTCCGCTGAACCTGGCAGGATTTGAAACCGGGAAAAAAATGCCGCCCATCCCACGAGGAGGAAAAATGTTCCAGGACATCATGACCGAACACAGCCAGACAACGCGCGACATGGATATCGATCTCGGTCGCCTGTGCAGCGGTGACAAGCGTTCGTGGGACGCCTTTGTCGAGGCCAATGCCCGGGTAATCTACTGGACCGCGGCCTCGGTGCTGCGCAAACGCAATCCGCACGCATCCGAAGATGCGGTGCGTGATGTCGCCCAGGAGGTCTTCCTCAAACTCGTGCAGCACGATTATCGCCTGCTGCGCTCCTTCGATCCGGCCAAAAGTTCCCTACGAACCTGGCTTGCGGTGGTCGCCCGCTCCACCACCTTGGACCACTTGCGCAAGGAAGTCCGGGCCACGCGGGATATGATCGAGGCCGAGTTGGATGAAATTCCTGCCGAGCCCGAAGCCGGCGACTCCTGCCCGGATATCCCGTTCGAGGCACTCAGCTCGCGGCAGCGCATGGTGCTACGGATGCTCTACGAGCTGGACATGGACGTGCGGGACGTGGCCAAGAACCTGGAGATCACCGAACAGACCGTGCGCAGCATCCGCCACCAGGCCCTGGCCAGGGTTCGCGCGCACATGCTGCGCGGCGAAGCCTAAGGCATTCCGCTCTCTCCAGCCCACGCAGCCAGTATTGCTTTCCGCCCGGCGTGGGCCTAAGACCTGCCGATCCTTCCATCCATATGAGGGTTGGCGCAGCAATGCATAGTTTGGTCCTTGCCGTCTTCGTCGTGGTCTATCTGGGCATGGCCCTTGGCCGCCTGCCTTGGCTGGCTCTGGATCGCACGGGCGTGGCCGTGCTCGGAGCCATAGCGCTCATGGCCGGCGGCGCGCTCACCGCGCGCGAAGCCTGGCTGTCCGTGGACGTGCCGACCATGGCCATGCTCTTCGGACTCATGGTCGTCTCGGCTCAGCTTCGCCTGGGCGGCTTCTACACGCGCGTGACGCGCGCCATCGCCGCGGCCGACCTGCCGCCGCAAGGCCTGCTGGGCTTGGTCATCGCGGCCTCGGCCCTGCTCTCGGCCCTGCTGGCCAACGACATCATCTGCCTGGCCATGACGCCCATCCTGGTGGAAGGCTGCCGCGAACGAAACCTCAAGCCCATGCCTTTCCTGCTGGCCCTGGCCTGCGCCTCCAACATAGGCTCGGCGGCCACGCTTATCGGCAATCCCCAGAACATGCTCATCGGCCAGATCACGGGCCTGTCCTTCACGGCCTACCTGCTGGACGCGGCCGTGCCTGTCGCCGCAAGCCTTGCGGCCTTGTGGGTCATCGTCTGCCTGGTTTTCCGGGACGATTGGGACGAGTCATGGCATGAGGGTGCTGCCGGAGTCGGAACACCCACGCAGGCCCCGGCCTTCAATGCCTGGCAGACCGGCAAAGGGTTGTTCTTTCTGGGCATCCTCATGGCTGTTTTCCTGGCCGGCGTTCCGCCGCGCGAGGTCGCGGCCCTTGGCTGCGCCGGCGTGCTTCTATTAAGCCGCAAGCTCGCCTCGCGGGACAAGTTCGCCCTGGTGGACTGGCCGCTCCTGCTGCTCTTCCTCGGCCTGTTCGTGGTCAACCACGCCCTGTCCGCCACGGGCATCCTCGATTTTGTCTATGCTTCGGCCGAGCGGGCGGGCATCGACCTGAACCACGGCGGTTGGCTGTTCGCGGCCACGGCCGTGCTGTCCAACATCGTGTCCAACGTGCCCGCGGTCATGCTCCTGCTGCCCAAGGCCATGGCTCCCGAATCCGCCCTTGTGCTGGCCCTGTCTAGTACGCTGGCCGGCAACCTGCTCCTGGTGGGCTCCATCGCCAACCTCATCGTGGCCGATCAGGCCGAGCGTTTCGGCGTGCGCGTGACCTGGGGCGCGCATCTGCGCGTGGGCCTGCCCGTGACGTTGGCGTCCTTCGCGCTCACCGGTCTGTGGCTCTGGCTGCGCTGGGGAGAGCACTTCGTGGGGCAATAAGCCGAAGAAAACGCTATCCGCCTGGCGACCGCCCGCGTCAGCCGCCTGACTTCCTGCATTTGTCCGCGTCCTGAACCTTCGCAAGCACCTTGTCCAGTTCTTCCAGATCAAGGGGTTTGGCGATGTAGTCATCCATGCCCGCGGCGAGAAACCGCTCCCGATCCCCCTTCAGGGCATAGGCCGTCAGGGCGATGATCGGTATATTCTTGTCCACTCCCGGCGGTGTGGACTCCCGGATGATCCTGGTCGCTTCCTCGCCGTCCATCTCCGGCATCCTGGCGTCCATGAGCACAAGATCGAAGCACTCCCGCTGAAGGGCCTCGATGGCCTCCCTGCCGTTCTCCACGGCCGTCACCTTGTGGCCTCTTCGTTCAAGAAGGCTCATGGCCAGGATCTGGTTGATCTGATCATCCTCGGCCAGGAGAATTTTGCGCGGCTCGAGACTTGGCCGGGGAACAGCCTGGACTTGCGGCTCGGGCTCCGGCCGGGCCGCCTCCGCCGGTTTAAGCATCACCGCGAATGTGAACGTGCTGCCCTTGCCGGGTTCGCTCTCGACCCAGAGCTTCCCGCCCATCAGCTCCACAAGCCGCTTGCTGATGGACAAGCCCAACCCTGTTCCGCCGAATTTGAGGTGCGCGTGGCCTCCGACCTGCGCGAAGCTCTCGAAGATTCTTCCGATCTGGTCCGCGGGAATGCCTATCCCGGTGTCGCTGACGGAGGCGAAAAGGCAGACCGCTGCCGGGTCCGGGCAGGATTCCAGCAAACCAAGGCTAACCGGGTCCGCCACCAGCACCTTGACGGCTATCCCGCCCTCCAGGGTGAACTTGACGGCGTTTCCAATAAGATTGGTGAAAACCTGCAGCAAGCGCCTCTCGTCTCCCTTCAGGCGAGCCGGCACGTTCGCATCGATGCGGGCGTCGAAGCGCAGCCCCTTTCTTTCCGCGTCCAGGGCCATTGTCGCAAAAAGGGCTTCCAGCGAGGCTCGCGCATCGAATGCATACTCTTCGATCTCGACCTTGCCCGACTCGATCTTGGCCAGGTCCAGGATGTCATTGATGATGCCGAGGAGGTTCCGCGCGGATTTTCTGGCCATGCCGAGATATGTGCCGCAGTCGACATTGGCGCAGCTTGCGAGAGCCAGTTCGGTCATGCCGATGATGCCGTTCATGGGAGTCCTGATCTCATGGCTCATGTTGGCCAGGAACTGGCTTTTGGTCCGATTGGCTTCCTCGGCGGCCTCCTTGGCTGCTTTCAGCTCGGACTCCATCTGTTTGAGGTCCGTGATATCCCTGGAGATGATTAAGGCGGACTCCACATCGCCATGCTTGTCACGCTCGGGAACGATACGGGCTTGGAAGATCCTCGACCCCGTGAGTGACGAAGACAATTCATACTCAAAGGTCTCCTCCTTGCCCGTGGAGAAGAGCCGTGCGACCCTTTTCTCGGCCCTTTTACTGAATTCATGCGTATATCCCAGTTGATAGACGGTCTTGCCTATTATGTGCGCTGGCGGAGCCCCTCGTATCCGCCCTCCGGCGGGATTGATGTACAGGTAACGCATGTCTCTGCCTATCCTGGCAATGATGTCGGGAGAATTCTCAGCCAGGTTTCTGTACTCCTGCTCTCTCCGAAGCAGGAGTTCCTCCGCCTTTCTGCGCTGCGAAATATCGACCTTGACGGAGATAACGTAATCCGGCTCGCCCGACGGCTTGCGCACCACGGATGCGGTGACTTCCGTCCAGACGATGGTTTTGTTCTTCCGGTAACATCGCCGCGCCAGCGAATAGGCCGGGATGTCTCCATCAAGCAGCCGCTGGATCAGGACGCGTTCCTCTTCGAGATCCTCGGGGTAGATGACGTCATAAATCGAAAGATTGGCAAGCTCCTCGCTTGAGTAGCCGAGCATTTCGCAATATTTGGTATTGACCCGGAGGAAGCGGCCGTCGGGAGCGGTTTGAGCCATGCCCACCGCGGCCTGGTCGAATATGGCCCTGAAGCGTTCTTCGCTCTCCCTAAAGCTGTCCCGCAACTGCTTCTGCGTGGTGATGTCCACCCAAAAGAGCATTCCGCCCCTGATGTTGCCGGCCTCGTCACGGATCGGTCCGGCATTGCAGAGGATCGGCACCTGGCTGCCGTCCGGGCGCAGGATGACGAGCTCCTCTTCCTCAACCACTTCCCCTGTGGCGATGGTGCGCACGAGCGGCCATTCCTCTCTCTTTACGGGTGTGACGCCGTCCGCCTTCAAGACTGCCACCCTCCGCAGGAGATTCTGATATGAACACCCTTGCATGTCCTCAAGCGATTTGCCGAAAGTCTCACGGCCGTAGCGGCTGACCATGCTCATGGTGGCATCAGGCCCCTCGGCGATGGCCAAACCCTCCGGAATGAACTCCAGGATCGCCTGCAGCATCCTCAGCCCATCTCCGGCGGTCTCCCCCCACCAGCCCTTCCCGGCGCGCCCGCGCTCGCTTTCGCGCAGCTCGCATTCGGCGAGCCGCCTTCCGAGATCATCGATCAGCCGGTCCTTGCGCTCCAATTCCTTTTTCAATTCTTCGGACATACACACGCTCCCTCAACCGTATCGGCTTCTCACCATACCACGATGAGCGAAAAGCGACAGGCCGGGCTTGGACGTCTATGGGCTGCGCGAGACCAGAGCAGGCTTTAACGAGCCTTATCCAAAGATGAAGGACGCGGCCTTAGAGCCCTGGGCTTGCATCGCTGCCCATCCTCCAGGGCAGACGGCCGTTGATCTCGATTTCGAGGGCGAAGGACAGGAAGGTGCGAATGATCACGAGCAGGCCCAGCACTCCCAGGTCCCGAAAGCTGGGCTGCACCGAGACCGTGTTGATGATGTCCGCTGCCACCAGAAATTCCAGGCCCAGCAGGATGACCCGGCCCAGGTTGCGGCGCAGGAGATGGTATGCATGGCTGGCCGGAACGCCGCGCAGGATTCCCGTGGCGTAGCGCCAGATAAGGGTCAGCGCGCCCAGGACGATGACGGCGATGCCGCTGGCCTCGAGGGCGATGACGATCATTTCGACGAAATGCTTCATATCCACGCTGGCCTCCTGGGCAACGCGGCCAATGCGGCTCGGTGCCAATCCCCTCAATGTATGGTCAAAAAGCCCCGAAGAGGCAAGTGCAGCGAGCGGTAATGAAAACCTTGACGTAAGGCCGGCCTTCGCCCATCAGTGGTTGAAGGATCCGCGATCACTCGACAAGCGCGTTCGGAGCACAAAGGAGCGGACACAATGACCGTCAGCGAGCAACCCGTGGTCTGGTTCTCCATTCCGGTCCTGGACCTGGGCCGGGCCATGGATTTCTATGCCGCCATGCTGGACATCACGCTCAAGCCCATGGGCATGGATGGCCAGAACATGGCCTTCTTTCCCGCGGCCAAGGGTCAGCCCTCGGGAGCCCTGGTAGCCGATCCCGGCAACCATCCCAGCGTGGCCGGCACGCGCGTATACCTGAACGGCGGCGAAGACCTGCAGGCCTGTCTGGACCGCGCCACCAAGGCGGGCGGCAAGGTGGTCATTCCCAAAACAGAGATAGGCGAAGGCATGGGCCACTTCGCCCACGTGCTGGATTCGGAAGGCAACGTGGTCGGCCTGTACAGCCCCAAGTAGCCACAAGCGGGACCTCGTTCCCGCATTTACTCCGTCATTGCCGTGGGCCGATTAGAGCCGGGCAGCGTACAGCTGGCCGGCTTTAGTTTTTTCCGGCGAGCCACACCGCCGGCCCAGCCACGACCCCGTCAGTTCCCAATAGTTTTCTCCTTCATACCTGATTTCGCACCCGACTCCGCGCCTAACCCGCGCTCGCCCTCTTGCGGTTGCTCGCCGCGAAGCTCGTGCAAACTATTTTTCCGAGGGCCATGGATGTTCTCACTCCCCTCCTACGTATAAAGAAGTGAAGATGGAGAACTGCATGTTCATGCTGGTTCGCCAAGCACTTCAGGTTATCAAGGAGGATAATGAATCATGGAATCCCTGCTCCCTTCCCTGAAAGCATTCAAAGTGCCGTGTGAACCGCACAAAAGCGATGCCCTGGCGCAAGCTTTCATGCCTTACATATACGCGTCAGTATATAGAGTGCTTGTTTCCAGGCGCTGCGGAAACATACGGCATCTCGCCAAAGCAATAAGTCTTGGCATCTACACCAAGCTTACCATGGACGACTGCAAGGCTCTCAACAGCTTTGACGGGCGCAAGTGCAGTTTTGAGACATGGCTTTCTTTATACGCCGAAAAGGCGGCCCTCAACCACATCAGGCAGTCCCTTTACCCGACCTCCCAGCTTTCGACGATCTTCGCCGCCATGGGCGTGGACGTGGCGGGCAAGGAGGAGGCCATCGACCGCCAGGGCGACATCCTGGAGCCCACGCACAAATTCGTCCTGCGGCTCCTCTACGACGAGAGCCTGAGCTTCGAGGAGGCCGCGAACGTTCTGGGCGTTGCCCCTCAAGTGGTGCGCAGCCTTGAAGGCGAGGCCTGGGGGCGCATCCGCATGGCCTGCCGGCCGGCGATCTGCGAGCTGGCCCAATAGGAGGACGCCATGACTCCACTGTTGAAAAAGGTTCTCTCCAGGCTCGCCGCCAAGCGCCTGCTGGACGGCATCCCGGGCCTGGAAACCTCCTGCCCGCCCCTGGTCGAGCTGGCCGCCTACCTGGACGGCCGACTGCGTGGCAGGGAGAGGCGGGAGGTCGAAGGTCACCTGGCCGGCTGCGCGGGTTGCCGGGCCGGGATCATCGAGTTGCGCCACATCCTGGGAGCCCTGGCGATCGAAACTCCCGGGACGCCCGAGGAGGTCCTCCAGGCGGCCAGGAACATCGTCAAAGACCAGTGCGCCAGGCAGGCCTGCGCGCGCTGAACCGACATATTTCCAAGGAGAACGAGCCATGTACATCGACGTTACGTCCTACCTGAACAGCACCATGCCCGAGGCCGATGCCGAACCGTCCTCCTCCCTGGACCAGGACGACTTCCTCCAGATCCTCGTCGCCCAACTGGAGCAGCAGGACCCGACCGAACCCACGGACAACGCCCAGATGGTGGACCAGATGACGAGCTACGCCCAGCTTGAGCAGCTCACGAACATCTCCACGGCCATGGACACGCTCATCGCCGGCATGGCCAGCCTTGGTGCGACGCAGGCCGCGGGCTACATCGGCATGGGTGTCGAGGCCGGCGGCTACACCGTGGCCAAGGACGGCGAGAGCATCTCCCCCATGACCTACACCTTGGGCTCGGACGCGGAATCGGTCTCGGCCTACATCTACGACGAGAACGGCGACATCGTGGATACGGTCATTCTGGGTTCAGCCCAGGCGGGCGCCCACGATTTCCAGTGGGACGGCCTCGACTACAACGGGAAAGAGGTGCCCGACGGCACGTACTCCGTCGGCTTTTCGGCCGAAGCCGAGAACGGCGACGCCGTTTCCGTCTCCACCAGCGTCACGGGCACGGTGAAGGCCGTGTTCACCCAGGACGGCACCATCTACCTGAAGCTGGATGACGGCCGCACCGTGAACCTCGACAACGTGACCAGCATCACCCGGGGCATCCAAAACGACCAAGACGACCAGGCCGACGCGTAGCGCTCGCCCGGCTTAATAAAGGAGAACCAGCATGGGTCTTTCCAATTCCATGTGGACCGCCATATCGGGCCTGACGTCCCACAGCGAGTCCATGTCCGTCATCGGCAACAACCTGGCCAACGCCAACACTTTGGGCTTCAAGAGCGGCACGGTGCACTTCGAGGACATGTTCTACTCGCAGCTGTCCACGGCCAGCGGTTTCGACCAGGTCGGCCACGGCTCGCGCGTGAGCACCATCTACACCAACTACACCCAGGGCCCGCACGAAGCCTCCTCCGAATCGACGCACGTGGCCCTGGGCGGCAAGGGAATGTTCGTGGTCACCAACAAGACCAGCGGCTCGACCTACTATACCCGCGCCGGCAACTTCACCTTCAACCAGAACGGCTATCTGACCGACCCCAACGGCTACGTGGTCCAGGGCTGGAAGGCCGCCGACGGCTCGTCCGACGGCAAGGTCACCACCGTGGGCTCCCTGAAAGACATCCGCCTGGAAAGCTACCAGTCGCCGCCCAAGGCCACCGAAAAAGTACGCTTGGCCAGCAACCTGGACCTGAACAGCGACGACAACTCCGTGGACCCGACCAATCCGTTCTTCTCGCTCTTCACGAACTGGGACGGCACGGCCGAGACACCCCTGGGCGACGATCGTTACGCCTACCAGACGACCATCAAGGTCTACGACGAGGGCGGCACGGCTCACGACTTGACCGTCTACTTCGATCCCGTGGACGCGGCGTCCATGGCTGCGGACCCGAACGGCAAGCGCGTCTTCGAGTACGTAGTCACCTGTGATCCAGCGCAGGACGGCCGGACTCTTGCCGACGGCACGCAGCTCAACACGACTTCGTCCGCGGGCATGCTCATGACCGGCACCATCACCTTCGACGGCTCGGGCAACATGGTCGGCATGAACGCCTTCACGCTCGATTCCGCCGCAACAGGCTCCACCGTTTCGGCTCTGTCCAGCTGGGTGCCAGCCGAGCTGTCGGACAATGGCATGCCGACCCTGACGGCCAACTTCACTGGTCAGCCGAACGCCAGCTTCACCACGGATGCCGACGCACTGCCCATCGAGATCGATTTCGGCCTGTCCGATAAAACCAACGTAGGCTGGAATATTCCTGCCGGCGTGACCAGCGCCGCTAACGTGGGCACCGACTTCACCCTGCTGCCCAACTACGACACGCCCGACCGTTCGGCCACGGCCTTCACCAGCTACGACGAGTCCTCCACTTCGACAGTGCAGACCCAGGACGGCTACGCGCCGGGCTTCCTGCAGGATATCTCGGTCAACGACGACGGCGTGGTCTCGGGCCAGTACTCCAACGGCCAGATCATCGACCTGTTCGTGCTGGCCGTGGCGGATTTCGACAACTACCAAGGCCTCAAGCAGGAAGGCGGCAACCTCTTCTCCGAGACCACCGAGTCGGGCATGGCCCGCACGGGCACGGCCAACGTCGGTGGCCGCGGAGACATCGCCTCGGCCACCCTGGAGCAGTCCAACGTGGACATGTCCACGGAGATGGTGCGCCTGATCACCATCCAGCGCGGCTTCCAGGCCAACGGCAAGGTCATCACCACCACGGACACGCTCATGGGCGAGGTCATCAACCTCAAGCGCTCGTAGCGGTTAGGGCGGGAGCGCCTGACGGCGCTCCCGCATCGAGCCACGGAGGCCCAAGCCATGATATCGAATCTGTACTACATAGGCGCCAACGCGCTGCTCAACTACCAGACAGCCATCAACGTCACCGGCAACAACATGGCCAACGCCGAGGTGGCGGGCTACTCGCGCCGCACCGTGGACTTCGCCACGCGCACCACCACCGACAAATACTATGGCCAGGTGGGCAACGGCTCCATCATCCAGGCCATCCGGCGCAACTACGACAGCTACCTCGAAGACCAATACCTGGGCCAGTCCGCCGACAGCACCTACTGGTCTACGGTGACATCCAACTGTACGGCCATCGAATCACTGTTCGTACAGGTGGAGGACGACGGGCTGTCCGCGGTGCTGGACTCGCTGTGGACCGGCTTCGAGGCCCTGCCCTCGGACCCGGGCGGCACGGCCAACCGCACCGAACTGCTCGGCACGGCCGAGAGCCTGACCGGCATGCTCAACGACCTGTACGCTGACATGCGCAGAGAAGAAGAGCGCATGAATGCCGAGATCCGCGATCAGGTCAATGAGGTCAACGACATCCTGGGGCAGCTCGCCGAGGTCAACAAAGGCCTAGTGGCCCATCCCGAAAACGCGGGACTGCAGGATAAGCGCTCCACCTTGCTGACCGATCTGGCCGAATACGTGGACATCCGCACCATCGAACAGGAGGACGGTCAGATCACGGTTCAAACCCTGGAGGGCCAGACCCTGGTGGACGGCTCCAAGGCCTACTCCTTCACGGTGCAGGGCCCCCGGGCCACGGCCTCGCTCACTACGACCTCGGGCTTCGACGGAGCCGTCTATTTCGAGGGCTCGTCGAGCAACGAGCTGCGGATCGAGTTCCTTACCTCGGGCGATACGTCGGGCGGGGCTGGAGCCGCGACCTTCAAGGTCTCCACGGACGGCGGCAAGACCTGGCTCAGCAACGATGACGGCAGCGTGCAGACCTTCACGGCCGGTGATATCGACCATCAGGTGGAGGTCGACGGCCTGTCCATCTGGTTCGGAGACTCCTCGGACTCCAGCATTCCAGCCACAACGAACATCGAGGCGGGCGACCGCTTCAACGTGGTGCCCAAGACCGGCGTATACTGGGTCAAGACGACCTCGAACATGGTCAACGTCACCCCCCTGGAGGACGCGTCCAACCGTCTGTCAGGCGGCAGCCTGGCCGGTTTGCTGGCCTCGCGCGACGAATACCTGGGCGAGGCCCAGGAGCGCATGGACGCCCTGGCCGCCTCGCTTATCTGGGAGGTCAATTACGCCCACAGCCAGGGCGCGGGCCTGTCTCACCACCAATCCCTGCTCGGCACCTACGAGGCCGAGTACACGGACCGGGCCCTGAGCGAAAGCGGTCTGTCCTTCGCCGACCGGCTGACCGGCGGCAGCCTGTCCTTCGCGCTCTACGACGAAGACACGGGCGAGGCCCTGGGCATCACCAGCGTGGACTTCAGCGGCGTGACCGCCACGGACGGCAACACCTACTCCACCTTCGACCCGAGCGTGCATAGCCTGGAAAACGTGCGCGACGCCATCGACGACACCTTCCCCGGCCAGCTCACGGCCAGCATCACCGACGGCAGACTCATGCTCGCGGCCGAGGACGGCTACGAATTCGAGTCCGCCGGAGACTCCACAGGGCTGTTGGCGGGCCTGGGGCTGAACACGTTCTTCACGGGCGACGACCTGGAGTCCATCGCCGTCAACCCCGAGCTGCTGGCCAATCCCGGCCGCGTGAACTCGGCCCACGTCAACGGCGCGGGCGAGGTCAACCAGGGCGACGGCACCACGGCCCTTGCTCTGGCCGCCTTGCGCGACACGGAGATAACCCTGAGCACGACCGACTGGTCCATGCAGGGCTCCCTGAGCGAATGCCTGGCCACCCTGGTATCCAAGGTGGGCGGCGACAAGGCCATGGCCAAGACCAACTTCGAGGTATCCTTCGCCCTGGCCCAGGATCTCTACGAACGCCAGCAGTCGGTGGCGGGGGTCAACGTCAACGAGGAAGTGGTGAACCTGACGAGATTGCAGGACGCCTACGACGCCGCGGCCAAGCTCATCACCACCGCCAACGAGATGTTCGAGACCGTGCTCTCGCTCAAGGATTAGGAGGATAATCTCATGCGCATCTCGACCTCCATGATCTACGACAACGCCATCCTCAACATGAACAAGTCCCTGGCGGACTATGTCGGCCTGAGCGAGCAGAACGCCTCGAAAAAGCGCATCAACCGCCCCTCGGACGACCCGTCCGGCATGCGCAACGTGCTGACCTCGCGCACGCTGCTCAGCGAGATCGCGCAGCGCCAGGAGAACCTGGACACGGCCAAGGGCTGGCTGTCCGCCGTGGACGACGCCATCGAGAGTTCCAGCACGCTGGTCACGCGCCTGGAGGAGCTGGCTCAGCAGGCCTCCACCGGGACTCTTTCGGCCGAGCAGCGCAGCATGATCGCCCTGGAAGCCCGCGAGATCTACGAGGAGCTGGTGCGTCTGGCCAACACGGAATTCAATGGCGATCACGTGCTTGCCGGGCACAAGACCGACAGCCCAGCCTTTGAAACCTGCCTGTGGGCCACGGTGGACGATGACACTCTGGGCCAGGACGCCGTGGTATCCGTCAGCGGATCGTCGGCCATGAGCATCAAGGTCCAGTTCACCTCCGCGGGCACGGTCGGCACCGACGCTCTGACCTACCGCTACTCCATGGACGGCGGCAACACCTGGATCGACGCCACGCTGGCCGCGGGCGATACGGAGCTGGACCTGGGCGGCGTTCAGGTGGGGCTGGCCGCCGGTTCCGTGGTCTCGGCCAACACGGGTGTCGACGACGACACGAGCGGAACCATCCTGTTCGTGCGGCCTGCGGCGCAGTACCTTGGCGACGACAACGACACATCCCCGGTGAGTCTGTCCGGCACGTCGCAGGTGAGCGCCACGGCCCAAGGCTACTTCTCCGGCGACGTGCTCGTGCGTTTCGACAGCGACGCCAACATCTCCGGCACGCTGGACTACTCCTACAGCACCGACGGCGGCCACTCCTGGGTCACGGCCCAGACCGCCACGGGCGGGGTGCTGGCCGTGCCCGGCGGATACGTGGAACTCACGGCCGCTCCCTCGGGCGACGTGTATTCGGGGGATATTCTTTCCGTCCGTCCGCATGAGGCCGATATAAAGCTGCCCATCTCGGACACATCCTCGGTGACCGTCAACGCCGTGGGCAAGGACATCTTCGGAGGCCTGTACAACGGCGAGGCCGCCGGCGACCCGGACAGCAACCTGCTGGAGATCGCGGGCGAGCTCATCGGCTACATGGAGTTCAACCAGCGCGACGCCATCGGCGACTCGCTGGAAAAGCTGAAGTCGGCCCATGAGCAGTTGACCAGCGCCGCCGGAGAGATCGGCGGCAGGATCAACCGCGTCGAACTGGCCCAGACCTCCCTGACCCTGGAGAAGGATCGCGCCGAAACCTTCCTGAGCGCCGTGGAGGACGTGAACGAGATCCAGCTCAGCGTGGATCTGGCCCGTAGCGAGTATATTTACCAGTCGGTGCTCAGCACCTCTTCGAAAATCCTGAAGTTGAGCCTGCTCGACTACATGTAGACCGCGCAAGGAGCACGCCATGGCAGAATACACTTCCGGCAGCATCAACATCAGCGGGCTTGGCAGCGAGACCGACTGGGATACCATCATCGAGGCGCAGCTCACGGCGGCCAGCTACCGCTACAACCAGATGGATGACTGGAAGTCGGAATGGGAGGAAAAGGCCGAAGCACTGCGCGACCTCAACAGCCTGCTGCTGGCTTATAAGACCGCCTTGTCCGATTTCGACACCTCCACTAAATTCCTGACCAAGGCAGCCACAAGTTCGGATGCGAGCCTGGTGGGCGTGGACGTCGACAGCGATGCGGACTCCGGTTCACACAATGTCGTTGTCGACCAGCTGGCCACCAACGACATCTGGGTGACCGGGACCGGCTTCACGGATACGGCCGAGGCCCTCACCGACACGAACACAACCTTGACCTTCGAGTACGCGGGAGAGGAATACACCCTGGAGGTCGCCGCCGGCACGACCGTGTCCGAGTTCGTGACCCAGTTCAACAGCAATCCGGAAACCAAGGATATGGTGCGGGCCACGCTCATCTCCAACGGCGGCGAATACTACATCCAGTTCAAGGGCATGGACCTGGGCGCTGACAATACGCTGGATTTCAAGGATACGGGCAGCCTGGACTTCACCGCCGCGGACATGGAGCAGACCCAGACCGCCGGCAACGCCAAGCTCAAGGTGGACGGCTGGCCCACGGGCGCGGACGAGTGGATCGAACGGGACACGAACCACATCTCCGATATCGTCGAAGGCCTCACCCTGCATCTGTACGACACGACGTCCGCCGACGGCATAGAGGTGAACATCAAGGTGGACACCGATACCATGAAGGAGAACATCCTGGCGTTCGTGGACTATACCAACCAGGTGCGCGCGGCCATCTCGGAACTGGACGCCTACGACGACTCGACAAGCTCCAGCGACGACGATGATGAGGAGGAGGAGGACAGCTCCGTAGACGTCAGCGGATCGAAAACTGGCCGCGTCCTGAGCGGCAACTACGGCATCGAGATCGTGGAGCAGAACCTCAAGAATCTCGTGTCGTCCACGGCTCCGGGCTTCGCCTATTACGACTCGGAAACCGGTTTGGGCGACAAGTACAGTTCCCTGGCCCAGATCGGCATCACCACCTGCACCGATCAGAACAGCGACAGCTTCGGCCTGCTGGAGGTGGACGAGGATGTGCTGCAGAAAGCGTTGGAAGCCTATCCCGAGGCCGTGGCCGAATTGTTCGCAGCCAACGGCTCCGGCACGACCGATACCAACGAGGTGTCTTTCGTCTCCGCCATCGAGGGCATCACCAGCCCGGGCGAATACGACATCGAATACGAGATCGATAGTGGCACCGGCGAGCTCGTCTCGGCCACCATCAACGGCAACGCGGCCACGATCAGCGGCTGGTCGATCATCGGAGCCGCGGGCACTCCCGAGGCCGGCCTGTCGTTGCGGGTCAACACGCATATCGCCGGCACGCATGAGGCCAGCGCACACGTGAAGCAAGGCCTGATCCCAGCCCTGAGCGCCGAGGTGGCCGAACTCACGAGCACCGAAAACGGCGTGCTAACCATCATCGCGGACAACTACGATGAGATCATCGCCAATACTGAAAAGAAGATGGAGCAGGAACAGAACCGCCTGGATAGGCTGGAACGTGATTTGACAAACCGCTACGCCAAACTGGAAGCCCTTCTCGCTGAACTCGAGGGCGTCCAGGACAATCTTGACGACCTGGTTTCGCAGCTGAGCTCGGATTGATCGGGCGGCGGGGAGCCGCTCTCAGGAATTACGCAGTCTTTTGGCCCTGCCCTTCACCTCGTCGGGCGCGTCGGGCAGGTCGACGCCGAGCAGAGCGCCAAGTTCGGCCACGGCTTCCCTGCAGGCCGCGCATTGGTCCAGGTGGGCTTTGAACCGGTCGCGCTCCTCGGGCGGAAGCCGACCGTCGAGATAGGCCGCTAGGTCCTGCTCATCAGGGCATGCGGCCTGGCTTGCGCCTGGGGTGTGCATCACGCTGTCCTTGCTCAAGACATCTCCTCTCCTGACCAGGCGCCGGCATGGGCCTGAACTCGTAACCTAACCCGCAGAGGTCGCGGCTGGCAAGGCATGCGCCCTTGCGCCCCGCGACGCTGGGGCAGGCGCACAAAGCCCGCACAATTGCCATTCCCTGACTTGATCGTGGCATGCCGTGACGCGCAACCATTGACCTGCGCCGTAAAGCATTGCACAATTCCGCGGATATACGAAACAGCGAACCTTGGGCGGAGATCATCATGGACCGTCAGTTCCGGGCCGACCTGCACGTGCACTCCCGACATTCGCGGGCCACGAGCAAGAGCCTGACCCCACGCCAGCTGGCCGCCTGGGCCCAGGTCAAGGGCCTGACCCTGCTTGGCACGGGCGATTTCACCCATCCCGGCTGGCTGGCCGAGTTGGAGGAAATACTGGAGGAAGACGGCAGCGGGCTGCTTCGTCTGCGCGATCATGCTTGCCTTGAAAGCGAGATACCCTGGATCTCCGGCTTTCGCTACGGCGGACAGACGCGTTTCATGCTCCAGGCCGAGATCAGCTCCATTTACAAGAAGGGCGGCAAGGTCCGCAAGGTGCACAACCTGGTCTACATGCCGGGTCTGGAGCAGGCCAAGCGCCTCAACCGGCGGCTGGCAGAGATCGGCAATCTGGTCTCGGACGGACGGCCCATTCTGGGCCTGGATTCGCGCCACCTGCTGGAGATGGTCCTGGAGACCGATCCACAGGCCTTCCTGGTGCCGGCCCATGTCTGGACGCCCTGGTTCTCCCTGTTCGGCTCCAAATCCGGCTTCGATTCCCTGGAGGAATGCTTCGGGGACCTCGCCGGAGAAATCTTCGCCCTGGAGACGGGCCTATCCTCGGACCCGGAGATGAACTGGCACATCTCGGCCCTGGACCGCCTGCGCATGATCTCCAACTCTGACGCCCATTCAGGTGAAAAGCTGGGCCGCGAGGCCAACCTGTTCTCGGGCGAGCTGGAATACGCCAGCGTCTACCGGGCCCTCAAGGGCGAGGGACTGGGCTCGCGCTTCCTGGGCACGCTCGAATTCTTCCCCGAGGAAGGCAAGTATCACCTGGACGGTCACCGCAACTGCAACGTGGTCCTGGAACCCTCGGAAACTCGCGCGCGCGGCGGGCTGTGCCCCGTGTGCGGCAAACCGCTGACCGTGGGCGTGCTCTCGCGGGTCATGGAGCTGGCCGACAGGCCCCAGGCGCAACAGCCTGCGCGCCAGCCCGGCTTCACGTCCCTGATCCCCCTGGCCGAGATCCTCTCGGAAATCCTGGGCAGCGGACCGTCCACGAAAAAAGTCAGGGCCGCCTATGCCGCCTGCGTGGCCAGCTTCGGCTCGGAGCTTGGCCTGTTGCAGGACGCGCCTGTCGAGGAACTGGAGCGCTGCCAACCGCTGCTGGGCCAGGCCGTGGAGCGCATGCGGCGCGGCGCGGTCATCCGCCAGCCCGGTTACGATGGCGAGTTCGGCGTCATCCGCGTCTTCAGTCCGCGCGAGCTGAGCCAACTGCGCAAAGGCACGTTCCTGGCCGGCCTGGAGCCGAGCGGACAAGGCGAGCCCGCCGGGGACGATGCTCCGGTCGAAAATTTTGGCCCCAATGGTGCGTCCAGGACGCAGGACTCGCCCAAGCCCCTGGAGTTCAACCCCTCACAAAAGAAGGCCCTGCAGGCCGGTCCTGGGCCCGTGCTCGTGCTGGCCGGACCGGGCACGGGTAAGACCCAGACGCTCATGGGCCGCGTGCGCCGTCTGCTGGACGCTGGCGAGCGGCCAGAGCAGATACTGGCCGTGACCTTCACACGCCGTGCCGCCGGCGAGCTGCGCGAAAGACTGGCGGCCCTGAAGCCCGGGGGCGGCGAGCTGCCCCGCGCGGACACGCTGCACGCCCTGGCCTTCGACCGCTGGCGCGAGGCATGGGGCGAATCGCCGGTGCTCATGGACGAGGAATCGGCCTTGCGCCTGTTCGCCGAGGTCAATCCTGAACTTTACGGCGGCCGACTGCGCCGGGCCTGGCAGGCCGTGAGCGTGGCCCGCGAGCGCATGGAGCAGCCTTCGGCCGAGTTGGCCGAGGCCCTGGCGCTCTACGGCAAACAGAAGGAATCCTGGAACCTTGTCGATTACACGGACCTGATCTTCTTCATGGTCGAGCAGATCGAAGCCGCCATCTATGCGCCGCCTTACGCGCACGTGCTGGTGGACGAGGTGCAGGACCTGACGCCGCTGCAATTGCGGCTCGTCACGGCCCTGGCTCCCGAGGGCGGCCGCGGCTTCTTCGCCATCGGCGACCCCAACCAGTCCATCTACGCCTTCCGCGGGGCCGCGCCCGACGCTCGGGCCGCCCTCAAGGCCAAGTGGCCCAAGCTTTCGGTGCTGGCCCTGGAAGAGAACTACCGATCCTGCGCCGAACTGGTGCAACTGGCCGCCCCGCTTTTCCCCGATGCGCCCAGGCTCACCCCGCGCGCTCCCGGCCAGGCCGAGGTACGCCTGTTCGCCGCGCCAACGGCGGCCAGCGAGCTGTCCTGGATCGGTGAACGCGTGCGCGCGCTCATCGGCCCGTCCAGCCACAGCTTGGCCGATGCATCCGAATGCGGCGAACTCTCGCCCGGCCAAGTCGCCGTGCTGGTGCGCTTCCGGCAACTGGCCGAGCCCGTGCGCCGCGTCCTGGACCGCCTGGGCATCCCGGCCTCCGTGCCCGAAACCGAAGCCTTCTGGCGCGAGCCGCGCGTGGCGCTCATCTTGGCCGAGGCCTGCCGTTTCCTGGGCATGGCCTCACCCGGACCGAATCAGGTTTTCCCGGAGGAACAGGACGAGCAGACTGGAAAAATTCCTGAGCTGCCCGAGAAAATTCTTTTCCAAGGCCCACTGGCCCTGTCGGCCTATCTTCAGGAATCCGGCCCGTTCGATCGCTTCTTCTGGAAAAGCAAAGCTTTCCGTGAACTGAGCAAGCAATGGGAGCGCAACGGCGGCTGGATCGGGCTGGTCAACTGGGTGCATCTGCAGTCGGACCTGGAAATGGTGCGCGGCCGGGCCGAGAGCGTTCAAATCATGACTCTGCACGCGGCCAAAGGACTGGAGTTCGAGGCCGTGTTCCTGCCCTGCCTGGAGGATGGCATCCTGCCCTTCGCGGGCTCGGACTTCCTGGCCGGCAAGGCCACGCAGGGCGGTCAGAGCGGGACCAACGGGATGGACGAGGCTGAGGAACGGCGGCTGTTCTATGTAGGACTCACGCGCGCCCGGCGCATGCTGCACCTGAGCCACTCCGGCCGCAGGGATCTGTACGGCAAGGAGCTGCGCCTGCCGGTATCGCGCTTCCTGGCGCATCTGCCCGACGAACTCCTGTGCAAGTCCAGGCTCGTGGCAAACACGGTGAGCCAGGCCGAGCAGCTCAGTCTATTGTAACCGTCTGTTACGTTTCTTGGAATATAATGATGCAGGATGGACGGCGCCTTGTCGTAGTCCGGCTTCGGACAGGCGAGTAACGCCGCGGCCGACTAAAGGGCGCGCGTCAGGATGAGATTATAGAACCAGCGCTCGTACAAACGACATACGCGCATGGCCGTAGGGCCACGAACGCCAGCATCGCGCAGGCGACAAAACACATGCAATGGATTGAACACATGGCGCACCGCAAGTCGCAATCTAGCCATACATCACCCTTCCCCGGAGATGTTCTCCGCAATACAAACCTAGCGCGACCGGAATGCACATGCCTTTAATCAATTTCCTAAAAAAAATAAATAGCCCACGCGCATGCTCGGATGCCGGAGCGGCTTGGCGTCTGGCCGCGCCTTCCGCCGTGTGGCCGGAAGCACTGCCCGGCAACTGCAAGAAGCTGGCCGCCCTTCCAGGACGCCCCGTGGCCGAAGTCGGCCTGTGCCTGTTCGAAACCAAAGCCTGCCTTGAATATGACTTGGACGACCTGCCCGCATGGCTGGCGGAGCTGGGGCTGAGCTTCCACATCCACCTGCCCCTGGACCTGCCCTGGCAGGCCGGCATGCACGAAGTTTCCACGGCCATACGCGGGCTTATAGACAAGGTCGGCTACCTCTCGCCGCGCTGCTTCGTGCTCCATCCGCCCGGCCCGGACCTGCTGCCGGAGGTGGCCGCGCTGTTCCGCGATCTGGACATTGATCCCGCGCGGGTGCTGCTGGAGAACGTGGACGGCCAGGACCTGACAGAGCTGGCTCCCGTCATCGCGTCGGCAGGTTTTTCCATCTGCCTGGACCTGGGCCACATGCTGGCCTTTGGTCAACGGCACATTCTGGACGATCCGCGCCTGACCGGCCGGGTGGCCATGATCCACGCCTACGCTCCCGGCCCGCGCGGGGAGCACAAAAGCCTGGCCCTATTGGACGCCGAAGGATTGGCCGTGCTGGCCCAGTGCCTTACGCTGCTGCCGCCGGACGGGACGCTCATGGTCGAGTGCTTCCGGCCATCGGACCTGCTTTCCTCCCTGCAAGCCCTGGGAGAAATCCTGCCGGAGCTGCTGGACACGAGCACCGCATGCCCCGGGAAGGCGGCGACATGATCGCCCTGATCCTTGGCGGCGAAAAGTCGGGCAAGTCGGACTTCGCCCTGGAGCATCTGCTCGCCGCGCAGGAGCCGAGGCTATTCGTGGCCACGGGCAAGGCCCTGGACCCGGCCTTTCGCGCGCAGATACAACGCCACAGGCAGGAAAGGCCCACGGACATCCCCGTGGCCGAGGCGGGCACGGACCTGGCCGGCGTACTGTCCGCCGCCAAGGGCCGCTACGCCTGCGTGCTGGTGGACGCCCTGGATTTCTGGCTCTTCGCCTGCCGCCAGTCGCCGGACCCGGACGGCCATGTCCGCGCGCTGCTGGCTTGCCTTGATTCCTGGGGGGAAAGTGACATATTCTTGGTCTCTGCGGAGATTGGCCTCGGCCCCATTGCCGCCACGAGCGAGACGCGGGCCTTCGTGAGAGCCTTGGGCGAATTGAACCGGGCCGTGGCCAAACGGGCCGACAAAGCCTGGCTGGTGGCCGCCGGGCTTCCGCTGCAACTTAAATAGGCCGAGCGGCCCAAAGGGTGCGATGTCCTACTTCCGAAAACTCGGCGACAAGCTCCCGCGCATGCTCGCGCTGCTCAAGAAGGACGAGCGCTGGCTCATCATGATCAACGCCGACCCGGACGCCATGGCCTCTGCCATGGCGCTGAAGCGCATCATCTCGCGACGGGTCAAATCCGTGGCCATTGGCCAGATCAACACCATCTCGCGGCCGGACAACCTGGCCATGATCAAGTACCTGCGCATCCCGACCCACGAGATCAGCCGCGAGCAGGCCGAAGGCTTCGACCGCTACGCCATCGTGGACTCGCAGCCTTCGCACAACCCCGAGTTCGAGGGTTTCCATTTTTCCATCGTCATCGACCACCACCCCGTGCCGGAAGGCCGCCCCAACGAGGCGGACTACGTGGAGATCAAGCCCGAGTACGGGGCCACGGCCAGCATGCTTACCGAGTACCTGTACAACCTCAAGATCAAGCCCAGCCGCCTGCTGGCCACGGCGTTGCTCTACGGCATCAAGTCCGACACCCAGGATTTCGAGCGCGAGTTCATCGACGCCGACATCAAGGCTTTCCGCTATCTGAACAAGTTCGCCGACCACGCCATCCTGCGCAAGATCGTGCGCAGCGAGTATCACCTGTCCTGGCTCAAGTACTTCAACTGGGCCTTCCGCAACCTGGTGATGCTGCCCAACGGCATCCACGTGCACATGCACTCCGTGACCAATCCCGACATCCTGGTCATCCTGGCCGACTTCTTCCTGCGCGTGCACGAGGTGACCTGGACGGCCATTTCCGGCGTCTATGACGGCAAGCTGGTGATCATCTTTCGCGGCGACGGTCTGGGCAAGGACGTGGGCAAGGTCGCCAAGGGTCTGTTCGGCGATGTCGGCTCGGCCGGCGGGCACAGGGCCGCGGCCAGGGCCGAGATTCCCCTGAAGGCCCTGAACGGCGCGCAAGCCGACGACTTCGTGCTGGGGCGCATCGACCCGGGCCACAGACGACGCGGCCTGCCGCACCGCCTGACGCACGCCTGCTGAGACTGCTCGCAAAAGAGTCGGGATGGTCTTGCCTTGTCCGCCCCATCCGTCAGGGGCATACGCTACCTGAGTCCGCGCGGCTCATCGCCCGCGCAGCTCGTCGATAGATAGGCTTTTTTTCGTCCATAGCCCTAAGACAATAAGGATCACGACGCCCATGAGCCTCAAGGAACGCCTCAAGCTCGACCAGGAGCCTGTATATCTCATCGACGGCAGCGCCTTTTTCTATCGCGGTTTCTACGCCTTCCGGGACATGAGCCGCTCGGACGGCTTTCCGACCAATGCGCTGTTCGTGGTGCTGCGCCTGCTCATCAAGCTGTTGCGCGAGGAGCGGCCGAAACACCTGGCTTTCGTGCTGGACGGGCCGGGCAAGAACTTCCGCCACGATTTGTTCAAGCCCTACAAGGCCCAGCGTTCGGCCACGCCCGAGGATCTCCTGAAGCAGAACGCGCCCCTGCGCCGGGGCGTGGAGCTGCTGGGCATCCCGCTCATCGTGTCCGAGGGCGGCGAGGCCGACGACTGCATCGCCAGCCTTGTGACCAGGCTCAAGGCCGAGCGGCCCGTGGTCATCATGGGCGCGGATAAGGACCTCAATCAGTGCCTGGACGAGCGCGTGTTCATCTGGGACCCGGCGCTCAAGAGCGAAAAGCTCGCCACTCTGGAGTCCTTCCGCCAGGAACAGGGCATGGAGCCCGGCCATTGGCCCGACTACCAGGCCCTGATCGGCGATTCCAGCGACAACATCCCCGGCGTGCCGGGCATCGGCCCCAAGACCGCGACCAAGATCATGGCCGAACACCGCACGCTGGAGGAGATCGAGGCCCACCTGGACGAACTGCCCAAAACCTTGCAGGCCAAGCTGCGCGAGCACATCAAGGACGCCTACACCTACCGCCAGCTGACCCGCCTGCGCACGGACTTCTGCGCCACTCTCGGCCTCAATGAGCTGACCTGGCGCGAGCCGGACTGGAAGCAGGTCCAGGACTTCCTGGCCGAGTACGAGTTCCGCTCCCTGCCGCGCGAACTGCCCCAACCCACGCGCGCCGAACCGGCCGTGGCCGCGCCAGCCGCGCCCACCGAACCCATCAACGCGCAGCTCTCCCTGTTCAGCCCCAGCGCGAATGCCGCCATCGCCCCAGCCGAAGCCGAAACCCCTGCCGCGCCGCCCCTGCCCGTGCGCGAGGCGGATCAGGCCTTCCTGCTGCCTGGACGCCAGGGCCGCGACGTAGGCTTGGTGATGATCGACGGCGCGATCCTGCTGGGCATCGGTCACGAGGAGCTGCGCTGGACCGGCAACGTCCGCGACCTGTGCGAGGCCCTGCGCGAGGCCGCATCCGTGGCCACGCCGTCCCTGAAGGATCTGCTGCATGCCTCGGAGGACTGGTTCTGCCTGCCCCTGGACCGATGGTTCGACCTGGGGCTGGCAGCCTACCTGCTGAATCCCGAGGAGCGCAGCTACGACTGGCAGCGGTTGCGCGACAGCCTGGCCCTGGACCCCGACGCCGAGGCCGTGCACCCGCAGGCTAACGGACTGGCCGCCAAGGCCCTGCACGACGTGCTGGCCAAGCGGCTGGCCGCCGCGAACCTGACCGAGCTCCTGCGCGACCTGGAGATGCCGCTCGTCCCGGTGCTGGTGGCCATGGAGCAGGCCGGCATCGCCATCGACAAGGCCGCCTTCGAATCATTCCTGTCCGAGGTCAACGCGCAGATCGGCGAGCTGACCACGCGCATCCACGCAGTGGCCGAGATGCCTTTCAACATCCGCTCGAACCAGCAGCTCGCCCAGCTCCTGTTCGACCGCCTGGGCCTGAAGGCCAAGGGCAAGACGCCCGGCGGCGCGCAGTCCACGGCCAACCCGGTGCTGGAAAAGCTGCGCAACGAGCATCCGGTGGTGGCGGACATCCTGGAATTCCGCATGCTGGAGAAGCTGCGCTCCACCTATCTGGAGCCGCTGCCCAAACTGGCCGACGAGCAGGGACGCATCCACACGACCTTCAATCAATTGGCCACGGCCACGGGCCGTTTGTCCTCCAGCGCGCCCAACCTGCAGAACATCCCCATACGCGGGCCGCAGGGCACGCGCATGCGCGCCTGCTTCACGGCCGGGCCTGGCTGCCTGCTGGCGGCGGCCGACTACTCGCAGATCGAGCTGCGCGTACTGGCGCACATGTCCCAGGACCCCACGCTGCTGGAAGCCTTCCGCCACGGCCAGGACATCCACGCGCGAACGGCCGGGCTCATCTTCGACAAGGACGCGGGACAGGTCGCGCCCGACGAACGCCGCTCGGCCAAAACCATCAACTTCGGCCTGCTCTACGGAATGGGTCCGCAAAAGCTTGCGGCCGAGCTGGGCATCGCCCTGGCCCAGGCCAAGGAGTTCATCGAACGCTATTTCGTGGGTCTGAGTAAACTCAAGGAGTTCTACGACTCCATCGTGAAGGAAGCCGAACAAAACGGCTCCGTGGTGACCATGCTCGGCCGCAGGCGGCTGCTGCCCGACATCCACTCACGCAACGACAACCTGAAAGCCCAGGCCGTGCGACAGGCCATCAACACGCGCATCCAGGGCAGCGCGGCGGATATTATTAAGCTAGCCATGATCCGCGCGCATGCGGACGAGAGGATACGAGAGCTGGGCGGACGGCTGATATTGCAGGTGCATGACGAACTGCTGCTGGAAACTCCGGAAGCGACGGCGCAGGAGGCCGGAGCTAGGATGAAAGAGATCATGGCCGGGATCGTGGAATTGAGTGTGCCGTTGGTGGTGGATATGGGAGTGGGGAGGAATTGGGCGGAGGCGCATTAATATAGTCTGCTCGCCACGCTCTTTCAGAGCAAATACCTGGATTGTCGTTATGCCGACGCTGTGCTTGATCCTCGACCGAAGACCTCGGGGACAAGCACGGCCCTCCCTCTCCCAGCAAAAATCATAAGACAAACCCAATTGACTACTTAGCCTTACAGCCACATGCCTTTCCGACCCTTCGCCCACTCTAGAAACGCAACGCAGCCCAAATCTACTTACACTGGACCAGCCTTCCATCAAATTCGAACCGCACAGCCTCTCCTGCTGCGACTATGGCATACGCTTCATGCTCCGGGTTCAGCAGATAGTTCATTTCGATCGGCACGACAGCGCTCGGCACCTCCAGCACCGCTGTCCTGCCTTCCGCCAGCCAGCGGTCGCCGACGTCCTTCAGGCATGGATGCTGGGGCGTGCGCCAGTCCTCTGGCAATTCCTCGATTGAGACTCGGCCGACGATCTCCTCGGGGAAATCCAGCGAGCAGTAGCAATAGCCGTCTCTTTGCAGCGTGACGTAATCGACATTGGCCATGATCTCCAGCACAGCCAGCGAGAGATTGCCCGCAGCGTAAACAACCGGTCTGCCAGGGGAGTTCCAGCGGCCGCCCACGATCTCCTCACCCAGGCCGGTCAGTGCCGAGTCTGCCTCGACCATCCTGAACAAACGCCAGACGCGCATGATCAAACTCCATGCTCGATTGGGGTTACAGGCCGGCGCATCGCCATGCCGGGCAACGCTCTCCGACTGACTGTAAGCCGCTCGATCCGCTCAAGGCATGCAGCCGCCATCTCCCGCCTGGGAGCCTTGATAAAGGCCGGGGCCTGAGACGAGGTGATATCGAAGGGGTAAACGGAGTCCGCTTGCCGGAAATCGGCAATGTTCCCGCGCATGGCTGACCTCCTGCTATGCCTGCTGGCATTATACACTTACCAAGCGGCAAAAAGCAAAGGCCCGGAAACGCATGTGCGCTTCCGGGCCAAGGGTGAGGCTGGGCAGAGGCTTATCTGGGAACTAGGGATGGTCCTTGAACTTGTTCGTGGAGTGCTCGCTGCCGGAGTGACAGGGCGTGCAGTCCATCTTGGTCTTGTTGTAAGCCGCTTCCTTGCCCTTGCCGTGGCATTCCACGCAGGACTTCTCAGCGTCGGTCGAGCCGTAGAGGGCAGCGAACTTGCCGTCGATCTTGGCGTTCATGATCTCGATGGCCTTCGCGGTCACGTCGGCGGTGAGGCGGGCGCAACGCTCGCCGCGCTCCTTGCTGCCTGCCTCGATCTTGGTCTCGTAGCACCACTTGCTAACGGAAATGTGGCACAGCGGGGAGCCGCTGACCGAGGTGGGGATCGGGCCCTTCACGCCCTTGGGGTTCGTGGCTTCGCTCGGCTCGAAAATGGGGAAGGCGGCCTGCTGGTACCAGCGGAAGAGCTCCGTGACCATCGGATCACGTTCCTCGCGGCCCCAGAACAGGGCGAAGGCGCTGGCCGCGCCGAGCAGCGCGCCGCAGATGGTGCCCCACTCGGAGATGCCGCTCTTGCCCACTTCCATCATGCTGAAGGGGAACTGGCTATAGGGCGCTCCATAACGCTCGCCCATGATTCCTACAATGCCATAGAAAGCGCCGTAGCAGCATCCGAGGCCTTTGTAGTAATAACCATTGTAGCCAACCAGAGCGCTTTCAGCCGGGTCCAGCTTATGCGGCGTCCAGGAAAACTCCTTGTCCTTCTGCGTGAATGCCAAGCTGGTGCCCATCGTTGCGGCCATGGTGCCACCTACAACAGTGCATCCAACGATTCCCAAAGCCTTACGTCTAGAGATTTTCATCCTCTTTACCTCCCAGATTATATTCAACAAAATGCATATGTTTGATTTTTATTGGTAAGCAGACATCATGCCAAGCTTACAATAACCATAGTGGACGCGGCCCGGCGCTGACTAATCGTTTAATATGTTGGCCCTTCGTCAACCCACGTATGCAGGCGAACGAAGCTAGATTTGGTGGCAAACGGATGAAAATCCTGTTTAACCAACATGCAAGCCCATAAACTGCTTGGACATGGCTTTATGTGAATGTGATAACTTTCATTAACAACATGGAAACTTGAGTTTGCATTTTCTGTGTGCAGCCCGAAGTGGACCATCGACGGCATGGAGGTGATCGTGCTCGCTCAGACTTCCGACAACGCGCCGTCCCGATCATTACCCATCTTGCCCGTGGCAAGAACGAGTGATATTTTCATTTTTTGACGAACAATCGAGGAAACCATGAATCCCATGCTGAATAGATTGCGACTGCTCACGCCCGGCCCCACGCCCATGCCCGAGGAAGTCCGCCTGGCCATGGCCCGTGACATGATCCACCACCGCAAGCCGGCCTTCAAAGAAATCATGGCCCGCGTGCAGGAGGGCCTGCGCGTGCTGTTCGGCACGCAGCAGCCGGTGCTGTCCCTGTCCTGCTCGGGTTCCGGGGCCATGGCCGCGGCCGTGTCTAACCTCTTTTCGCCCGGCGAGCGGGTCATCGTGGCCGAGGCCGGCAAGTTCGGCGAGCGCTGGGTGGAGATAGCCGAGCATCGCGGCCTGCAGGTCACGCGCATGTCCTTCGAGTGGGGCACTGCCGTGGACCCGGCGCGCGTGGCCGAAGAGTTGGCCGCAGGCAAGGCTAAGGGCGGCTACGCGGGCTTGCTCGTGCAGGTCTCCGAGACCTCCACGGGCGTGCTGCACCCGCTGCGCGAACTGGCCAAGCTCACGCGCGACACGGACACCCTGCTGCTGGCCGACGGCATCTCGGCCGTGGGCGTGTCGCCCTGCCCGCTGGACGAATGGGGCATGGACTGCCTGGTGACAGGCTCGCAAAAGGGACTCATGCTCCCGCCTGGCCTGGCCTTCGCCGCCCTGTCCGAAAAAGCCTGGCGCAAGGCCGAAAACGTCACGCCGGGTTGTTATTATTTCGATCTCAAGGAGGAGCGCGCGGCCTGCGACAAGCAGCAGACGCGCTTCACATCGGCCGTCGGCCTCATGGTCGGACTGGATGTGGCCCTGGAGCTGCTCTTGACGCCTGGATTGGCGGCCCTATATCGCAAGCAGTGGGCGCTGACCCGCATGGCGCGGGTCGGCATCGCAGCCATGGGCCTGCCGCTCTACGCGGCCGAGCACTACACCTGGGGCCTGACCGCCCTGGCCATGCCCAAGGGCGTGGACAGCTCCAAGGTGCTGGCCGCCGCGGCCAAGGAGCACAACGTGATCATGGCCGGCGGGCAGGGGCACATGAAGAACTACATGGTCCGCGTGGGCCACATGGGCTACGTGGACTTCGGAGATCTGGCCGCCGGGCTCTTCGCCTTGGCCAGCGCGTTGCAGGCCCAGGGTGTGCGCATGGCCGCGCCCGATTATCTGGAGCAGGCCCTGGCCGCCTACACCAAGGGCCTTACGGAAGAGCCGCCGCTTCCATAATGGAAGACGCGCGGTTGTCGTGACGCAAACGGCGGACAGCACCGCCGACAACCGCCGGCTCGGCCGGCACCGGAACACGCCAAGGAGTTTCCATGGCCAGCGAAACCACCTCCAGTTGCACGTGCGGCAAGCAG
Source organism: Desulfocurvibacter africanus subsp. africanus DSM 2603 (assembly GCF_000422545.1). Lineage (NCBI taxonomy): Bacteria > Pseudomonadati > Thermodesulfobacteriota > Desulfovibrionia > Desulfovibrionales > Desulfovibrionaceae > Desulfocurvibacter > Desulfocurvibacter africanus. The sequence continues at coordinate 98,525 of NZ_AULZ01000001.1, forward strand.
GGCTCTCACGTGCACATGCCGCAAGTGACCTTCTCCACGTTCATTCTCTCCCTGTGCTCGTCGGGGCTCGTGCAGTTGGGCGAGGTGCCGGACCCGGAATCGGGCCGCACGGTCGAGAATCTGGACATGGCCAAGCATACCATCGACATATTGGCCATGCTGAAAGATAAGACATCCAAGTGCCTGGAGCCCGAGGAAGAACGGCTTTTGGCCGACATCCTCTACGAGCTGCGCGTGAAGTACTGCGCCAAGCGCAAGTAGTCGGCGCAGCGCCGTATCGGGCGAGCTTTAACGGACGCCATGCGCCGCCCGCAAGCGGGCGGCGTTTTCCTTTTCAATTTCACCAGCGGAGCGAGACATGAACGCGACGAAACGGGCCGGCCTCGTGGGCGTGACCGGCTACACGGGCATGGAATTGACCCGGCTCCTGGCCGGGCACGAGGGCATCGAACTGGTGCGGGCCACCTCCCGTTCCGAGGCTGGCAAGCCCCTGTCCGCCATCTATCCCTTCCTGCAGGGCACAAAGCTCGCTGGTTTGACCATTACCCAGCCCGACATCGCGGACCTGCGCGAGAACTGCGACATCGTCTTCCTGGCCGTGCCGCACGCGACCGCCATGGACATGGCCGGTCAGCTCCTGGACGCCGGCGCGCGCGTGGTGGACCTGTCCGCCGATTTCCGCCTGCGCGATCCGGCCGTGTACCAGACCTGGTACAAGCACGAGCACTCGCGCACGGACATCCTGCCCCAGGCGGTCTACGGCCTCGTGGAGCTGTACCGCGAGGACGTGCGCAAGGCGCGGCTGGTTGCCAACCCAGGCTGTTACCCAACCTCGTCCATCCTGGCCCTGTACCCGGCCCTGGCCGAAGGTCTGGTCGAGACGGACGACATCGTCATCGACGCCAAGTCCGGAGCTACGGGCGCGGGCCGCAAAGCCAGCCTGGGCTCGCTGTTCTGCGAGGTGTCCGACACCTTCAGGGCTTACAACCTGGGCAAGCACCGCCACACGCCCGAGATCGAGCAGGAAGTCTCGCGCATCGCAGGCCAGGACATCCTGCTGTCCTTCAACACGCACCTGCTGCCCATCAACCGGGGCATCCTGTCCACGATCTACACGCGGCTCAAGAAGGGCGTGGACCCGGCCGCCGTACGCGCGGCCTATGAGAAGCACTACGCGGGCGAAGCCTGGGTGCGCCTGCTGCCGGCCGGCGCATTGCCCGAGACCCGTTTCGTGCGCGGAACCATGTTCTGCGACATCGGCCTGGTGACCGACCCGCGCACCGGACGGCTGATCATCCTCTCGGCCATCGACAACCTCTGCCGCGGCGCGTCCGGCCAAGCCCTGGCCAACGCCAATCTCATGCTCGGCCTGCCCGAGAACATGGGGCTGAATCTAGCGCCGATGGTGCCGTAAGGATCACAACGAATAAGGGAGGGCGATGCCCTCCCTTGCTTTTTACCTGCCTGCCCTACTCCAGCCTTCTCCGGAAAAACCACGCCGCTCCGGCCATGTTGGCCACGGCGATCACCGCCATGGGCCAGGTCTGCTCCCAAACCATATGCACGGGCATGGCCTTGAGGAACACGCCCTTCACGACAACCAGGAAGTAGCGCAGCGGGTTGCCCAGGGACAGGTATTGCAACCACTCGGGCATGTTCTCCACGGGCGTGGCGAAGCCCGACAGGGCCACGGCCGGCACCAGGAAAGTGAACGCGCCGAGAATGGCCTGCTGCTGCGTCTTGGCCACGGATGAGATGAACAGCCCAACGCCGACGATGGAGGACAGGAACACGGCCATGCTCATGTACAGGGCCAACAGCGACCCGTGCAGGGGAATGCGGAAGCCCACCACGGCCACGGTGACGATGAGCGTGCCTTCGAGTAGGGCCAGGATGAGCGCCGGGATGGTCTTGCCGGCCAGAATCTCGCGGGTGGAAAGCGGAGTTACCAGCAACTGGTCGAAAGTGCCCAGCTCACGCTCGCGGGCCACGGACAGCGAGGTGACCACCAGGCCGATGACCGTGCTCAGGATGCCCACCAGGTTGGGCACCGTGAACCAGGTGTTGTTCAGATTGGGGTTGAACCAGTTGCGCACGACCAGGGTGGACGGCGGTTCGGGCAGGCCGTAGCGCACGGCCACGTCGCGATTGAAGCTGTCCAGGATGCGCGCGATGTAGCCCTGGACGATCTGAGCCGAGTTGGAGCGGCGGCCGTCCAGGATGACCTGCACCTCTCCGGTGCGGCCCGCGGCGATGTCGCGCGAGAAATCCTGGGGGATATGCAACACGACCAGAACCTCGCGGCTGTCCATGACCTCGACGATCTCCTGCTGGCCGCGCAGAAAGCGCAGGTCGTCGAAGGTTCTGGAGCCGGCGAAGCGCTGCACCAGCTCCGTGGACCAGGCTCCCGTGTCCTGGTTGAGCACGGCCAGGCTCACGTTGCGCACCTCCAGCGAGGCCGCGAAGGAGAAGACCAGCAGTTGGATGGTCGGCGGGGCGATGAGCACGATGCGGCTGCGCTTGTCGCGCACCAGGGCCAGGATCTCCTTGATGATGAGCGCGCGCACGCGATGCAGGGACGCCAGCATGGTCAGTCGAGCCTCTTCACGGTCTTGCGCAGGGTTATGAACAGCAGTACGGCCGCGATGATGGCCATGCCGGCCATGTTCGGCAACAGAACCTCCCACACGTCGCCCACCAGGAAGAGCGTCTGCAGGCAGGGCACGAAATAGCTCGCCGATACCGCGTAAGTCAGGATGCGGATGGGCGTGGGCATGCTGGCGATCTCGAACACGAAGCCCGAGAGCAGGAAGGCGGGCAGGTAGCCGGCCAGCAGCGCGGCCTGCGAGGCCACGAACTGGTTGCGCGACACGGTAGAGATGAACAACCCCAGGGCCAGGGCCGAGACGAGGAAGACCGAGGAGACCAGATACAGGGCCGCGAGCGAGCCGCGAAACGGCACACCGAACAGGGTCACGGTGATGACCCAGCAGAAGGTCAGCGAGCCCAGCCCCAGCAGGTAATAGGGCAGCAGCTTGCCCAGCAGCAGCTCCAGGCGGCCCACGGGCGTGGCCATCATGGCCTCCATGGTGCCGCGCTCCCACTCGCGGGCCACCACCAGGGCCGTGAGCAGCGTGCCTATGAGCGTGAGCACCGTGCCGATGGTGCCGGGCACCAGGAAATAGCGGCTGATCAGCTCCTCGTTGTACCACATACGCGGCACGAGCCGCGTCGGCTCGGACAACGGCTGACCCTGATCCCTGGCCCACTGGGTCAGCCAATTGGCCCACAGCCCCTGCACGTAGTTCTGCACGAAGTTGGCAGTGTTGGGCTCGCTGCCGTCGGTGATGACCTGCACAGGGGCGGCCTGGGTGGCCTGGGCCAGATCCTGGGCAAAGGTCTCCGGCACTATGATCAAGCCGCGCAGGCTGCCGCGCAGGAGATCGTCCTCCAACTCGCGGCGGTCCTTGGCCATGTGCACCTCGAAGAAGCGCGAGGCGCGGAAGGCGTCGGCGAAGTCGCGCGCCTCGGGCGAATCGTCCTCCAGCACCAGCCCCACGCGCAGCTGCTCCACATCCAGGGACAGGGCGAAGCCGTTGAGGAAGAGCAGGATGGGCGGCAGCACGAAGGCGATGAGGATGCTGCTCGGATCGCGCACGATCTGCAGGGACTCCTTGATCATGAGCGCACGCAGCCTGCGCAGAGCGCCCGGCTGTGCCGTACTCATTCGCGAACCCATCAGGCCGCCTCCTCCCGCATGTCGTGCGACTGCACCAGGGCGATGAAGGCGTCCTCCATGGCCGGGTCGGGCAGTTCCTCGGAACGCACCGAGGTCTTGAGCTCGTCGGGCGAGCCCGTAGCGATGACCTGCCCGCGATAGACCAGTCCGATGCGGTCGCAGTACTCGGCCTCGTCCATGAAGTGCGTGGTGACCATGACCGTGACGCCCTTCTCCACGATGCCGTTGATGTGCGTCCAGAACTCGCGGCGCGTGAGCGGGTCGACGCCCGAGGTAGGCTCATCCAGGAAGAGCACCACGGGCTCGTGCATCACGGCGCATGACAGAGCCAGGCGCTGCTTGAAACCCAGGGGCAGCTCGTCGGCCGATGTCGCCAGGTGAGGCTTCAGGCCGAAGATGCCGATCATGCGCTCCACGACCTCGCGCTGGCGGCCGCCCGCCAGGCCATAGACCCCTGAGAAAAAGTCCAGGTTCTGGCGCACGCTCAGGTTGCCGTAAAGGGAAAACTTCTGGGCCATGTAGCCGATGCGCGCGCGGGCCTCGCCGGGCGCGGCCTGCAGGTCCAGGCCGTCCACCAGGGCCTGGCCGCGCGTTGGCTTGAGCAGACCGCACATCATCTTGAAGGTCGTGGACTTGCCCGCGCCGTTGGGACCCAGCAGGCCGAAAATTTCTCCGCGCCGGATGGCGAAGCTCACATCCTTGGCAGCCGCGAAATCCCCGAACATCTTTGTCAGGCCCTTGGCCTCGATGACGGCCCGGCCGTCGCCCTGCACCAGGGACATGCTCTCGGCCAGGGAGGAAACCCCGCCGGGCACGCCGCCCAGGATGTCCAGGAAGGCGTCCTCGAAACGTGGGCGCACCTCATCCAGCCGGCTGGACCCGCCCGCGCCGAACCCTTGCGGATCGGGCCGCCGCGCGCCTTCGGCAAGCACGACGCGCACGCTCTCGCCCTGGATCACGCCGTCGATGACGCCCTGCTGCTCCAGGGCCGCCCGCAGCACCTGCCTGCGCCGGCCCTCGATGCCGCGCACCTGGAAGACCCGGCCGGCCACCCGGCCCGTTAGCTCATGCGGCTCGCCGGAGAAGAGCAGCTTGCCTTCGTTGAGCAGCAACACGAGGTCGCAGGCCTCGGCTTCGTCCAGGTATGACGTGGACCAGACCACGCCGATGCCGTCGGCCTTGAGATCCTGGACCATGCGCCACAGCTCGCGGCGCGAGATGGGGTCCACACCCACGCTGGGCTCGTCCAGGAGCAGCAGGGCGGGCTTGCGGATCATGGCGCAGGCCAGGCCGAGCTTCTGCTTCATGCCGCCCGACAGCCGCCCGGCCAGGCGCGAGGTGAAGCGGGCCAGGTCCGTAAAGGACAAAAGCCGCTCGAAGGTCCCGGCGCGCTCGGTTTTGGGCAGCCCACGCAGGTCGGCGTACAAACGCAGGTTCTCCATGACCGACAGGTCCTCGTACAGGCCGAACTTCTGGGGCATGTAGCCGATGCGCGCGTGCACGGCTTCGGGCTCACGGCTGGTGTCGAAGCCCAGGGCCATGACGCTGCCCTTGTCGGGCCGCAGCAGGCCGGCCATGAGCCGCAGCAGCGTGGTCTTGCCCGCGCCGTCCGGCCCGACCAGGCCCACGATCATGCCGGGCGGCACCTCGGCCGAGACATGATCCAGGGCCGGCCGGCTTGGCCCGAAGCGCTTGAGCACGCCGTCGGCGCGGGCCAGCGGTTCGTCACTGCGCGCCACGCCCTATTCCTCGCTCTTCCGGGCGTTGGCCTGCACTTGCTCCTGCCCCTTATCCTGTTTTCCATCCTGAGCGGGGCGCGCCACGACAGTCACGGGCATGCCCTGCCGCAAGCCTTTGTCCGGATTCGCCACGATCACGCGGATCCTGTACACGAGGTCCGTGCGCAGACTGGTTGTCTCCACGGACTTGGGCGTGAACTCGGCCTGGGGCGAGACGAAGCCGACCTGGCCTTCGTAGGGAGTGTTTGGGCTGGTGTCGGTGTACACCTGCACGGGTAGGCCAGGATAAACCCGGCCGAGTTGCGGCTCGGGCACATAGGCGCGCACCCAGACCGGCTCGTGAAGCGAGAGCGTGTAGGCGATGGAGCCGGCGGCGACCACGGTACCCGGCTCGCGAACGCGGGTCAGAATCACGCCGTCCGACGGCGCGTACAGATCCGCGTCGTCCAGGCGCGTGAGGGCTTCGGCCAGCCGGGCCTTGGCCGCGCGCAGATTGGCCCTGCCCTGCAGCACATCCTCCTCGCGAAACCCCTCCTGAGCCAGGCGCAACCCCTCGCGGGCGGACTGCAGCCTTGCTTTGGCCTCGTTGCGGCGAGCCATTGCGTCGTCATAGGCTTGTTTGGACACGGCTCCGGTATCGTGCAGATCCTTCTGGCGCTGGAAGTAGCGTTCGGCGTTACGCAGGGTGGTCTCGCGCTCCTCCACCTGCGCCTGGGCCTGGGCGATTTCCTGGGGCCGCGTGCCGGTCTCCAGCTTGAGCAGCTCGGCCTCGGCCACCTCCACCTGGGCCCTGGCCAACCGAACCTCGTCCTCCAGGGGCCTCTTGTTAAGCACGGCCAGGAGGTCGCCCGCGCGCACCTCGTCGCCTTCCTCATAGCGCATGGTCTCGATGCGGCCGGAGACGCGGAAACCCAGATCCACCTGGCGGATGTCCACGTTGCCGTAGAGCGTGATTTCGCCGTTCTGGTTCGCCTCGCCGCGCAGCAAGAAGTACCAGGCCAGGCTGCCAGCCACGAGCAGCAGGATGAGCAGGATGATCAGCCGCTTCTTGTTCATGGCTTCGCCTTCCCCTTCTGTCCTGCCGCCATGCCGATGGCGTTGCGTGTGATGGCTTCCACATTGACCGCTATGAGCCCTGCCAGCTTGGACACCTGCCCGGGCGTCAGCTGTTCGCGGTCCAACCTGCGCAGCAATGCGGTTTCACCGATGCGGAAAATGAGCACTTGGCCGAGGATGGCCTGGGCCAGGAAAATCAATTCCTCGCTTTCAGCGGACAGGCGCGTGAGTCGGGACAGCAGTGTGCCGCATGCGCCGAGCATGCGCTTGAAAAACCCCTGAAACAGGATTTCAAAGGCTTCACTGGGCTTGATCTGTTCCTGCAGGACGATGCGCGCCCAGCGTTTGGCCTCGGGCGAGCCGATTATCGTGAGGGCCATGGCCGTAAGCAGCCGCTGCAGTTCGGCTATCAATTCGCCCTCGGTGGCGTCCTCGCGCATGGCCAAGTCATTGGCAGAGGCGATCTCCGGGGCCAGTCGCTCGCGCACGCGCTGCACGATCTCCTCGACCACGGCTTTGTACAGGCCTTCCTTGCTGCCGTAATAGTATGGAATAGCCGCGATGTTCACGCCAGCCTCGGCCGCCAGCCTGCGCGTGCTCGCGCCCTCGAACCCATGCTGCCCGAAGACGTCGATGCCGGCCTCGATGAGCCGCTCGCGGGCATCGGCCTCCTTACGATCCGTTTTGCCGGTCTTATGTGTCATGGCTATCCCTTTCGACCGCTCTGATCATTTTGTTCCTAATCCATTTCGGCGGGTTGCCGCCACAACCGTTCGCTGTCGCACTATCCATACTCATTAAAGCAGCCAATTCGATTAGTCAATCGCATGATTAAGTCATTCGCATGCATTTATTTTAGTTCTCACTTCTCTTTTCCATGTTCCCTAAGCTCCGGTATGGGCTAACATCAGCCGAACAGCCAACAGGGGGCGCGGTGTTTCCTGTAACAAGACGGGGGCAAGGAGGTACGCCATGCGCGCTGTCTTCCTGTTCATCTCTGCGGTGATGCTTCTCGCATACGCAAGAGACCCGCTCGCAGCCCAGGGCCAGCAAACCGAGATATTGCCCGAGCTCCTCGTGCAGGGCCAGGCCGTGCTAAACCGCGCGGTCAGCATTCCATCCAAGGACCGCACCGGTGAAATCGTGGATCTCATGGTCGACCCGGCCACGGGCCACATCGGCTTCGTTTTGCTCTCCTTCAGTGGCTTCATGGGTCTTGTGGAGAAGAACGTCATCGCGCCCATCCCCTGGGCCAGGGTCGAATTCGAGCCCAAGCAGAAGACTTTCGTGGCCAGGGGCATCGGTTCGGACGAGGGCGGCGATATCGTGGAGTACGATGAAGACAAGTGGCAGGTGTTCGACGAAGCGGAACTCGCATCCCTGTACGAATCCTATGCCCTGCCGAACCACGCGCAGGAGACCCGCAAGGCGTACTCGGAGGTTGCCGGGACGGACAAGGACGCCGGCGAGCGGTTGAGCATGCTCCAGCTCACGCGCCTTATCAACACGCCGGTCATGTCCCGGAAGGGGGCGCTCCTGGGCTATGTCGATAAACTATACCTGGACCTGACAGGCGGCCTCATCAGGCTCGTAGACGTGCGATCTCCTGGAGATCGGCTTGAGCAGCCGGCCCACCTCGTGCCCTATCCGCTCCTCGACTATGAATGGGGTGTGGGCCGCTTTACGCTCGATGTCAGCCGCAAGGACCAGGCTCGACTCGAAGACTTCCCCATCCACGCCGGGATGTATGTCCAGGCCAAGACAATGCGGCAGATCTACCGGAATATGGGACTTACGGAGTATTTGCGCGTCGGCGGCTAGACTTGCGCATTCGACTTGCGTCCCTCGCCTCGGCCAGCCGCTACGTATCAAGATTTGGCTTGCTGTTTACCAATAGCAGCACCCTGGCCTGGATTCTGCGGCGGCCTGTCATAACCCTTGCCTAGGCCGCCTCACGTTGAGAAATCCAACGCGTTTCAGGTGGGCTGGAAGATCTTGATCCATGAAGGCCATAATGCGCGGGTATTGTCCTTGCCCGCCGCATGCCGTATCGTGCGCCGTCGCATCCATGTCCCTATTGCTTTACCGATCATCCGGCGCTTCCATGCGCCGCGCGCGGAGCAGATCAATGGCGAAACAAGCCTTCATCCCGAACATCTCGGCCGACGAACTGGCCGCGCGGCAGCTCGACGGCCTGCGCTGGACTCTGGAGCACGCCTTCCGGGGCAGCGAGGCCTACCATGCGCGCCTGCGCGAAGTGGGCTTCGAGCCCGGTGATCTGAAAAGCCTGGACGACCTGCGGCGACTGCCCTTCTGCTCCGTGGAGGATCTGCGCGACGGCTATCCCCTGCCGCTTCTGTCCGTGCCCGAGGAACGGGTCGTGCGCATCCATGGCTCCAGCGGCACCACGGGCAAGCGCAAGATCCTGGCCTATACTCAAAAGGATATCGACGACTGGAAGGACATGATGGCCCGCTGCTTCGAGCTGGCCGGCTGCACGCCCATGGACCGCGTGCAGATCTGCGTGGGTTACGGCCTGTGGACGGCTGGGGCGGGCTTCCAGCTCGGCTGCGAGCATTTCGGGGCCATGGCCGTGCCCGTGGGTCCAGGCCTGATGGACATCCAGTTGCAGCTGCTCACGGATCTCAGGCCCTCGACCATCTGCAGCACCGCCTCCATGGCCCTGCTATTGGCCGAGGAAGTCGAGCGCCGCGGCCTGCGCGACAAGATCGGCCTGAAGCGGGCCATCTTCGGGGCCGAAGCCCACTCGCCCAAGATGCGCGCCCGCTTCGAGGAGCTGCTCGGCCTCGACGGCAGCTTCGACATCAGCGGCATGACCGAGCTGTACGGTCCCGGCGCGGGCCTGGAATGCTCCGCGCACCAGGGCATCCATTACTGGGCCGACTACTATATTCTGGAGATTCTGGACCCCGAGACCATGGAGCCGGTCGCGCCCGGCGAGATCGGCGAGATGGTCGTGACCACCCTGCGCAAGGAGGCCGCACCGCTCATCCGCTACCGCACGCACGACCTGACCCGGCTCATCCCCGGCCAGTGTCCCTGCGGCTGCAGTTTGCCGCGCCATGACCACATCCTGGGCCGCTCGGACGACATGATCATCGTGCGCGGAGTCAACATCTATCCCGGCCAGATCGCCGAGATCCTGGGCATGTTCCCGCAGATGGGCAGCGAGTATCAGATCCTGCTCACGCGCAAGGAAGGCCGCGACTTCATGAGCCTCAAGGCCGAGCGCGCCGAAGGCGTGCAGGCCGACGATTGCGGCCGGCTGGCCTCGGCCGTGGCCGACGCCCTGCACCGGCACCTGCTGGTCAGCGCGCAGGTGGAAGTGCTGGCGCCCGGCAGCCTGCCGCGCACCTTCGCCAAGACCCGCCGCGTCGTTGACGAGCGCGACGCCTCGTAGTCCGTAATAAAAAGCGGGAGAGGGTTGCAACCGCTCTCCCGCTTACGACAACTCGCATATACTCCGCGAAGCGCTCTGCCCTCCCCGACCCGGATCAAATTGGCGGATGCGCCTGTTAGATCAGATTGCCTTTAAGACGCCCGCTCCGGCGTTGACGGCGCAAGTGAATTGCGCCTACGCCTACGCGGCGGCAAGCCATGCCGACGCACGGCTTGCAGAGCATTTTCAAAAGTAAAATGCTCCAAGCGGTTTCCCGCCTAACGGCATCTGCAAACAGCCCTCAAGATTTGCTGTACTTGTCCATGTACTCGGCCAGTTCGGCGTTGGCTTGCTCCACTTCTTCCTCGATATCCTGAATATAGAGCCTGGCCTCCTCGATGTTGCCGGACTTGAGTTGCTGCTCCAGCTGTAGCGCGCTTTGCCTGAGCTTGAGCGCGCCCAGCGTGGCGGCGCTGCCCGCCAGGCTGTGAGCCACGGCCGAGGCGCGCTTGTAGTCCTCGGTCGCCATGGCCTCGCGGATCTGGTCGCGCTTGCTGGATGAATCCTGGGTAAAGAGATTCACGAGACGGACGAGCAGATCGGGCGTCTTGGCGTAGCGGCTCTCGAAATAGTCCAGATCGATGGAACGCTCCCGCTTGGTCATGAGCCGTTCCAGTTCGTCCGCAGTAGCCGGATCGAGATTGACGAAAGCCAAGCCGACGCTGCTCCGGCCCACGTAGACCACGCGCGCGGCGACATCCCGGGCCAGCGGCCGCGCGCCCACGACAAGGTCCACGTGCTCGGTAATGCCCGGCTCGGTATCGGGTATGGAGCCGATGAGGCCCACGCCCTCGATGCTTATATCCTTGGCCTCCAGGCGCTTGTGGGCGCCACGCACCACCACGTCGAGCTCGCGTGCGGGCACGCGGGAGGCCTTGCGGCGTTCTTGAGTCGGCATATGGATCTCCTCAGAACCCACCAAGCCAGATGCATGTGGTGGGGTCAATGAGATTTGCGCCGCTTCTGTCTACAAGGAGTCCGCAATGGATTGGATGTAGAATGAACCTTCACGCTGGCCTGTCCCTGAGGCTAGCCGGGTGCGCCCTCAAGGACATGCTGGTCCGATAAGTTTGCACGTGCGATTTCGGAGGTTCCCGCACCGGAGCCGCGCATGCCGTGATCGGCATTATCGGTAGACCCCATGCACACGCAGGCGTGCTGGCGCTCGGGACTCATGGGCACCGCCGGAACACCCCGGCCCACGCTCAAGTCAGGCCAGTTGCATGCCCGTCATGCACGTAACCGGCATACAATACAGGAGCGAGATCATTTCCGGCGTACATGCCTGCGCTCTTTCATTGCCACCTGTTCATCGGGTGGCAATGCCTCGGGCAGACTCGGAAGAAGCTTGTTGCGTCAGCCCGGCTGCGGACAAATTGAGACGCATGGGCCGTGGTGGGTCCTACCTCGCGGCAGCGAGGTAGCATCGCCACCAGCGGCCGCTCCTTCCGTCCGGCATCCAAGCCTTAGGCCCGGCCGTTGCTCTCGGCCTCCCGCTGGCGCAAGCCCGCCAAATCCGGGGCCAGGTTGCGCATGATGTTCTGGCGCTTAACATCCCAGTTGGCCTTGACCCAAGGGTTGGGCCAAGCCTGCATGATGCCGGGAGCCTCGCCGCGATCGGCGTTGATCTTTTCCTTCCAGGCCTCCAGGCCGCGGCTGTCCACCCAGTCGTCGATCTCGTCCTTGCTCATCTCCCAGAAACGCTTATCGGCCATGGTCCGCTCCTCGTATTCACGTGTGTCGTCTGACGAAAATTGGACATAGCACGACTAGGCACGAAACAGCCACCGCACCCGCCCGGGCGGCGCGGCGAGTCCGCCCGCCCGCGCCAAAAGTAAGGCCGGAGCCACGGTTCCGGCCTGATGATCCTCTTTGCGCGCCTTTGGAGATGTGCCCATGCAATGCGCCAACCAAGGGAGCAGCCTTGCCCGCAGGCCCTCCTGGTCCGCGCAGCCCGTTTTTCACTGGGTTGCTAAGCCTCGATCTCGATCTTGCGGCTCTTGGCGGCCTCGTCCTTGGGCAAGGTGATGCGCAGCACGCCCTTGTCGAACTTGGCCTTTATGCCCTCCTGCTTGACCTTGATCGGCATGGGCACGGAGCGGAAGAAGGAGCCGTAACTGCGCTCGATGCGGTGGTAATTCTCCTTCTTCTCCTCTTCCTCGAACTTCTTCTCACCTCTGATGATGAGTTGATTATTCTCAAGGCTGATGTCCACGTCCTTGGCCTCAAGGCCCGGCAGCTCGGCCTTGACCATGACCTCGTTCTCGCTCTCGCTCACGTCCACCGATGGGAACTCGGCCTTCTCGAGCATCGAAAATCCGCCAAAGGGGCTGCGCCAGAGATCCTCCATGAGGTCGGACATGCTGGCGGGGAGGCCGGACTCCGCGGTGCGACGGCGCATGGCCGGGAGAAGATTCCTGAACATGTTTTCCACCTCCTTGAAATTGTGCACTTTCTAATAATCCATCCATTATAGTAGCCCGACGGGAATGCGTGTCAATGACGGTTTTCGATCAGGGCGATACAGCATCCACATGCCAGCAGGGCTTTTCAAGGGCCGGCGAGCCGGGTATGGAAAGCCATGCGTGAACCCCTGACAATTCCCGCGCGGCAGGAACGCGTGCGCGCCTTTCTGGACCGCCTGGGCGCGACTCCGCCGCAAGTCCTGCTCCTGGAGGGCGGCCACGATCCCGAGCGCGAGGCTCTGGCCCTGTATTGGGCCTGTCGCCTCAACTGCGCGCGCTCCCTGGCTTGCAAGTCGGATCAGCCGGTCCAAACCGCGCTGCTCGCTCCGGCTGGTCAGCCCAAGGTCGAACCTTGTGGCGCATGCCCCGAGTGCGTGCAGATCCTGGAGCAGGTCCACCGCGATCTCGTGTTCATCGACGGCCGGACCGAGAGCATCAAGATAGACATGGTCCGCGAGCTGCGCTCGCTCATGGGCGAGCCGCCCAGGGGCCAGGGCAAGCGGGTCATAGTGCTTTTCGAAGCTCAGGCCCTGCAGCCCGAGGCAGCCAACTTCCTGCTCAAGTCCATGGAGGAGCCCAGGCCGGGCAACGTGTTCGTGCTTACCGCGCCGCAACGCGAGCGACTGCTGCCCACGCTCGTCTCGCGCAGCTTTGTGCTGACCCTGGCCTGGCCCGAGGTCTGGGAAGCCGAACCCGTGGCCGGCGAAGGCGAGAACGCGTCCGAATGGGCAGGCGCCATGGGCGAGTTCTGGCGCACTGGACGCGGCTGGTTCGAGCGTACCTCTGACAAGGGCCGTCTGGATGCCCCTCTTGCCGCCCGCGTGCTCGTGGAGTGCCAGCGCGCCTTGGCCGGCGCATTGTCGGGCCGTGAAGAATTCGGCCAAAGCCTGCGGGGTCTTGGCCCCGAGTCCCTGCGCCGGCTCGATGCCGCCTTGGACATGGCCCAGGAATGCCTGGAATACAGGGTCAATCCGGCTCTGACCCTAGACTGGCTGGCCGTAACCGGCTTCTCCCTGACGCGAGGGCAATAAGGCCCATGCGCTGGCCGCGCGTAGACATCGACACGCCGCACGGCCCACGTCAGGCCATCGCCCCGGCCGTGATAACGGCAAGCCGCGCCACGGACATACCGGCGTTCCATTCAGGCTGGATGCTCAACCGGCTGGCGGTTGGCTGGTGCCGTTGGGACAACCCCTTCGGCGGCCCGGCGCAATACGTATCCTTCGCGCGCCTGCGGGCCGTGGTCCTGTTCACCAAGAATCCCCGACCCGGCCTGGGCCTGCTGCGCGAACTGGAGCGCCGAAGCCTGCCTTTCTACATCCACGTCACGCTAAACGACTACGAAACGGAAGGCTGGGAGTCCGGCCTGCCCAGCCTGGACCAGCGAGTGCAGAATTTCGCGGAGCTGTCGCACCAGTTGGGCCGCGAGCGCGTGATCTGGCGTTTCGACCCTCTGCTGTGCAGCGAAGCCACGCCTCCGCCCGAGCTGCTGCGCAGGCTGGAATCCCTGTGCGAGCGGCTGCACGCGCACACCGAACGTCTCGTGTTCAGCTTCGCGCACCTGGAGCGCTACGCCAAGGTGCGCCGCAATCTGACAGCGGCCGGAGTGCGGGCGCGCTCGTTCACCACGGCCGAGATGCGCGACATGGCCGGTCGCATCGCGGACCTCTGCCGCGTATGGGGCCTAGCGCCCACCGCCTGCGGAGAAGAGCTTGATTTCACGGATTGCGGGATAGAGCGCGGTCGCTGCGTAGACCCGGCGCTTCTCCTGCGCCTGGCTCCGGACGATGCGGAACTTGCCCGGCTGTATGGACCGCGCCGCACAGGACAAGGCTTGCTGCCCGGCGCGCCGGGTCCGGCAGGCAGCCCCAAGGATGCAGGCCAGCGCAAGGCCTGCGGCTGCGCGCCGGCTAAGGACATCGGAGGCTACACTACCTGCGGCCACGGCTGCGTGTACTGCTATGCCAACAGCTCACCAGATGCCGGGAGGCGCAACGCCGCGCGAGTCGATGCGCATTCCGAGGCGCTGAAGCCCGGCGGTGCGGAATCGATGGGCTAATTTAGAGCAGGTTGCTTTTAAGACGCACTCTCCGGCGTTGACGGCGCAAGTGAATTGCGCCTACGCCGAAGCTAGCGGCAAGCCATGCCGACGCATGGCTTGCAGGGCATTTTCAAAAGCAAAAGGCCCTAATACAGCAATGCGTAGGCCGTTAACTGGCCAGCAGAGCCTACGCATTTGCCAGCTGTATATGGCCCCGCTCCAATAAAAATTATCTCAAGGCCTACTTGTGACGTTTGAGATGCCTTACAGACCAAGCCGCCATGGAACGTACCCACTCACTGCGATCCTCCAACGCGTTTGCGATCACTATCTCCAAGTCCAGGTCTCTTTGAGTGCCGAGAATGCCCAAGCCGTTGATTGCCGCGCCTCGAACGAGCGGGTGCGGGTCCTGAGCCATGCTGGCCACGATAAAGCGCAGTTGCGGCTGGCGTAGGTCACATAAAGCGAAAACGGCCTCGCGGCGGATTTCCCAGAATGGATCCTCCAAGGCGTCGAGAAAACAGGACTGATCACTGCATAGCCCGCGTAAACCGCGGAGGACGGCCAGCCGCTCCTGATCCCCGCCACGGTTCAGGGCGCGGCGCAGCACGGGCACGGATCGCTTGTCGCCCAGCCGGTTGAGCACGTGAACGGCCTCCATTTGCCGCCGGTCCCAGGTCTGCTGTTTCAGGAGTTCATGCAGCAAGGGAACGCAAGCCAAGCCAAGACGAATAAGGCCCGATGCGGCACTATAACGGATAGCCATTTCGTGGCTGCCGAGTCGTTCCACAAGGCGCTGCATCTCTTCCTTTTGGCTAGGATCGTGCGGAGGAGCCTCTGGATTGTGCCGTTGAAAAGCGGGAGCGGCAAATAGCAACGGGGGTTTAGCGATCAATGGCTATACTCCATACGGCGTTTGGCAGGTAGGATGTTTCCTCGCGCTGTCGCAGGTCACGGATACGTCGCTTGCCCGGAGGAGGCAGGCATGAAGCGTCCTCCGACATGCCCAGCTCCAGGCGCAGACTGTTGTCTTCAATGGCCTCGCGCAGGCCGGGCGTTTGTTTGATTCGCGAACGCGCCTCGTCCAACAGGCGCTGGTGATGCGCAGGCTGCGTGGGCGACCAGAGCGTCACGCGCAGAATGTCGGTCCCATCCTGATCCGTCAGCAGGGCCTCGTGAAAGGACAGATCCTCCAAGGGCCACAGCGCTTCGTCGAGGGCAGCGGATTGAAGACCGTGCACGCCCGTATCGCCCCGGCCACGCACCATGAGACGCGGGAGGCTGGTGCCGCAGGGACATGGTTCGGACAGCAGGCGGCCCAGATCGCCGGTGCGGTAGCGCAGCAAGGGCATGCCGCGCCGGCGGAGAGTCGTCAGCACCACCTCGCCTTCCTGCCCGACGGGCAGGGGTTGGCCGCTGACCGGATCGACGGTCTCCACGTACAGGTCCGCCTCGCGCAAGTGTGCTCCGGCCTGGGCGCGGCATTCCACGCCGCCGCCGAGACCTGTCTCGGTCAGTCCATAATGCACGAAGACCTCGCAGCCCAGGGCCTGGGCGATGGCCTCGCGTAACGCAGGTGTGACCGGATCGCCCGAGAGCAGTACCGAGCCGACATCGCCAGGCCTGAGCATGCCCGTCAGCCTGCCATGGCGCGCCACGGCCAGGACTTGGGAAGGAATGCCGACCAGGCCGTCGCTGCCGTGGGCCGCGACTGCGCGCACGGCTTCGTCCAGATTCTGCACGAAGCCGTGGCAATGGCAGGTCGCGCCGACGCGCCGCAGGCCGCGCGCGAGCAGGTCGCCCACGCTTCCCGGCCGTTGGCCCGGCATGAACAGGAGCACTCTGCCCCCGGAGCCGATCATGGTTGTCATGCCATGCGCGAAAAAATCGATGGTGTGCTCCAGGTCGTCATGGGTAAAGAAAAGCCGCTTGGGCCGGCCAGTTGTGCCCGAGGTGTCCATAGTCACCACGCGTTCGATTTCGCCCTGGGAGACGCACAGCAGCCGGAGCGGATCGCGCCGCAGATCTTCGGGAGCCGTGAAAGGCAGCCGCGCCAGATCATCCAGGCAGCACAAGTCGTCGCCCCGTATGCGCAGCCGCTCGCCGTAAAAGGGGCTGTTGGTGACCGCATGATCCAGGGTGCGGCGCAGCGCTTCGAGTTGCCAAGCGCGCACATGCTCCAGACTTAAGGCTTCGGGCCCAACTCCCACGAGTTGGGCGATCCAGGCGTGCAGGGGCGTGCGCGGGATCATCCCCGCCCCCGATGCAGCGGCGTGCCGTCGGCAGCGGTCAGGTTCCAGGCGCAGAACGGGACCAGCCGCCCGTCCGGCGAAACGACATGGATGCAGCAGCCTTGCAGCCGCTCCAGATCCAGGGTCCAGGCATCCTGGAAGGCCATGGCCGAAACAGTGAAGGTGGATCGCGCCTGATCCAGGAAGAGATCGAAATCGCCCTTGGCACGGCTAGCGGTATTGTCCGGCGACGTGTCCAAGGGCTTGGGCGCTACCCATTCCCTGGCCACCCGCGCCACGGCGCGGCGAGAGCCTTCCTCGGCCGGAATGGGATCTGTCTTGGGACCGCAGCAACCGCCGGTTTTCAGCGGCTTGAGTTTGCCGTCCAGCGTGCGCACGTACGTGGCGTGGAACGAACAGAGGGCGTGTTCGCAGCCCGGCGGTTCGAAGTGCGCGGCGCACAGCATGCCGTCGGTCTGCGCTTCGAGCAGACGCATGATTTCCGGCAGGGTGATGCGCTCGCCGTCGGGCGCGCCCGGAAAGCGGCCAAAGCGGCTCATGGGCTGGATGTGCACGCCGCGTACGCCGATGCCCATGCTCAGGGCGTACTCGACGATCGGGCCAAGGGCCTGCTCGTTGACGCCCGGCGCGAGCGTGGGCACCAGCACCACGCCCAGACCCAATTCCAGGCAGCGCTCCACCGCGAGCAGTTTGCGATGCAGGAGCGGCCGACCGCGCAGGACGCGGTACGTTTCGTCGTCCATGGCGTCGAACTGCAGGAAGACAGAGGCCAGGCCCGCATTACGCAAGGTCTGGGCATAGACCGCGTCCTGGGCCAGGCGCAGGCCGTTGGTGTTGAGCTGGATGAAGGAAAAGCCGCGTTCGCGGCCCAGGGCCACGATCTCGGGCAGATCGTCGCGCACGGTCGGCTCGCCGCCCGAGAGTTGGATGTTGCACGGCCCGGAGGCGGCCATGACCCGCTCGTACCAGAAACCGATGCGCGCCAGGTCCGGATCTCCGGCCGGGTCAGTCCCTCCCGCCGAGGCAAAGCAGACCGGGCAGGCCAGGTTGCAGCGCGCGGTGACCTCAAGCAGGGCCGTGCAGGTGTGCTGGCCGTGCTCCTCGCACAGGCCGCAGTCGTGCGGGCAGCCCTTTTCGCGGCAGGTGAGGCTCAGGCGCGGCGCGGACGGAAGCTTGGGCCGTTTCCAGGCCTCGAAATCCGGCGCGCCGCGCCATATAGGCGCGCTGAAGCGCCCGTGTTCCGGGCAATCCTTGATCAGCCAGGTCGTATCTCCCTGGCCGACACGACGCGCGTCCACGCTGCGCAGGCAGATCGGGCAGACGCTGCGGGTTGCGCCGTGATCGCGCGAAGTTTCCTTGGTCTGTTTCCATGCGCCCCGTCCGTCTGTGGGCGGTATGTGCGGTTTACCAGTCATGATGCTCACCCGGCGGCAGCGTGGGGTCGATGCCGCTCTCCTGCAGGAGTTCCAGGGATTTGCTCCAAGCCGAGGCGATCAGACCGCCGCAGCGGCCGGGGTCCGGCCTTCCCGCGGAGCCCTCACCCAGGATATCGGCGCAACGTATGCCCGCACAGCCGGCGCAGGCCTGCGTGCCGAACCACTCGACCAGTTCCGTAATCATGAGCGGCAGCCGGTCGTGCGCGGTCTCGTCGTCCGCGCCCTTGCCCGCGTAATAGGAGATCAGGCAGGCCGAGCCAGTGAGCACGCCGCACAACTCGCCGCAGCCGCCCAGCCCGTTGCCCAGCCCGCCCACGGCGCGCACCAGGTCCGGGTTCTCGCGGCCGGTCATCTCCAGGGCCAGGAGCAGCAGGATCTGACTGCAGTTGTAGCCCTTGCCGTGCAGCCGCATGAGCGTCAGGTCCAGATCATCCATGTCGAGACTCCATTTTGCGGGCCACGAGCAGATAGTAACCGGCGCGGGGCCGTCGAGCGTTCGAACCGTGGCCGCAACGGCACCCCTGGTCCGACCTTGCATCGCCGGTACGGCCGAGGAACGTCTCCAGCGGAATGCCCGCGAAGACCAGCTCGGCCGCGAAGCGTTTGAGCAGCGGCGTGTGGTCCTCCACGAGCAAAGGCTCGAATCCGGCCGCGCGCACCAGTTCGAGCACGTTTTCCAGAGGCAGCGCGCCGTCCAGACACGATGCGGGACAAGGCGCATTGTGCAGCGGCTCGCGGCGATCCAGGGCATACAGGTCGCTCAGCGCCAGCATCCCGCCGGGCCTGAGCACGCGGTGCCATTCGCCAAGCGCCTGGCCGGGGTCCGGCAACAGCGAGAGGACACATTCGCTGAGAATGCCGTCCAGACATCCGTCGCCAAACGGCAACTGCTGGGCCTGGCCGCGTAAAACGGGCAGCTCGGGCCGTGCGCGGCAGCGCGCAAGCTGGTCCAGAGATCGGTCGATGCCCAGGGGAACGAGGCCCATGCCGCACATGAACTCCAGGCTGTCGCCAGCGCCGCAGCCCGCGTCCAGCACGCGCGCGCCGGGCGGCAAGGCACAGATCTCCAGAGCCCGTGCCGTGAGCGTCAGTCCGCCGGGCCGCAGCATGCGGCCTTCGAAGCCGGTCGGCGCTTCCAGCTTGCCGGAATGATCTGAAGGAGGCGCAAGCTGACCGGCACGCAGCAAGGCGAGCCGCTCCCATGGCTCATCCACTCCGCCACGACTGGCCCCACATTCATGGATGCCGGCGTGGCGCATTGCCTCGCTCACTTGTCCTCCAGGATCTGCTCCACCTCGTGCATCTTGCCCAAGGCCAGCTCCTCGGGCACCAGCACCTGGCCGCAGGTCTTGCAGACCGGCAGCTCCACCACGAACTCGTTGCCCATGTATTCGAGCGCGACAGGGCCGGGTGTCATTTCCTCGCCGCAGGCCGCGCAACGCCAGCCGCGATACTTTTCCATCAACTCCGGGAATCGTTGCATGGCTTACCCCTTTATGCCCAGCACGCGCATGCGGTGGCACCAGGCGCGATGCACTCGGAAGCGCTCGCCGCCAAGTGGCTCGTACTCCACCCAGTAGGTCACGGCCGCCGGACGGTGCGAGGCCATGAGCCGATTGCCACCCTCCTGGGCCAGCGCCCGGCCGCTGGCCTGCACCGCATGGATGGTCTGCTTCACGTCCTCGGCCAGGATGCGCCGCTGGTCCACGGCCAGGCGCACCTCGGGCTCCATCTCCAGTTCAAGTGTTTCCCAGGGTTCCATCTGCGGAGTCTCCTTGCCGGCCTGAGCCAACAGCGCTCGCTTGAGCCGGGCGCGGTTCTCGTGGCGGTCGGCCGTGCCGGGCCCCTTGCGCACGTAGGGCTCGGGACTAGCGGGTTGCACTGCGTCCGGCGATTCCGGAAAGATCAGGTCGAGCAGGTGTGTGACCCGTTTGCCGCTGCGCGAGAGGCTGTCGCGGCACATGGCGCAATAGGCCAGATAGTCGCGCTCGCTCTGCTTTGCTCGGCGCAAAGCGAACTCGCGGCCCATGTCCGGGTTGGCCGCTTCCATGAGCCCGCCGTAGCCGCAGCACAGGGTCCGCTCGCGCGAGAGCGCCAGCTCCTCGATGGGCGCGGCCAGCCGCGTGAGCAGTTCGCGCACGGAATCAAGGAACCTGGGCTGGTCGCGCGCCGTGCATGGGTCGTGCAGCGCATGGACCGCATCCGGCGCGGCCGCGCCCTCGGGCAGGCTGGTTTTCAGCAGAACTTCCCATAACGGGACTGTCTCCACTCCGGGCAGATGGTCGCGGAAGGTCGCTCCGCAGGTCGGACAGGCCAGGATCAGCTTGGGCTTGCCGAGTTTTTCCCAGGCCGCGTGCACGCGCGCCAGTTGAGGCTGCAGCATGTCCTCCCGCGCGGCCCACTGCGCGGGCGCGCCGCAACAGTGCAGCATGATGCCCACGCCGGTCAGCTTTTCCCGCAGGTGCGCCAGGGTGCGTTGCACGTGGTCAGGCGACGCGCCCGAGAGCTGGCAACCGGGGAAGAAGAGGTATGCGCATGCGCCGAGTTCGCCGGATTCGTCCGTTCCCCGCGCATCAAGCAATAGTGAAGCAGCCTCCGAGGTGTTGAACTCCAGGTCGCGCAGAGCGAAATCGTGCGCCGAGAGCGGCATCTTCTTCGTCTTGACCATCTCGGCGCGAGCCTGGGCGCAAAGGTCGGCCATAAAGAAGTCGTTGGGGCAGACGGTCTCGCACAGCCCGCAGTAGCTGCAGGAGTTGATGAGCTTGTTGGCCTGGCGCAGACCGTGGATCACGGAGAGATTGTTGTAGATCTCGCGCGCGTATTTGCGCGGATAGCCCTTGTAGCGCTCCAGGTAGGCGCAGACCTTGACGCACTCCATGCACTCGCACTGCAGGCAGCGCGACGCCTCGGCCGCGGCCTCCTCGGGCAGGTAGCCTCCGGGCTCGGCCGTGGGCACGGCGGGTTTGCGTTCCACCCCCTCGATGGAGGTGAACAGCCGCGTCGCGCACGGACCCTCCTTCTCGCGCGAGGCAGTCATGGAGACCACCTGCACGAGGCGGTCCATGGATACGGCGGCCTTGCGGCCCTGCGCGGCCAGGCCGATGGGCGAAAGCGGCCCAAGCGGCTGCACGCCGCCCGCGAACACGCCCGGCATGGACGTCGCCAAACTCAGCGGCTCCAGCTTCGGCGTTCCGTCCCGCTCGGTCTCCAAGCCCAGCTTGGCGGCGTCCGGCGGGGTGCGCTCGTCGAAGCCCACGTAGACCGCGTCATGCTCATCGGCCAGCCGCTTCAGGGTGGCGGCTTCCAGGGGCAGGCCGGGATGCAGGGTCACGCGCAGCATTTTCAGCCGTTCCAGCTCGGCCGAGAGCGCCGCGCGAGGCAACCGTTCCTCGGGCAGGTCGAGCAGCGTGCCGCCCGGTTCATCGCTGAAGAGCGAAACCGCATAGCCCTTCCTGCCCATGTCCCAGGCCACGGTCAGGGCGCTCAGGCCGCCACCGACCACGGCCACTCGCTTGCCGCGCGGCGGCAGAGGAAGCAGGCGGCCCCTGGCCTTGGTGTTGAGCGTGCAGGCGCGCTCCAGTTCACCGATGTGGATGGACTCTTCCACGTCGCCCCTGCGGCAGCTCGCCTCGCAGGGATGATCGCAGATGAGGCCCAGCACGCCCGGCAGTGGCATGGTGCGTTCGAGCACCGCCCGCGCGCCAGCCATGTCGCTAGCCGCCAGAAAACGAGTCAGCGCCCGCACGTCCACATGGATGGGACAAGCGGCCTGACAAAACGGCGGCTCTTCCTGGATGCAGCGGTGTTCCCAGTCGCGAAGCTCCTGCTGTTCCATGGATAAACCTCCGGGTTGCATCGCCTGCCGTGATTGCATTCGCGGCGGCAAAGAAAGTCCCCGGAGCGGACGAGCCGCTCCGGGGACGAGTCCGACGGACTAAGCCTTAGCCTGCAAACCAGCGAGAACCTTCTCGGGGTACGCGGGCATGTGCGTGATGCGCACGCCGCAGGCATTGTAGATGGCGTTGATGATGGCCGCATGCGGGCTGGTCAGAGGCAGTTCGCCTGCGCCGGCCGCGCCGTGGGGGCCGTGCTTGCGCTGGGATTCCACGTAGATCAGTTCCATGTCGTCCGGAATGTCCTTTATGTAGGGCAGGCCGGCTCCAGCCATGGTGGAGTGCTTCTGGATGTCCTCGAAGTCCTCGGACAGCGCCAGGCCGATGCCTTGGGCCAGACCGCCCCACATCTGGCCATCCGCGGCCAGCTTGTTGGCGATCTTGCCGATATCGGCAACCATGGTCATCTTGTCCACGCTGGTCTTGCCCGTAGCCGTTTCCACGCTGACCTGAGCCATGAACACGCCGTACATGTATACGACAAATGGGCAGCCCTGGCCGTTGGCGTCGCAGTGCGTGCCTTCGTTGGCCGTGAACTTGCCAGCGTATCTGGTCTCCTTGCCGGCGGCCTTCATCTCCGCATAGGTCATGTAGCCTCCGCCGGGCTTCTTTGCGCCCTGCAGGAGCTTTTCGCAGGCATCCTTGATGGCGTTGCCCACCATGACCTGAGAGCGAGAGCCGCCGGCCGGACCGGAGTTGGGATTCTGGGTGCTGGCCCAGGTGAACTTCAGCTTGCCCGGCTCCACGCCCATGGGCCGCAGGGCTTCGTGGGCGGTGCTTACGGCGCCGATGTCCGCGCCCTGGCCGTGATCCTCCCAGGCGCTGATAACGGTGATGGTGCCGTCGGCATTCAGCTCCACGTCGGCTTCGGCGGAGTCCGGGCCGTCCAGGCCGCAGCCGTACACGCCGACAGCGACGCCCACGCCCTTCTTGACCGCAGCCGTGGATTCGGCCTTGGCTTTTTTCTTGGCCGCTTCATACTTGGGCCGCAGGATATCGATCATCTCCGGCAGGCTGTAGACCTCCGGAGCCTGTCCCGTGGGATTGGTGGAACCCTCGCGGTAGGCGTTCTTGTAGCGCAGCTCCAGCGGATCCATGCCCAGCTTCTCGGCCAGTATGTCCATGAGCGACTCCGAGGCGAAGAAACTCTGCGGCGAGCCGTAGCCGCGGAAGGCCGAACCCCAGGCGTGGTTGGTGCACACGGTGCGGCCCAGGCCACGGATGTTGGGGATATGGTAGCCCGCACCGATAAACTGCACTCCGCGCAGGGTCAGCAGGTCGCCGAACTCCGAGTAGGGACCGTGGTCCACGGAATAGTCGTGTTCCATGGCCTTGAGTGTGCCGTCCTTGTCCGCCGCCAATTTAAGATTGATGAACCAGGGCGAGCGTTTGCCGGTGTACTGTTGCTGCTGCTGATAATTGTAGCGCAGGTGCACCGGCCGACCGGTGGCCAGGGCGGCCACGCCGACCAGGGCCTCCATGGTGGGGCTGAACTTGTAGCCGAAGGTGCCGCCCATGGGGTTGGCCACGAGCACCAGCTTCTCGGGCTCCACGCCCAGGCCAGGAGCGATCATATACAGGTGCAGATGCACGCCGATGGACTTGGAGTGGATGTAGAGCTTGCCGTCCTCGCCCTTGTAGGCGAAGCCGACGTCGGGCTCCATGGGCATGTGCGGCTGACGCTGCAGGTAGAAGTCGCCTTCCACCGTGACGTGGCCGTCGCCGTTGAAGAACGGCGCGGTGTCCCCGCCCTTGGCCAGCTTCTGCTCGAAGTAGACGTTGGGCGTGCCGGGGTGGATCTCGATGGCGTCCTCGGCCATGGCCGCCGGAGCGCTCATGTAGGCCGGCAGCTCCTCAAGGTCCACCTTGACCTTCTCGGCCGCCTTGCGGGCGTTGCACTCGGAATCGGCGCAGACGATGGCGATGGCGTCACCGTACTGGAAGACCTTTTCGTCGCACAGGATGGGGCGGTCCCAGCCGTCGCCCTTGTTGGTGGGGAAGGTGATCAGGCCGGTGATGCGGTTCTTGCCCTTTACGTCCTTGTGCGTGAGCACCGAGTGCACGCCGGGCATTTTGAGGGCCTCGGAAGTGTCAATGCCCTTAATGTTGGCGTGGGAAACCTTGGCCTGGACCAGGGCCATGTGCAGCGTGTCCTTGGGCATCTTCACGCCCAGGTCCGCGCCGTAGTCCAGCGTGCCGGTGACCTTGGCCACGGCCGTGGGGCGGGGGTACTTGGAGCCCCAGATACGTTGGTCGTCGGGCATCTTGAAGGCCAGGTCATCCATGCTCATCTCGCCGCGCACGACCTTGGCCGCGTCCATGACCGCGTCCACCAGGGGCTTGTAGCCGGTGCAGCGGCAGGCGTTGCGGTGCTTCTGGAACCAGTCGCGCACGTCCTGGCGGGACGGATTCTGGTTGGATTCCAGCAGGCCCACGGCCGAGACGATGAAGCCTGGCGAGCAGAAGCCGCACTGGGCCGCGCCGTGCGCGATCCAGGCCTGCTGCACGGGATGCAGCTTGTCCGGCGTGCCTATGCCCTCGATGGTGGTGACCTTGGCGCCATCTGCGATGCGCTTCATCTTCATGGCGCACGAGCGCACGACCTTGCCGTCCAGGATCACGCTGCACGCGCCGCATTGGCCCTGGTCGCAGCCGACCTTGGTGCCGGTCAGGCCCAGCTGCTCGCGCAGCACGGTTGCCAGACTGGCCTCCGGATCGACGATGACGTTGTGTTCCACTTCGTTGACGCTGAATACTTTTTGAATCATGCTGACATCGCTCCTTTCCGTACGGTTCAAGGGAGCGGGAAGCCCCGGCCGCGGCCGACTCGGCTCGCCAAAGACGGCGGCCCGGTCCGGGTCCTTGCCCGCGTATCGCGTCCCCCATGGGGGGTCACTCCTTTTGTGATCAGCCGCCTTTGCCGAAACCGCAGACCGGATAACGGCACTCGGCGCAGCCCGCGCAGTAGCCTCCGTGGCCCAGGGCCACGATGTCCTCGCGCTCGATGCTCTCGCCCGCCACGATGCGCGGCACAACCAGATCGAAGATGCTTGCGCCCGCGTACATGACGCAGCCCGGCAGCCCCACCACCGGCACGTCGCCGATGTTGGCCAGCATGAACATGGCCCCGGGGAAGGTCGGCGCGCCGTAGGTAACCACCTGGCCACCAGCGGCGCGGATGCCGGCGGGAGTCTGGTCGTCGGGGTCCACGGACATGCCGCCGGTCACGGCGATGAGCTCGGCGCCCATGGTCAGCAGCGCGCGGATCGCCTCCACGGTCATCTCCACCTTGTCCGGCACGAACATCTGCTCGATCACGGTGCAGCCCAACTCACTGAACTTGCGCCGCAGCACGGGACCGAACTTGTCCTTGATGCGGCCGTGGTAGACCTCGCTACCCGTGGTCACGATGCCCACGCCCAGGCGGCGGAAGGGCCGCACCTCGATAAGGGGAGCATGTTCGCGGCAGATGGCCTCCACCGTCTCGATGCTTTCGTTGTCGATGACCAGCGGCACGACTCGTGTGCCGGCCACGGCGCGGCCTCTGACCACGCGTTGATTCGTGTGGATGGTGGACAGGACGACCTGCTCGACGGAATTGACTTCCCGGAGAGCGCCGGTGCGAATTTTTAGCAGCCCGTCATGGGTCGCGTGGAAGTTTATGCGCCCTTCACAGGGTTGGCCCAGTGTCAGGCCGGGACCAGCCGCGGCCCTGGCGATGCGCAGGGCTGCGTCGTCCTCGTGCACCTGCCCTTCATGCAGATCGAAGACGTAGATGTGCTCCTTGCCCAGGTCGAGCAGCGTGGGCACGTCTTCCTCGCGGATCACGTGGCCGCGCTTGAAGGCCCTGCCCTTGAACTCGCCGGGGATGATGCGGGTGATGTCGTGGCAGAGCACGCTGCCCACGGCCTGCCGCACGGGAATGCTTTTCATGCGTCAAAGTCCTCGTGACATTTGGTCCATGCGGATTCCTTCAGAGCGCGACATGGTCGCGATGTCGCGCCGAGGCAGACCTCGCCAAGGGCGATGCCCTCCGCGACAATACTTATGTCTTTCTTGACACAAAAGGCTGAAGCAGGGAAACCCATCAAGACAAGTTTGCGGATCATTTGAGCTGAAAGAACGGACGGCTGGGATATGAGCAAGAACAAATACGTGCGCAAATCACGCATGTCCGAAGATGAGTTCAAAAAACTGGTCAATCTCTTCGCCCTGGACATGGACGCCGCGAGTATCGCCGAGGCGCTGGGTTTTTCGCGCAACACCGTCAACGCCTACCTGCACCGCATCCGTCGACGCATCGCCGAGCACTCGATGCAGTTCTCCCTGGAACTGCAGACCCTGGGCGAGCGTTTCTTTGTGTTGCGTCAGGCTGGACGTAGGCACGAGCCGGCCGGTCCGGTGGTCATCTACGGTGCGATCCAGCGCAACCGCACAATCTACGTGGACGTGCATGCCGAGCGGCTGCGCGAAGCGCTCGATACCATCTTTAGCGGCAGAATGTACGTGGAGGGCACGCTGGACCCCATGACCGGGGAGCGCTTCAGCACCTATGTGGATCTGGATTTCGGCGAGGAAGGCGTATTCGAGCCCAAACAAGGCTTCGTCGTGCAGCGCCACAGCCCGGCCGAGGAACTGCCGCGTTTCCTGCTCTTCACCAGAAGCCGCATCCACAGGCTGCGCGGCATTCGCGCCGAGGTATTCCCCCTGCACCTCAAAGAGACCGAATTCCGCTTCAATTTTAGCGGAGTAAGCATTTACTCCATGCTCATGCGTCTGTTCACCGAGCGCAGGTTGGAATGAGTGAGGCCCATGCGGCTTCCGATGGTGGCAGCCGCCTCGGGACCGTGGCCACAGGGGCACGCGCGAAACAAGGCCGCGCAGTCTTGGAGGATTATCCAGCCCTTATACGGTCATGTCGCGTGATTATCCACGAGAGCCGTAAGCAGCTCCTCCTGCAGGACAAGGTTAGGCAGCTTTTCGTCCGAAATGATGCGCTCGCCGCCGGTGTAGACATTCATTCGCGTGGCCCGCAAATGACCTATCAGCGTAATGCCCAGATTCTCCGCCATCTCCACGGCCAGGCTTGTGGCCACGGACAGCCCTGCGAGCATCTCGAGGCCGAGGGCTCCGGCCTTCTGGACCATCTCGAAACTCAAGCGGGACGATACGATGCCCAGATAGGCGAGATCCCTGGCGTCGGCGGCGAGCACCGCGCCTATGGCCTTGTCCAGGGCGTTGTGGCGGCCGATGTCCTCGGCAAAGGCGAGCAGCTCGTGGCGGGCGTCGAAGATGGCGGCGAAATGGGTGGCCCCGGTCTGGTGAAACAGCCCTTGCCGCTTTTCAATGCTGCTCTTCAAGCCCAGGAGAGTGTTGCGGTTGATCGCATGAACCGACGAGACGCGCGGGATATCAGTATGCACATCCCCGAGCGAGACCTTGCCGCACAGTCCGCAGCTGGACTTGCTCAGGAATTCCCGGCGTTGCGGCTTTGTCTGGGCAGCCATCCGGCCAGGGCGCAGCTCGACGAAGATCCTCCGTGCGCCAAGGCTGCCCTGGCAGTAGTCCATGGACAAGATGTCCTCGCGTGAGGCGATGACGCCTTCGGTGAGCAGAAAGCCCATGACGAGATGCACGTCGTCTCCGGGCAAGCGCATGGTCACGGCATAGGGCGCGCCGTCCACGACGATCTCCAGCGGCTCCTCCACGGCCAGCGTATCGCGCACGTCATGCTCCCCATCATCGTCGAACCGTCGGATGGTCCTGCGTGCCGTACTCATCGCTCCCCCCCATACTGTCAGCGCCGTTGCTTATGTTGAAACGAACATAAGCAGGGACGCACTTCACCCTTTCCGCCGCTTGCGGCGGGCTATGGCTGGTCAAAGACCGGAGGCCCACCGAAGCGGGCGGGACGATCCCGTTTTAGTCGATCTGGTTCCAGGGCAGCCAGGCTGCGGGACGGTAGCCTTTTTGGCGCGCCAGGATATCCAGGTGCGCCATGCCCAGGGAGAGAACTTCCAAAGGCGGCTCGCCGTCCAGCTCGCGCAGATCGACGCACGGCACGTAGAGTCCGCATTTGAGGCAGATATCGACCTTTTCCACGGCCTCGCCTTCCACCCGGAAATACTCGCGCTGATCCTTGTCCGAATTCTCGCACACGGGGCACATCCCGCGCGCGATGCGCCAGTCGTGCCCGCACAGGGAGCAGTGCAGATGCTTTTGCCCTCCGCCGCCGCGCAGGAACTCGGAACCCAGATCGCCGACCTTGGACAGCGCGGCCAATCCCGGCAGCGAACCGCACACGGGACAGAAGCCTTTGGTCCAGGTGATCCCGGCCATGCGGGCGCGGACCGATTCGTCCACGGCCGCCAGCACCGGACCCAGGACGCCGCGCAGGGCGAAGACGAGCACTCCAGCGGGCACGTTCATGCCTTCCGCCGCCTGAGCCAAGGCCTCCTCATTGCCGTCGAGCAGATGACGCGCCAGGGCGGCGACATCGGCACGCTCCTGGTCCGGATGGTCCAGGCCCACGGCGACATGGCTCAGCTCGATGTTAAGAGCTGGGAAAGCCTCGGCCAGCAACGGGAGAAACACGACTACAGCCTCATTCAGGGCCTCACGCAGCGCGGACAGATCCGCGCCGGCCAGCAGCGGGACGCCTTGGGCGAGCCGCGCGGGGTCCACGCAAACCGCGCCTTGGGGAATGGAGTCGGCCAGGCGTTCGGCCAAGGCAGCCTTGTGCGCCAAAAGCCCTCCAAAGGCCGCCAGCAAGGGCACTAGAGCCGGACGCCGGTTACTCAATGCCTCAACCGCCTCTATGACGCGCGGATCAGGCTGTATGGCCTGCGATTCTGTCTGCACGCGAAGTCTCTCCTTGTTCATTCCGTAAAGACCATTCCGCAAAGGCATCCCGCATGGGTCTCCAGCTCGCCGGGCCGCCCGGGGTAGGCGGCCCGGCCATAGCTGGAGGCTATTAGTGCATTAAGACCCTCAAAGGCATCAGGAGCGCATGAGGCGCTCGACGGTGCGCGTCAGCGGCGAGGCCAAGCGCGCCAGGAACTCCTTGCGGTTCAGGCCGGCCGGCGCCTGGGCCACGCTGTAGGCGTGGTACAGACTGGGCTCGTCCTGCAGCAGGTAGATCACGTTCACGCTGTCCGGGTCCGCCAGGCTGGCACGCGGGAAGTCCTTCTTGACCACGGCCAGGCGCTTTTCGGCCAGGGCCAGCATATCCGCGCGCTCGCCGAAGTTCATGGCCCCGGTGGGGCAGGCTTTGACGCAGGCCGGCAGAAGCCCCTTTGCCACGCGGGTCTGGCAGCCGGTGCACTTGGCCCACAGGCCGGTCTTTTCGTCGCGGCGCGGAATGCTATACGGGCAGGCCCCGCGAACATCCTCGAAGTCATCCTTTCCGAGCTGCTTGGTTTTCTCGGTGAAGAGCACCGCGCCGGTCTTCTCGTCCTGGATGACGGCGCCTTCCATGTAGCCGTCGGCGACCATCTTGCAGGGCGGCTCGGTGCAGTGGCGGCACTGGTCCGGGAAGAAGAACCAGTTCACCTTGCCGTCCACGAGCTGCTCGCTGAAGCGCACGACCTTGTAGTTGTTCGCGTTGAGGTCCGGGGGATTCTGATGGCTTCCCTGCTGCAAGGTCTCATTGGCGGGGAGCTCGTACCACTCCTTGCATGCGAGCTGGCAGCCGCGGCAAGCCGTGCACCGGGATGTATCGACAAAGAATGCCTTAGGCATGGCTGCCTCCTGTCAATGCGGTTTTCAGCTCGGTCAGCTTGTCCGCCTTGCGTATGTTGACGCAGCAGGCCTTGTACTCCGGGATGTAGGTGTTGGGGTCACCCACGGCGGGCGTGAGCCTGTTGGTCGCATCGCCGCTGCCCGGCGTGGTCCAGCCGAAGCAGAACGGCATGCCAATCTGGTGAATGGTCTTGCCATGCACCTGGAACGGCCGCATGCGGATGGTGACCATGGCGATGGCCTCGACCTTGCCGCGTATGCTCTCGACGATCACGCCGTCGCCGTTCTTGATGCCCTTTTCCTTGGCCAGTTCCGGGCTCATCTCCACGTAGAGCTGCGGCTCGGTTTCCAGCAGGTTGGGCACGTTGCGGGTCTCACCGCCTCCGCACCAGTGCTCGGTCAGGCTGTAGGTGGTCAGCACGATGGGGAACCTGGGATCCGCGGGCTTGGCCAGCTTGTCCATGTCGCTCGACGTGAACTTGTAGACCGGGCTGGAAAGCTGCTTGGAGAACAGGTTCTTGTTCACCGGAGTCTCGGCCGGCTCGTAATGCTCGGAGAAGGGACCGTCCTCGCGGCCGGGGCCATAGAGCTGGCCATAGCCGTGCGTGGTCATGATGAAGGGCGCCGTGCCCTTTTCGTGAGCCATGGGGGGCGCCGCGCCGTCGGGCACATCGCCTACCCACTTGCCGTCCTGCCAGGCGATGACCGCCTTGGCCGGGTTGTAGGGCTTGCCGTTCGGGTCAACCGAGGCGCGGTTGTAGATGATGCGCCGGTTGACCGGCCAAGCCCAGGCCCAGTTGGGATACAGGCCGATGGCGGCCTGCATGGGCGTCTGGCTCGGATCGCGGCGCTTGGTCAGGTTGCCCTTTTCCTCGGTGATGGCGCCGCAGTAGACCCAGTTGCGCGAGGTCGTGGAGCCGTCGTCCTTGAGCGCGGCGAAGCTCGGCACCTGCTGACCCTTTTGGTACACCTTGTCGCCGACCTTGGTTTCCCGCGTGAACTGGCCGTTGCACTCCTTGGCCATGGCCTCGGCATCGAACTTCTTGGGCCAGTGCGCTGCCAGCACGGGATCGGGGAACACGCCTGCGTCCTTCTTGTACAGGGCGCGAGCCTCGTTCAGGACGTCCACGACCATGTCGCCGAAAGGCTTGGCCTGGCCCTCGGGTTTGACTGCCTCGTAGTGCCACAGCTGCCAGCGGCCACTGTTGCTGACCGTGCCTTCTTTCTCCAGCCGGTGGGCCGAGGGCAGCAGGAAGCACTCGGTCTTGATCTTCGTCGGGTCCACGCCCGGCCTGCGCCAGTTGTCCGTGGTCTCGGTGTGGTGCAACTCGCCGCAGACAACCCAATCAAGGCTGTCCATGGCGCTGCGCATCTTGTTGCTGTTGGGCAGGGTCTGCATGAGGTTCAGGCCGAAGATGAATCCGCCCTTCACCTTGCCGGAGTACATGTGATCGAAAAGGCTCAGGTAGGAGTAGTCGACGCCCTTTTCCAGCTTGGGCAACATGCCGTAGCCGAATTCGTTGTCCTTGGTGGCGTTCTCTCCGTACCAGGCCTTGAGCAGGCTGACCATGTACTTGGGCTTGTTCTGCCACCAGTTGACGCTGTGGGAATCGCTGCTGACCGGCGTGTTGGCCTTCTGGTAGTCGGCCAGGGTCTTCCAGTCGGCGATGGGCGTGGCCATATAGCCCGGCAGGATGTGCCAGAGCAGGGCATGGTCCGTGGAGCCCTGCACGTTGGGTTCGCCGCGCAGGGCGTTGATGCCGCCGCCCGCCACGCCGATGTTGCCCAACAGGAGCTGGGCGATGGCCGCGCTGCGGATGTTCTGCACGCCTACGGTATGCTGGGTCCAGCCCAGGGCGTACATGACGGTGGCCGCCTTGTCGGGGACGCCGGTCTTGGCGACGGACTCGTAGACCTTGAGCAGGTTCTCCTTGGAGACGCCCGTGGTCTGGGAGACCTTGTCCAAGTCGTAACGCGAGTAGTGCGCCTTGAGCAGCTGGAAGACGCAGCGTGGGTTATTGAGCGTCTCGTCGCGCTTGGGCACGCCGTTCTCGTCCATCTCGAAGGCCCACTTGCTCTTGTCGTATTTACGCGTGTCGGAATCAAAGCCGCTGAACAGGCCGTCCTTGAAGCCGTAGTCCTTGCCCACGAGCATGGCCGCGTTGGTGTACTTGACCACGTACTCGAGGAAGTACTTCTTGTTGTCCAGGATGTACTTGATCATGCCGCCAAGGAAGGCGATGTCGGTTCCCGAACGCAGGGGCACGTGGAAATCCGAGCGCGCCGAGGTGCGCGAGAACTTGGGGTCCACGTGAATGACCGTCGCGCCTTTGTCCTTGGCCTTGAGAACCCATTTGAACGAAATGGGATGATGCTCGGCAGCGTTGCTGCCCATGATGAGGATCACATCCGCATTCTGGATGTCGATCCAATGGTTCGTCATCGCGCCGCGTCCGAACGACTCTGCCAGAGCCGCTACAGTGGGGCTGTGTCAGACACGGGCCTGGTGGTCCACATGGACGCCGCCCAGGACGCGGAAGGCCTGATGCGTTACGGCGCACTCCTCGTTGCTCATGTGCGAGGTGCCGAGCATGAACATCGATTCGAGTCTATTGACGCGCTGGCCCTTGTCGTTGGTCAGGATGATGTCCTTGTCGCGCGTCTCCTTGACCTTCTGGGCGATGCGCTTGTTGATCCAATCCCAGCTCTTCTCCTCCCACTTGGTGCTGTACGGCGCACGGTAGAGAGGCTTGATCAGCCGGTGCTTGTTGCGGGTCATGGAGAGCATGGCCGCGCCCTTGGCGCACAATGCTCCCTGGTTGATGGGATAATCCGGATCGCCCTCGGTGCTGACCAGCTTGCCGTTCTTCACGTGCGCGATGATGTGGCAACTCACCGAGCAGAACGGACAGATGGTGATGACCTCCTTGGCGCCATCGGTCTTGAGCCCTTGGGCATAGGCCTTCACGGGCTTGAGATCGATGCCAAGCTGAGCCATGGAGACGCAGGCTACGCTTGCTCCAGTCAGCTTGAGGAATGCGCGCCGATTCCATTGCATATCGGCCTCCTTACTGTTGATGGACCCTTGCGACGTTCCCCGCTACGGGGCATCCGCAGCGGTGGACATAATTATGTCAATAATGACACAACAAGGCGGCTCCATCAATAAAAACTTAAAGATATTGATGTGTTATTAAAAGCATATTCAACCCGCCGGGACGGCGTTGGCCAAACAATCGCATACAAGCGGCTCTTCATCGTCCTGCACATACTTGCGGGGAATACAGGGCAGAAGCTGGCTGCCGCGTTCCAGGGCCATGCGCTCGACGTCGTCGAGCCAGCGGCGGTAGCTGTCCTTGAGCAGAACCCCGGCCTCGGTGAGCCGGTAGCCCGTGCGGTTGCCGGCGGTCTTCTCGATAAGGGCGAACCCGAGGACGCGCTCGGTGCGCTTGATTTTACCCCAGGCCGCCCGGTAGGACATGCCCAGGCTGATGGCGGCGGCTTTGAGCGAGCCGCTGGACTCGATGCTCTCCAGAAGCTTCAACCGGCCAAGGCCGAAAAAAACCCCGTCTTCGGTTTCGAGCCAGAGATGCATTCTGACTGTCGGGTGGTGCTCGTCCATGGTTCCTCCCATGCGCAGTCGGCTCTGCGGAGCGCAACCGCGACTTCGGGCTAGAGGTCGAAGTCGGTAAGCATCCGCGCGGAACTCGTCGGATGAATGGCTGCCTGCCCGCGCGAAAGCGACCATCGGGCGGTTTCGGCATCCATTTCCATGCGCATGAAACTCCTTCGGTCCGCATCCGGACGCCCCCAGTAAAAGACTCCCCGCGCTCGGGGACGCCTGCGGATTCAGGCGGCATCCGGCTTAACCTTTTTATGTCATCCATGACATAATAGCTGGCGTTGACTCAGGTCAAAGTTGTGGGGCTTAGGCGGCATTTGGCACTAAATGGCACGCCATGGCCGAGCGTCCCATCTGGTGTGAAATGAATTCAGCCCGGGCAGATGCTTGCGCACTTATATTCTGCTATTTATAACACACTGGAATATAATAACTATTCTATATTCGCTGTTGACGCTCAAGTTTTAATATGTCATTTATGACATAACGAATGTTCGGAAAAATAAGCGTCGCACAGGAGGCATTTGCCATGCGAGACACCAAGCCAAGTCGGCAGGATCGCCCTGAGAAGTCCAACGGCACTCCTGGTTTTGGGCTGGGGTTTGATATGCGGAACGTTATCGAGCGCAGCCGTGGCATGGCGCTGAAACGCGCCACAGCCGCGGACGGCAGGACGGATGCCCGGCATCAGGCCCGGCAAGATTCGTGAAGGCCGTGCAGACGTAACGCCAGGCAGGTCGACCGCGATCAGCCATAGGCAAGTGCGTGGTGGTTTTGGAGACCCTCTTAGAACCGCAAAGGTCCCGCGTCTGTGGGGCCTTTATTCAAGTGTCAGCCTCGCGCTCCCCGCTCCGCTTTGAATCGATGGGGAACAGCTTCCGGCTGAACTCGCTCCTCCCCATGCTTTTAGCGACCGCGACCATGGACATCACCAGCTTGCGTTTCTGGACAAGCTGCCTGCGCGAGCGGAGTGGCCCATGAGTCTGCCAATGCGTTCGCGGGTGGATGTGCGGACTGATTTCGATTCTCCCTCCCCTGAATTATCCGTACTGGCGAGCCGATTCCTCGGCCGGTTCGCCAGGTTCATCGAAGCAACGCAAAACGGGCGGCCAGCCTGTCAGCCAACCGCCCTTCTTCGTGAGCATTTCCTAGTCGGGATAAGAGAATATAAACCTCCGGCCCCTTGGACATCATTCAAGCATCAATAATTAGTCTCAACCTAACAACGGCATACCTGTAGACCTGAATGGAGATATGGACATACAACCGGGTCCATACATCTTTCTAGGGCAGATTGCTTTTAAGACGTCCGCTCCGGCGTTGACGGCGCAAGTGAATTGCGCCTACGCCTACGCGGCGGAAAGCCATGACGACGCATGGCTTGCAGAGCATTTTCAAAAGCAAAATGCTCTAAAGGTCGCTACTCTATTCGCGGCGGTTTATAATAACCTCTAGAGGTGGCCCCCACAATTCGGACAAACATTTAAAGTGGGGCCGACCTGAAGGATGTGCGGGAGATCACGGCAATGTTTTTGCAAACATCAGCAACCGTGTGAGCGACTGCACGCGCCCTTAGCAGCAAACCCGACTCAGTCCGCTCGACCTGCCTGCCGCATCCGGCTTGAGGCTAGGGTCGTGAGCTGCCGACTTAAACGTTCCGGAGAATACATGAGCTGGAATCCGACAATGGCACCCGTACCCTGCCACGATTCCGTGGATGCCGCCCTGGCCGAGGCGACCTGGAAGTATTTCCTGAATCCTGCAGCGCAGAACCTGCAGCAACTCGTTGCTCCCGATTTCGCCTCTCCGCCCCGGGAAATGCTCCGTGCGGCCGTCATGATCCAGGGCGCTCATGCTGCAATCGACGATGAAAGCACGATCGTAGCCAGAGCCATAGCGGACAGCGGACATGCCGTGGCCTGCCGTACCGGCTGCTGCGCCTGCTGCAAGCAGGCCGTTCTGGCCAATCCCTTCGAGGCGGCGCTCATCGGCATCTATTTGAACAATAACCCGGAGCAGCGGGAAGAATTCGTGCGGGCCTACGCGAGATGGAACGTGGAGACCGGCGGCATGCGTGACGACTTCCTGGCCTGGGCGGAACGTCGTTACAGAGATAATGCGGATGACGGGAAGTACCACTATTCGGACTTCCATCCGGACTGCCCGTTCCTGCTAGACGGCTTGTGTCGCATATACCCCGTGCGGCCTTATGCCTGCCGGAGCTATCTGGCCCTGTCGGAAGAGTGCGCGAATCCCACGACGTCGGGGAGCAGGCCGGGCTTCCAGGGCATGGATGTGGGCTCCTACACCCACTACAAGAAGAACTACCAGCCTTTTCTGCAATCCCTCTGGATGCGTTGCGGCATCGATCCCAAGGCAGTTCGCAATCGCTTCATGCCCGAGTTGGTGACCATTTTCCTCAACGAAGACGTCGAGGGGCTGCTCAAGTTCTGCCATTCGGAAGGGAGACGCATTGAAAATCCGGTCTGCTGATCTTACCGATGCGTGTTTTGCCGTGATTGCAACTGCCTAAGGTCATGCCTTCGAGGCACAACGGAAGCAAACTGCTTTCTGGATAGCTGGCCAGCCCCATGCCGGCTCAAAACAGAATATCGTGACTTTTGTCATGACAGCTGGCGTTGAAAAGGAAGAAGGGGCCTGAGAGCCATTCCCCATTTCTAGAGCAAGAATTCTGTCGTGCAGAATATGCTGGATATCAGCCGGTTACATTTAGGCAAATTTGGCGTGGGCCCATATTTGGAACATGGGTGGTACATTAAAAACAGGCTTTTTTCGCAAGCCCGGCCTATGTCATCAGATGGTCCCGGCATGAAAGTTTGCCGCTCACCCACTCATCCCACTCGACATTCCCGTTCTTGACCCTGAATGTGCCTGAGCCTGTCATTCCGCGAGATGCTGCATTGTCCAAAGTGTCTCTCTTAGCCGGAGACGCTGGTTAAGACCATCTCAGAAGGATCACCCGGCCTGGCCAGGGCGAGCCGGAATTGTTCGTGGCTTTGTTATGTTACCGGAAAGCGATATTTTCGTTCGCGTGCATTCCGGCCTCAAGATCATTGAACTGATCGGCCTCCAGGCATTTCCGTCGAAGTGGAAGACGTGGTTGTCTTACGCCGAAATGGCTTGGCCGTGCCCCATGATCCGGGCCGATCGCGTCGGTGCACACTGGGGCGACAGCTGAATGCTATTCGCCAGGCGGCTGCCTCGGCTGACCAAAAGGAAGGCCCCGTGTGGGGCCTTCCGTCTATCGCTTTCCGTTTACTTTCCGTCCTCCGCCTGCCTGGGCGGAATGCGCACCGGCCCCGGGTGGTAGCCCGTGGGATGCTGCTGGTCTTCCACGGGCAGCTCAATTTGCCCGGCCTGCTCCTCCTGGGTTTGCCTGAACTCGGGCCTGGGCTCCACCGGCTCGGGCGGGCTTTCCAGGCAGGCCATGCCCGGGGCGAGCGTCAGCAGCAGGAGGACGGCCAACAGGGGCTTGCGGCCAGTGCGCAGGCGCAGGGCCAGGGCTAGGCCCGCCAGGAGCAGCCACTCGAGCCCAAAGCCGAGGCCGGGGTTCAGGCTGCAGCCTCCTCCCCCCCGCCTCCTCCGCCGGAGCTGTCCGTCGCGCTCCCGCTGACGCCGGTGGTGATGCTCATGCTGTCCTCGGACATGAGTCCGTTTTCGTCCCAGACCGTCAGCACGAATACGGCCTGTCCGTCGACTTGGCTGATGTCCGCCAGCGGCGTGGGGCTGCTCGGGTCGTTCAGCGTGACCGGGTCGCCGCTGACCTGCCGCCACCGGTAGCGCAGGGAGGAGCCTTCGCTGTCGCGCGAGCCGGCGCCGTTCAGCATGCAGCTGGTCGCGGTGTTCACCCGCACGTCCCGACCCGCGTCGGCCACGGGCGGCTGCCGGTTGACACTGCCCGGCACGTTGATGATGACCCTGTCGCCGGCGCTCAGGCCCTGCGTGTCCGTGACCAGCAGCTCGAAGACCAGGGCGTAGCCGATCGTGCCGCCGCCCGGCAGGTGCAGCGTGGCCTGGGCCTGGCCGGCGTTGTCGACCATGACCGTCGGCCCGTGCACCTGTGTCCAGGCGTAGCCGGCGATGCCCGCCGCGGAGCTCGAGCCGCTGCCGTCCAGGACGGTGCTTGCGCCGCTGGCCAGGGTGTCCCAGCCCGCGTCGGCCACGGGCGGCGTCTCGCCCTCGGCCAGGCCTACATAGATGCGGCAGGTGTCGCTCGTGTAGCTGCCGGCCTCGAAACCCGGGCTCTTGGAGGCATCCAGGCTGAACTCCAGCATGAGAGGCGTCGCGCCGACAGGGGTTGGCGCGATGAAGCCGGTCTGGCTGGCATTGGCCGCAAAGGCCACCGGTGTGCCGCCGGTCTGCCGCCAGCGGTAGTGAATGGTGCCCTGCTGCGGATGGAAGGAGCATCCGCCGTCCAGGCTGATGCTTGCCCCTACGGCGACCGACTGGTCGAGGCCGGCGTCGGCCACCGGCGTGTCCAAGTCGCGGACGTGCACCAGACAGGTCTTCTCCAGGTGCGTGCCGTCGCTGAAGTCGGCCACGGCCTTGAAGCGCAGGCAGGCTCCGCCGTAGGGCGCATCAAGCAGGGTGAAGCCGGGCGTCAGCGTGTCGGCACCGGTCAACGTAACCGCCGGCCCCTCGGTCTTGGTCCAGGCGATGCTCGTCAAGGGGGCCGTCGCGCCGGCCGTCAAGGTCACCGGCTGGCCTTCGTCCACGGCCACGTCGGCAAGGCTCAGGCTGGCCGTGGGCACCCGCGGGTTTGTCGCGTTCTGGAACTCCTCGAGGTTGCTGTTTCCGTCGCCGTCGGCGTCGCTGCCCGCGTCGTTGACCAGGGGATTCAGGGAGTAGTCGACCTCCCAGCCGTCGGGCATGCCGTCGTTGTCCGTGTCGGGCAGGTTCGGATTGGTGCCCGCGGCATATTCCTGCTGGCTGGTCAGGCCGTCGGAGTCGTTGTCTTCCGCGCTGCTGTTGGCCACAAGAGGATTGAACCCCCAGGTCACCTCCCAGCCGTCGGGCAGGGAGTCGCCATCCGTGTCCGCCGCGGTGGGATTCGTGCCCCGCTGGCACTCCTGCAGATTGCTCAGGCCGTCGCCATCCGGGTCCGCGGAGGCGTTATTGACAAGCGGGTTGAAGCCGTAGCCCGTTTCCCAACCGTCCGGGAGTCCGTCATCATCGCTATCCGCGTCTGCGGGGTTGGTTCCAGCCGAGTATTCCTGGGCATTGCTCAGGCCGTCGCCGTCGGCATCGCCCGCGGCGTCGTTCAGCGTGGGAGCCAAGCCATGCTGGACCTCCCAGCCGTCGGGCAGGGAGTCGCCGTCCGTGTCCGCTGCCGTGGGGTTTGTGCCCTGCTGATATTCCTGCAGGTTGCTCAGGTCGTCCGCATCAAAGTCGCCGCCGGCACCCTGGGAGGCGATGTCGGTGAAGTGGGTGATCTCCCAGGCGTCGGGCAGTCCGTCGCCGTCAATGTCCGTAGTGTCCGCTATGGCGTAGGCCTTGACGCCCACGTTGTAGCCCGAGGCCGAAACGTTGGCCCAGCTCGTGCCGTCCATGCTGACGAAGCTGGGCTGACCGGAGGCGCTCACCCCGCTTGCGTAGTTGGTAACCTTCATCTCCAGCGGAACCGTGACGTTCGCGCCCGTCAGGCGCACCACGGCGGAGAATTTCGCCCCCGCGCCGACCGTGACCGGCGTGGGCAGATTCACCGTGTAGTAGCCGGCGTAAGTCACTGTCCCGCTGGTCTCGGCGACCTTGCTGCCGCTGGCCGGGTTCGCGCTGCCTGGGCCGAGCCAGACCTGCACCGTGTAGCCGGCGTTGGGCGCGGTGGCCCAAAAGCCGACGGCGCTGATGGTCTGGTCCGCGCCGCTCTGGTTCGTGAAGATGTTGGCGTAGCGGTCGTACGTTCCGGCCGGATATCCGCCGGTCCAGCCGAACTCGTCGAAGCTGTAGATTTGCTCGAAGGAGTCGGCCGAGCGTGTCGCGGTGGTGACCACGTTGCGGTCCCACATGATGCGCGCGTCGTAATAGGAGACATGGAAGTAGCCGTTCTCGCCAAAGACGGTGCCGTAGCTGTTCTTGATGATCCAGGCCCCGTCCCCGGGAGGCGTCTGCGGGAAGTTGTACCTGGAGTAGCCGTCGTCCCAGCCCACGACGGTCACGGCGTGGTTGCCGTAGGGCGCTGTGCCGTTGTAGTAATAGGATTTCTCGTCTGCGGTCAGATAATTGAGGTCAAAGTTCATGTACAGGTCCGTGGCCACGGCCCCGTAGGTCATGAGCGCCTGCTTGATCTCGGCGTACCCGGAAAAGTCGCTCGCGCTGGCCTTGGAAGGCAGGAACATGATGTTCGTGACTGTCTTCCGCCTCGGCCGGTCGGGCGAGGTGAACATGGTGGTGCTGTAGGGGTCGTCCGCCTCGGCGACCGGGCCTTCGCCGCGCAGCAGGTAGGCGGACGACATGTCGTAGTTGCCGCCTTCGCAGGCGCTCCAGTCGAAGCCGTGCCTGTTCTTCATATGGTTTTCCGAGAAGTCGAGGCTGGCGGGCTCGCCGTCCTGGGCCATGAGGTTCGACTCCAGCATGCCGTAGGTGCCGAATGTCCAGCAGGCCCCGCAGGTGCTCTGGTTGCGTACGGGCGTGAGCTTTCCGCTGTCGCGCAGGTCGAAGCGGGCCGGAAGCTCCACGCTTTGCAGCCTGGCCGGGCCGCGCTCGGCCCTGGGAATCGCCACCGGCGGAGGGATGTAGCCGTTTGCCGGTCCCGTGCCGCTCTGGAGCATGGGCCTGCTCCGGCTGTTCATGAAGGCCTCGAACTCGGGCCTGGGCGGGGCCACGCCATCGGCTGCAAAGGCCACCCGCACGAGCATGGCGAGCAGATAGAGCGTGAGAAGCAGTATTATCCGCATGAGCATTCCTCTTCAGCGCTGCGCTTCAATGTCAGGTCACGTGCAGCCGGTCATTGCGTGCGGGTTCCATCTCGAAGGCGACAGTGCTCCTGTCGCACCTCCAGATGATCCGGCAGTGCTGCACGACGCAGACCTTGCCCCCGTCCAGGCCGGCACTTGTCTGCAGGGTGACGGCAATATCAAAGCGGGTTCAGACGGATGCGCCTGACTTGATCTCCGTGCCTGGGGTCATGTTTTCCATGTTCAGGCTCTCCCCAGCTGGAAACGGTCAGGGCTTCAGCCTGCAAGGCCGCTGGCGCGCGCCGAAGGCTGAAGCCCTTCCTGCCTTGAACCGGCCCTAGGCCACGGGCTTGCCCTCGTTGAAGGCCAGAAAGCCCTTGACGATGCGGTAGATGAACCAGACGAAGCCCGCGATGGCGACGAACCAGCCGATGAGGAAGAAGAAGGTGATGAAGGCCACCACGCCGATGAGCAGGGAGTACCAGAAGGTCTTGATCTGCCAGGTGAAATGGCTTTCGAGCCAGGTCCCTTCGGCCTCGGTGCGCTTGAGGTAGTTCACCACAATGGCGACGATGCCGGTGACGCCCACGAAGAGCGAGGCGGCATAGAGCACGTAGCAGACCAGAACGATCTTGCGCAGGGGCTCCTGCGGCGCGATGCGGGTGGATTCAGTTTCCATGGTCTGGGACATGGCGTTTTCCTCGTCAGGTTTGGGATATGGAGATGCCATCTATGGTGCAGATATTACATCGGAATAAAAGGCTATCTCTTTAGTACTGCTACGCAGTTACCTCACGCTGCAGTGTGCGCATGTTCAATATGGATGCATGTTGTCAGTGACCGTGCGCGGACGGCCGGTTTCCCAGCCGTCCGCAGCCAGAGGCTACTCGCGAACAAATTCGATGAAGCGCTTGTCGGCAAAGACCTTGCCCAGGAAGGCCTGCACCGCCGGGGTGAAGGCATTGCCCGTGTTCGCGCAGACCTTATCGGCGCTGAAGGCCCCCTCGAACGGGTAGACGCTTTCCACGGTGAACGGACTGCCATTCTGCGGCGTAAATTCCATCTTGATGCTCCACGAGGCCTTACTGGAGGTATTGAAGTCGATCGCCAGTAGGTTGCCCTGCAGCTTCTTGGCCGCGCTGGGGTCATAGATACCAGCCCAGGCGAGCTCGTCCTTGAGGGCCGCCTGGATGAACTCGGCAAATGGCTTGCCATTCGGCGTCTCGACGGGTCCGGCACTGCGGCAGTTAATGGACTTGATCCCCGGCTTGACCGAGGTGAATTCGGCCAGGGCGATCTTGTGCGCGCCAAGGCCGCTCTGTTGCAGATCCTTCGCGTTCTGGGCACTGACGCTGTAGGGCTGAGCCTTGTATGTGGTGCAGGCCGACAAAAAGGTCATGGACAAGGCGAGGCAGACGAGAGCGATACGAACGGACATGACAGACCTCCTCGAAGGGTGAATTGATGATCTGTCCTGTTAGTCGGATTGGGGGGAAAAAGGTGACGCGGGAAACGAAGATTGCCTGATGCAGCCGTTGCGACCGGCTCTTGACCTATGGGCTGTCGGATCGGCGGGCAATGGAAATGCCGCAACTTCACTGCCCGCCTCTCAGCAGCCATCTATGCAATGAAGACTCTTGAGGCGCCTTACTCTCGCTTGATCACGATTGTGCCCTCACCTGCCGGCATCAAGTAAAAAGTCAGGCTGGCATCCTCTTTCTTCATCATGACTATGTCTTTGCTGAGAGTACCCATATATTTGAATTCGCTGAATTCTCCCATTGTCTGAACAACGTTCTTGGGGCTGTACCAGATCCTGACATAACCTGACGAAATCCAGTCCTCATCCTTAAACCTGTCCTTTGTTGCAAACATGTATGCGAACTCAGGCCCATCCGAGAAGGAAATCTCCATGGCTGACGAAAAGGTCCTTTCGCTGGGATTCTCGGTAATCCAATAGCTATGCGCTCCATGGGGTCGATCCTTGATCAGGAAACTGGAAATTGATTCAATACGTTCAAGCAATCCTCCTGATATGCCCTGCTCTTTTGCCTGCTTTGCGGGAATATTGCCTTCCGCACGGGCGGCATGCGCATTGAGCAA
Organism: Desulfocurvibacter africanus subsp. africanus DSM 2603; assembly: GCF_000422545.1. NCBI lineage: Bacteria > Pseudomonadati > Thermodesulfobacteriota > Desulfovibrionia > Desulfovibrionales > Desulfovibrionaceae > Desulfocurvibacter > Desulfocurvibacter africanus. Next base: position 140,985 of record NZ_AULZ01000001.1, read on the forward strand.
TAAAAGCACGCACAGAACTGCACCAAGATACGTCTTCATAAACAACCTCCTCATATAGATGTGTTTGAGCTTCATGCTTCAAGTCCAGAAGATTTCGCACATGAACTGGAGAAGATCAGGACCATTCGTACAAAGCGCATATCTTGATCCGCGCAGCCCATCCGTAACATCGCTTCAGGGCTGCCGAACCCCTGATTAATGATCCTCTATCAGCGGCCCACGCCTCCCGTGACGATGAACGCCGCCCAATAATACGGGTTGGGCTCTCGTGCCCGCATGTCGCGCCGGGCCAGTTGCAGCGCCCGGGCCGGATCGCGGGTCTCGGCCAGCCGGGCGTAGAACAGGCCCATGAACTCGATGGTCTTGTTGCTCTCCACTTCCCACAAGCTGCTCACGACGCTGCGCGCGCCGGCCACGAGGAAGGCCCTGGTCAGGCCGAAGACGCCCTGGCCGGCCACGATGTCGCCCTGGGCCGACAGGCAGGACGAGAGCACGACCAGTTCCGTGCCCGCGAGGTGCATGGACTGGATCTTCTCCGGCGTGACCACGCCATGGCCATGCCCGCTCCTGAGCGAGCCCGCCCCGCCGGACAGCAGGAGGAACGTGGCCGGCGCAGTCTCGGAATAGAACCCGGCTTGTCCGTTCAGGTGGTCCAGGAGCCCGGCCTTCCGCGCTTCCGCGGTCTGGACGCGCGCCTGGGCATGGCTGTGCGTGGCGATATGGATCAGCCTCGGGGAGCGCAGGGATAGAAGGTTCTCCTCATTGGCCCTGTGCCCCAGGTAGAGCTCGGTGGGCATGGCCATTTTCTCCGTGAGCTGATCACGCACGGCGCTCGCCTCGGCGCGCGTCTCCGTGAGCGGAGCGAAGTTCAGGACCGTGTCGCCCACTGACGCCGCGACCGTGCCTCCGATGCCGCGCAGGCTGTCGCCCGGTCTGCCGGCCCCGCTTGCGGCATTGAAATCGGGATCGGCGAAGACGGCCGCATTGCCGGCCGGGGGGCCTTGCCGGACATCCCTGACCAAGTCCATGGCCGAGGTCAGGTAGCGCAGCGGCAGGTCCGCGAGCAGGCCGGTCTCCGTGGGCAGGAGCTCGAAGGGCATGGCGTGCAGGGGGCCGTCGGGAGACAGGAGCACCTCCGCCCTGCCCTGCAGGTACGTGCGCAGGGGCGCGACGATCCTCGCCGCGAGTTGGGCGGCTAGATCGGCCATGTCCCCGGCTGCGCGGGTCCTGTTGGCCCGCAGCGTGGCCTGGAGGCGGGCGATCAGACCGTCGATGTTCTCGGCCGAGCCCAGGTCCACGACTTGCACGCCGGTCCGGGCCGGGTCGAGCACAAAGGCCAGGTAGCGTTCCCCCCTGGCCTTGCCGGCCTGGAGGTCCCAGGCCGCATGCCTGGCGAAATCCACAAGCACGCCCCCGGCAGGCAGGGCCCCCAGGAAGGCGGGCAGGCTCACGGACAGGGGCTCCGCGCCGCTGGCGCCGTCTCCGCCGGAACGCGCCAGCGCCCTTTCGATCTCAGCCTTGCGGGCCAGCAGGGATTTCTGGCCCTCGAGCGTCATTTGAGAACCGCGCATGCGTACACTTGCGGCCAGTTCAGCCCGTACCCTGGTGAATTCGGCCGTCAGCCGCTCGGCTTCGGGTCCTTTGGCCTGGCTGAGCAGTCTGCCCATGCGCGCTTCCTCTTCAAGCAGACCTCCCTTCCAGCGGGTCCACAGGGCATAGGCCTCCTGGAGCGTCTGCGGGTCGCTGTCCGGCCCCAGGGCGCTGAGCAGCGTATCCATGTACAGCTGTGCCTGGCGGGCATAGGAGCGCTTCTCCCATTCGCTGAGCACATGAAAGGCCTCGGCGCGCAGCCTGATGGCCGCATCGGCGGCTTCCAGCAGGTATGCCTCCCGCCTGGGGCCGGTCTGCGCGGCCATGGCCAGGAGCAGGCTCGTCTCGGCATAGAACGGGTGAAGGATGCCGCTGCTCCGCTCCATCTCGGCGCGCGCTCCGGCCAGGATCTTGTGCGCATTCTGGGCCCGGCCCTGGAGCAGGTCGAGCTTGGCCTGCAACAGGATCAGCTCCAGCCGCTGCCGGTTGGCGAAGGGGCCGTGGCGTTCCTCGTTCTTGCGGATCAGGCCGTCGAGCAGCTTCTGGGCCTCTTCCTGGCGTCCCCTGGCCATGTGCAGGCGCACCTCGCCCAGATTGGCCGTGGCCAGGTCCAGGTCCTCGCGGTACAGCCACCTCAAGGCAGGGTTCACCTCGTCGAGGATCGTCTCACGCGCCCTGCCGTATTCCTCTTCCGCTTCGGCGAAGCGCCCCTGGCGCAGGTATAGGTCTCCGAGCATGGTCAGGACGCGGTTCTGGTCCTGCATGTGGCGCAGCATGACGAGCTTCGCCTGCCCGGGGGCTGGCCGGGCCTCGGTCACAGCGTCCCTGGACAGGATGCCGAGGACGGTGCGCAGCTCCTCCTCGGCCTGGTCGAACCTGCCGATGGCCGTATAGAGGGTGCCGAGTCCCGTGCGGGCTTGGTGCTCGTGGACAGAGCTCGCAGGAGCTGCCTTGGGTGAAGCCATGTCGGCCAGGAGATCCAGGTAGACACGCTCGGCATCGAGGTAGTTGCCACGATAGGCCTCGACCTGGGCCATGCCCACCCGCGCCATGCAGGCCAGGTCCTGCTCCTGGGGTGTGTAAGCGGTGAGCAGGCCAAGGGCCGCGCCATACTGCTCCAGGGCCAGATCGAGATTGAGATTGGTCCTGTTGCTCTGGGCGGACATACAGAGCTTGGAAGCCGCATTGCGGACAATGAAATCGAACAGCCGTTGATTGCCGAGCTTCGGGCCCAACTCGGCCAGGACCGCCTCGGCCTCCTCGTAGCGCCGGGCGTTCATGGCCTGCTCGAAGCGCAGGAGCACGGACATGGCCTCGGGCGAACTCATGGCCTGCAGGCCGGTAAGCCTCTGCTCTCCCAATTCCCGTCTGTCCTGCGTCAGCCCCCCCTCTCGGCCGGCCTCGTCCAAAGCAGCCTGGATGTTCCGGACCATGCCGCCGACGGTGCTCTTCGTCAGAGCGAGGTAGATGCCCTCAAGGGCTTGCGCATCGGTCGTCAGGCCAGACGATCTTGCTTCATTCATGAGGCGCTGGACCAGATATACCCGCATGCCATCATCAGGCTCCTGCGCAAGCGCCGGCAAACACTCCCGCCCAAGGCCCGCGGCCTCTTCCGTCAGCTTGAGGTCAAGCAGGGCCTCGATAGCGGGGACGCAGGTCTCTCTGCCAACCTCGTCTAGAGCATGCTGCTGCCGGACTTCCAGGGAGCGGCGTAACAGGCGTGCGGCTTCGGGCTTGTCGCCCCATCGCGCGTAGACCAGGAACATGTTGTGCAGGAAGAAGGCCTCGCGGGTCCTGTCCCCGCTGGCCAGCGCCGCGACATGGCCCTGCTCCAGGGCCTCCAAGGCCTTATTCAGGTTCCCGACATTGGCGTACTGCTGCGCCAAGTCCAGCTGCCCCTGCAGGCCGGCAGCCAGGAGCTTGCGCACCGTATCCGCTGGCAGCGCGGCCGCGAAGTTTCTGCCGTGGATCTCCCTGTACAGGCTGCGCATGGCCGAGGCTGACTTGACGTCTCCCATGGCGTCATAAAGCAATGCCAAGGACCGAGACGATGTGAAGGCTAGCTCCTGGTCACCTATCTCTTGGGCCAGATCGAGCAACTCCCTGCTCAGGCTAACGGCCTTCTCTCTATCCTCCAAATCGGCATAGATATCGAAAAGAACGCGTATGACGTTCAGCTGCAGGGCCTTGTCGCCGAGCCTGCCTGCCATCGCCCTGGCCGGCTCCAGGATCGCTATGGCCTCCGGGATCTTGCCTCGGGTCACAGCAACCTGGCCAAGCCTGAGTCGGGCAAGAGCCTGCAGGCGCTCATTCCGGGCCTCTTCCGCCTCGACCAGAGCTTCGTCCCAGAACCGCGCGGCAACATCGAGGTTCTGCAGCCTGTACTGCCGATCCCCCTTGGCCAGCAGCACGGAAGGGTCCTCGGCCATGGCAGGGCATGGCAGGCTGATGAGGGCCAGGGCCAGCAGGAAGAAGATGGCCCGTGAGCAGAGACAGGATGAAAGGAATCCCGGCATTGGCGTGTTCACCATGATCTGTCCTGTTTCAGCCCGATCACAGGTCCTTGGCTGATTCGAATGAGTCGCTGATTGTTCCATCCCTGCTCCCCGGCACAGCCTGGCCCTGGATTACCGTGGCTCTCTGGCCGCCCGTGATCGCCATGCCGGCCGAAGTGCTACTCCCAGAGCGGCTGCATGGCCGGCGGCTGCCGCATGTCCCTGGGCTGGAAATCATTGCTGGGCCGCCTCTCCAGGTTGCGTCGCTCGCGGTTCATGATTTCCTGCTCACGCTTGTTGGGTGCATACCCGAGCATGCTGAAATCGTTCAGCACAACGACGCTGCCGGGCTGGCAGTAGGCACTGTTGTTAACGGACAGGACGCGCACGAGATAATTGCCGCCGCGCACGTCCACAATCTCCACCGCATCCCCCGCGAATAGGTTGCAGCGGTCGCCCCGCTCGGCGACTACGACACCACGCAAGTCCCGCAGTGTTGCTTGGAGGCGGAGGTCTATGGCCATACGCTGGACTGTGGCGATGTCGCCGGGCATGAGGGTCTGGCCGAAGGCTGCGCATGGAATGACGAAAACCAGAAAGAGGACGTGCACGATATTATACGAGACGTGAGTCTTCATTCCAAGCGATCGTCTTTGTTGGAAGTTGAAAAGAAGCGGACCCAGCACCATGAGCCCGCTCCCGTATCACGCCTTTAGCGAACTAGCTTTGCAAGGGGATAGGTTGCACTCTCGTTCAATTGATCATTACTCCCACCATGATACAAAAACCCAACTCCGATTCTGTGGTTCTCTTTGCTCTTTGTGGCACCCATTGAGTTGCCGAGAATGGAGTTGATAGGCGAATTGTAATTAGACTGAACCTTAAAGGAAATTTCCTTTGTAGCGTCGGGCGGAATTGCCATATTATCGAAGTCGTAAGAAGTAATTGCATCGTCAAAGTACACAGCTATGCTGCCGGCTTGCAAAAACTTTCCGGATTTATTGTCAATGCGTGCCTTGACAGCAATAGTGTTACCATAATCCTCGCTAATCGAATAAACCACTATATTAACGTCGCGATTTCCAAGGCTGGGGAAAGAGAGGCTGGAAACATAAAATTCATTGTATCCAACGACAGGTTCATACAATATTCCATTCAAGTCATACTTGAATGTGACAGCTTTAGGCACAGTGATATTATGCTTTGAGTAGCTGGATTCGGCGGTGATCTGGTAAGAAACGTCCTCGATAGACAGTTGCGAGCCAAGCGGAGCAGCTTCAACTTTAAACCTGACCTTGGGAAAATACGTCTCATCAACTCCTGTTCTATTTACCACTTTTGGCCTTACAACAATGCGCTTCCTGTACCATTCCACCTTGTCCTCAAGTTCAGCAGACTTGGCATAGAATGCCTGCTCTTGCTCAAGAACTTTTGATTCGTTCACAGCGTCCGCGACAGCCGAGCCATCGAGATAATTGTATGCCGCGGGGCATGTACCCAGAGTAATCGCCGTCGAGAAAATTGGAAAAACGATGTTGTCGAGGGTCGGATTCGCCCCGTAGAATTGGCTTTCACAGGGTTGATACGGCTTCTGATCGTCACCCATCAAGCAATAGATGTCGCACAGGTAGCTGGAATACGCCTTCTTGACATTGTAGACAGGCGCGAATTCGCCGGCATTGATACCAAGTATCTCCTGGCTTGGCTTGCTTCGCGTCGGATACGACCGACTCAGCTCGACCACTTTCCATCCAGAATCAGTTTTCTCTAGGAGTGCATAGGAGCGGAATCGGTTCTTTTCTCCATTGCTCCCCGGCTTAACCTTCACGACATGTCCACCCTGAATCTCGGCCTCATTGCTCATGAACATGCCACCACAACCAGTCAAGAATGCACATATGCATAAGATGGCAAGAAACCTCATTTTTTATCTCCATTATGCGCTTGATGTTAACTATCGAACTATCTTACTCCACTTTGATTATGGAAGCATATGTATCGATACAATACCCCCTTGCATGCATCAGATGCTCACAAAGCCAAACGCCTCCAATGATCTTCTTAAATTGCATTTACAAATGTATCGTTCCTTGACTCTCAACCTTCGCGTCATTGTCACGCCTACCGAAAAGCAGACGGTGCATGCGCCAAGCTGCCGCGCTGGGCCTTCTTTCCAGACTGGCGCAATATCAAGGGCCACCAATCCGGTTCCCATCGGGTCCAGCATCGGGACAATGCTCAGCCTGCTTGCTTCACCCACTACGATTGCCGGTGGCGACGAAGCCCAGGCGGACTTTTTCCCTCAGTCTTGCGTCATCTATTTCGGAATCAAGAATCGTATCGGCCGCTAGGCAATGAGCTTCAAGACACAGCCAACCGCCTTGATCGTCGTATACATCCGGTTCCATGCGCAACGTTCACTCATCTATTCCACCACCGCCCAACCCTTGTCGCCCTTGGCCAGACGGACTTCCCTTTCGATGGGCAGGCTTGCGCCGGGCTGCCATTCGCCGAGTTTGGACGTGAGGAAGCTGTACAGCATGCCGTACTGCAGCGCTTGGCCCATGCCTTCCAGGCCGCCCTGCTTGCACTCCGCGATTCTCTTCTGCGCGGCGGCCTTGAAATCCTGGCTGCTCGTGAGCGTCTTGAGCGAGTAGCGCAGCTTGATGCTGTGCGCTCCACCCTGCTCGTGCTGGGCCAGCCGCTCGACGTCGGTAACGTCAAAGTGCTCGCGCATGAATCCGCTGCCATCCTCGGACAGGACCGCGGCTCTGATGTCGGAATCCGCGGGTCCGGAACTGCAGGCCGCGGTCATGGACAGGACGAACAACAATAGGATGGATAAACAAAGTCTCATGGCGTCTCCCTGCCTTCAGGCTATAATGCGTCCATGCATCATGCATCGAACGGGTTTGCATTGCGCGAAATCAAGCCATGCCCCGTAACCTGTTGCGCAATGCACAGGCCTGCGGGTCTGACTGCATGCGGCCGCTGCTACTTGTGGCTGAAGGCGATCTCCCGAACGGACACTCCCCTGTGCCGTTCAGCGACGGCCTCCACTTCGCCCCCGTGCAGCAGGACCTCAATGTCCTCCAGCTTCTTCTGCTCCTTCGCCGCCAGCACGAGCACCACCCGCTCCGAGCCCGTCTCCTCGTCCAGCACGTAGCTCTCGCCCTCTGACGGCAGGACGTGCTCGCCGGCTTTGGCCCGGCCGCTGAACAAGGTCGAGACCCTGCCCCGGGCGTCGCGGAAGAAGACATAGGCGTAGGCAGGCTCCTCCAAGGTGAAGCGCACCTGGAAGCGCTCGCCGCTCAGCATGGTCTCGCCGCTCTGCGCGATGATCCTGGGCGCGCCGCCGCGGAACTGGCCTGCCTCGCCGGCGGCCAGCAGGCGTAGCGTGCCCATTGGCGCTGTGGGTGTGGACAGGTGCATGGTCAGCAGGGCCGAGCCGGCCAACACGGCCACGAGCAGCCCCGCCGTGGCGGCCCGCAGGGCGGGCGTGGGCAGGAGCGTGGCCAGGGTCTGGCGCAGCCTGGCGATGAAGGAGGGCGTGGGCTCGCCTGCCTCGGACTTGCGGATCGGTTGTGCGGCCTCGGCGCGCACATGGTCCTGGAATTGGCGGGCAGTGACCTCCGCGCCCTGTCCGGCCTGAGCGGCCCGCGCAAGGCGGGCGTCCCAGACGGCAAAGGCCGTCGCGGAGAGCTGGTCGTCAGCGACCTCGCCCCGCATCCAGGCCGCCAAAACCGCCAGGGGGGAGCCGGGCCGCTGCTCGGCCGCGTCCGGGTCGCGCAGAAAGGCCTCGACCTGCTCGAAGAGATCCAGACGCAGCCTGGCCTCAAGGAACGGGCCGCACAAGGCGTACAGGAAGAGCCGCTCGTGGCGTTCGCCCTCGGAGGCCGGCGGTCTGGTCCATGCGCCCAGGGCCGCGGCGGCCAGGCCGTTCTCGAGCACGGAATCCGGGACCGCGAAGCGCTCGTTGGCCTCCCGGGCAAGCCGGAGCATGCCCAGGGACTTGTGCTGCGCAAAGGCGCGCACAACGCCGGCCATGATGCGCCTGCGCATACGCAGCTCCCGCGCAAGGGGTCGATCCGCGCTCAGGTCCTGCAAAAGGGCCATGCGCAGATCAGCGGGCAGGTCCTCGTCGGCCCCCACAGCGTGCGCCCGGGCTGATTCGGGCGCCGCGAGCCGCTCCAGGGCGTCTTCGGGCACGTCGGCCCAAAGGGTGTACCAGGGAAAGCGGTGCAGCTGGCCTGCGGGGAGCATGGCCACCATGTCCAGGCGGAAGCCGTTATGGGGGATGAGCCGCGCGGCATGGCCCGTGACCTCGGCCAGGACTCGCTGCGCCAGCTCGGCCAGCGCTTCTCCCAGGGCCTTTCCGGCCTCCCGCCCGGCCAGGCCTTCCTCCAGGAAGACCAGATGATCCAGGGAAGCGAGGGCCTCGGCGAGCAGATATTCGTCAGTACCGTCCTGGAGCAGGAACGACTCGTCGCCGCACAGGGACGCCAGGGCCTCCTCGACGGCGCGGCCAAGGGCCTCGCCCCCCCGGGCAAGGTCGGCCGGATCGGCCGCCAGGGCGGCGTCCAGCCCGTGCCGCAGATCCTCCCGCTCGGGTGCGCTGCCCTGCCCGAGCAGGCCCATCCTGCCCAGGACGATGAGCAGATCCGCGGTCATCGAGTAGCGGGGAGGCTGGTCCTGGAACTGTCTGGGCTCGTATGACATGCTCATGCCCCCTCTCCGCGACTGGGCCCAAATCCTTCGGCTCTCGCGGCTCACTGGCCACCAACGCCTGTTCCAAGGCAGAATCCGCCTGCAGGCCGTCTAGATCCGTTCGACGCGGTCCAGCCTGCCTTCGGTGACCAGGTCCAGGTCCTTGCAGCCCCAGGGCTCGGCCGCCCAGCGGGTCGGGGACAGGCCGACGCCGGCCAACCCCAGGTGAAAGACGCTTTGCGTCGCGTTGCCCTGCGCGCAGTCATGAACGACTCCCTTGAGGTACAGCCATGGCCAGCATTTGGCGCCGTTATCCAGCCGACGCCCAACCCGGTCGAGGCACCAGGCCTCGACACCCGTGCTTCCATGCCCTGCCGGCCACAGCCTCACGCTCTTGGTCGTCATTTCCTCGAAAAAGGTGACAGCCTGGCGCCATAAAGCTCGAATCCCGATGGAAACCGCCTCCTGGGCTCCGCCAAAACGTTCGGCGGTACAGTCACCGGGGCAGGCCCCGCCCTCTCGTCTGCATAGGCCCATGGCCCGCCTGACCGATTCGGGCAGGGGCAGCCCGGACAGCAATTGGTCCCACAGGGCTCGCTCCTCCTCTCGGCCAGGAGTCGCCGCAAGACGCCGCCAGACCTGTTCGTGGGCCACACGTGGTTCGAGCCAGGGATGGAGAAAAATGTGCACGCGCGTGCTCCTGCCACCGGTCTCGCAAACTCCCCGGAAGGCCACGGGCGGGTTGAATCTCCTGTGCACGCCCTCGCTTCTGTAGCCGGCCGACAGGTTGCCAAGGCCATGCGCCACGTGCTGCGGAGCCGGGAAAAAATTCCAGGCGCCGTTCATGGCCTCGGAAAGGGGATGCACATTGACGGGCATGACCCAGGAAGGAGTTTCGGCCTGACGCAAACTACCGCCGGCCTGCTGAGCGTTGCGGCCCATGGGCTTAAGCTCCAAGTCAGCCGCGCCGCGCGTGCATGCGTCGGAGGCCAGCCCGGCCAGCCGGTGCTTCCAGACCTCCAAGCCCAGGGGCGAAGCAGGGCGGAACCAGCCTTCGTGCTCCGGAGCAAAGAGCTGGCTGCACAGGTCGCGTTCATAGCCCCTGACCGCGAAGACCCGCTCCAGGACGCAGACCACTTGGCTGATGATCTCTCCGGGGCGGTAGTCGGATCTTGGCGGGGTGTATTGCTGCGGGATGACCACCTGCAGCCCCCGCACCTGCGCGATGTACACGCGGGTGCCATCGTGGGGCCGGCGCTGCACCGCAAGGATCGTGGCAGGTCCTGCCTTGTCGCCGCAGACGAAGCGCATCAGGCCAGCCCCATGAGTTCCTTGAGGCGCCTTCTGCAGCGCGAAATGCGCTGATTGAGCGAATTGACCTTCAGCCCGTAGTGCTCGGCCAGATCCTTCTGCTTCTTGCCGATGCCCAGGAAGCGGTAGAGATCCTGGAACAGCCTGGTGCACTCGGCCTCGCCCGAGGTCTCCATGAGCCGGATGGCCTCGTAGACCGCCTCGGCCACGTCCTGGGCCTCCTTATCGTCCTCGGCCTCGGGCTCCTGCCAGGGCTCGAGGCTATCCAGGGAGACGCTGCGGGGCTCACCCCTGCGGAAGAAGTCGACGCGCTTGCGCAAGTAGATGGCCCAGACCCAGGATGAGAACGCCGCCCCGCGTCGGCCTTCGTAACCCTCGACCCCGCGCAGGGCGGCCTCGGCCACTTCTGCCACGAGATCATCCCTGGCCGCCTCGGAAACGGCGTGCGAGAAGCGCCCCCGCAGGTTGGCGGCGATCTTGCCCAGGGCCACGCCAAACTCGTCGCACAAGTCCCGGAGCCGTATGCGGCACGGGACGCACTCCGGGCTGCGCGCACGGATTTCTATGCACGGATGATCGGCCATGCGTATGCGGCACTCTCTTTAAAACTTCGTTTCACGGGTGTGGATGCTGGTACGTATCTCTATCGGCGGCGGAAAGCAATTATTTAGGGCTGTACATTGTTAAGAGTGTAAGTAATGCACCATTGGAGTTTTCGCATTGAGGATTAACTCGTCACCGATGTCACCTTTTTCCCAGTCAGCCGACAAAGGAGACAACAGGAAATTGATCCCGGCTCGGGCGTGCTGCACCTGGACCGAACAGCAACGGCGAGCCGCCATGTTCCTGGTGCGGATTGCAGATTCCCGGATCAACCGACACATCAAATCTTAAATGCGAGGTAACGACGATGAAGCGCCTTCTGTTCACTATGTTCACTCTATACTTGGCCCTTCTGCCCGTTCTGGCCCACGCCGGGAGCACGCCCTTTGATGGCTTCTACATTGGCGCCAAGGTGGGCAACGAATCCTACCAGATCGATGTCGAGTACGACGGCCCCAGCAACGACTTCGAGGACGACGCCGATGATTCCGGTTTTGTGGCCGGCGCTTACCTGGGCGGCGGACGGGCCATCAAGGACGTCTTCTACCTGGGCTGGGAGGTTGACGCCATGACCCACAACATGGAGGGCACGTTCAGCGGGGGCAATGAATCCCTGGACATGAACTGGTCGCTGGGCCTGAAAGCCCGCCTGGGCGGCGTCATCGCCGATCGCAACCTGCTCTACGGGCTTGCCGGCGTGCGCTTCGCCAGCTTCGACTACAGGAACGACACGGGCTACATTCTCGATGACGAGGACGAGAATCCCGTGCTGCCGGGCTTCACGCTGGGCGGCGGCTACGAGTTCGCCATCACCGACCACCTCATCGCCCGCGCTGAGGTCGCCTACACAGCCTACGCAGCGGCCAAGGTCGAGTATCTCGGCGGCCCCCGAAATGGCATTGAAGAGGAAATGTCACCGAGCACCATGGACTACACCGTGGGCCTGGCCTGGAACTTCTAGCTCCGGACTGACGCAGAAAAGCTCCACGCCCCGCATCGAGGGCGTGGAGCCGTATTGTCCTGAAAGCCCCACAGGTGCATGGCATGTTGAGTGTGGCAGCAGTTTTCTTTTCAAATGACAGGCGCATAATGCAGCCTAAGCACAAGGCTTTCCATCCTGATGAAAGCAATACTGAATTGTGTTTTTCAAGCGTAAGGCACTGTCATACCGCTTAATTAGAGCATTTTGCTTTTGAAAATGCTCTGCAAGCCATGCGTCGGCATGGCTTGCCGCCGCGCAGGCGCAGGCGCAATTCACTTGCGCCGTCAACGCCGGAGCGGGCGTCTTAAAAACAATCTGCTCTAAAGAGTTTGCACGCGTGAAAGAAATTAATTCCACCAAAAAGGCGGCACTATTCTGATTGCAGCATGTTTTAGTCTTGCGGTTTCCGTCTGATGGGCATCGATAAGGTTGAAACGAACCTGGTGTTCGCCCACCTGAACGGGCGCAGGCGTGTGGGGATCAAGTCCTCATGGAGAGAGGCGATCAGGTTTGTGGGACTGGAGGACTTTCACTTCCACGATCTGCGGCATACCAACTGCTCCAACCTCATCGAGGCTTGGGCCGACCGCAAGGATGTGCGGGAGATGATCGGGCATTCGGACATCAAGATGACCGATCGCTACACGCACCTGCCCCAGAGGCGGAAGATCGGGCTCCAGCACCAGCTCGCCAAGCACTACGCCAGGAAGTAACCCGGACTGACAGGCTTGGAACGTAATTGGAACATTGGCTCCAAAAGTCGTCTTTTGAACGCAAAACGGGCGATCAGCCCATCGGCTAACCGCCCGCATTTCTTGCAAATCCTGGTCGGGATGAGAGGATTTGAACCTCCGGCCCCTTGAACCCCATTCAAGTGCGCTTCCAGACTGCGCTACATCCCGACTCAAGGCCGAAGAGAAGTACCTACTAGGGATTGGATTGTCAATCAAAGGTTCGCATTTTTCTTATCGCTCCAAAATTAGCGGCTGGTTATTGCAGGTAACCGGCGTGACAGATAGGAAATCCGCATGCGGGTGGACTCGCCTATCGGCGGCGTGGTGATGCGTGTGTCCGTGCCTTGGCAAATCTGGAGGATGATATGATCACTGCCCCTGCTTCCGGCGCTCAGACCTGGCCTGTGCTGGTTACGGGCGCCACGGGTTATGTGGGCGGAAGGCTGGTGCCGTTGCTTTTGGAGCGCGGGCATGTCGTGCGCGCCGTGGGGCGCTCGGTTGCCAAGTTGCGCTGCAGGCCGTGGAGCAATCATCCCAACGCTCAGTTCGCCGAGGCCGACCTGCGTGACCGCGAGGCTCTCGCGCAGGCCATGCGCGGTTGCCGAACCGCCTTCTACCTCGTGCACTCCATGAATCCGCGTGCGGGCACCGATTACGCTGCCGTGGACCGTGAGCTGGCCTACACGTTCGTGGAAGCCTCGCGCGATGCCGGACTGGAACGCATCATCTATCTTGCTGGCCTGGGGGAGGCGGACGACCCCAACCTGAGCCGTCACCTGCGCTCGCGAGCCGAGGTTGGCCGCATTCTGCGCCTGTCGACGGCCGCTGTGACCACCCTGCGTGCGGCTGTCATCCTAGGCGCGGGCTCGGCCTCCTTCGAAATCCTGCGTCATCTTGCCGAGCGGCTGCCGGTCATGCTCACACCGCGCTGGGTACGCACCAAGTCCCAGCCCATCGCCATCTCCAACGTGCTGGAGTATCTGGCCGGGTGCCTCGAGCACCCGGAAACCGCAGGCCGCAGCTTCGATATCTGCGGGCCGGATACCCTCTCCTATGAAGACCAGTTCCGCATCTACAGCGAGGAGGCCTGGCTGAAGCGGCGCGTCATCATCCCCGTGCCGGTGCTCTCGCCGCGCTTGTCCTCCTACTGGCTCGGGCTGGTAACACCCGTGCCCATAAGCCTGGCTAGACCGCTTATTCTGGGACTCAAGACCAAAGCAGTATGCCGCGAGCACTCCATCCGTGACATAATCCCCCAGCATCTGCTCTCCTGCCGCGAAGCCATTCGCCTAGCCTTGCGCAAGGTCGAGCAGCAGGCCGTGGAAACCTGCTGGCATGATGCCGGCCAAACCGTGGCGCCCGAATGGGTCGCCTGCGGTGACCCGGTCTACGCCGGCGGCACTGTGCTGCAAGACGGCTTTCGCGCGACCATTCAGGCTACGCCGGAAGAGATCTGGCCTGCCGTGGCACGCTTGGGAGGCCAGGCGGGATGGTACTTCGGCGACAGCTTGTGGCGTCTGCGCGGGCTGGCGGACAAACTCGTTGGAGGGCCAGGACTGCGCCGCGGGCGGCGGCATCCCACTGATTTGCGTTTGGGGGATAGTCTGGACTTCTGGCGCGTGGTGCGCGTGGATCCGCCCACCCTGCTCCTCCTGCACGCCGAAATGAAAGCGCCGGGCGAGGCCCTGCTGCAGATCCGCCTGGAGAAAAAAAGCCCGGAACGCACGGAATTGTCCATGGTACCGCGTTTCCTGCCACGTGGGCTGGCCGGACTACTCTACTGGTGGGCAGTGTACCCGTTTCATTCCTGGGTCTTCGCCGGCATGCTGCGCGGATTGGCCAAGGCCACTGGCCGACCCATCGTGGATGGGCCGGACAAATACAAGCCCGGCACCGCCGACGTGTGCCGTCTGCCCGGCGTGCATTGAAGACCTTGCGGCTAGCCCAAACGACAAAGGCGCGGCTCAGAGCCGCGCCTTTGTCGTTTGGCAAGACAAGAGACCCTAATTAATGAGAGCTGGGCCTCTGGGCGTGTACTCGACAGTAGTCCGATAACCGAGATCACCCTCGGCCACGATTTCCACGTCGGTGTAGTAGATGGCTCCGGTATTGAAGTCCAATTCGTCTACATGGGCCGCATATTGCCGGAAAGCGGACGAGTGTTGGGTAAGGGCCGGTCCCGCCTGGAACATGAACAGCCAGATCAGGGCAAGCCCTGCCAGCAGCGCCCCCCAACGGGCCAAGGGATTATTCATGCGCATGGTGCGCCTCCTTGCGGAAAGGCCGGAGGCTTGCGCCTCCGGCCCGACTGAGCGTTAGATCTTGGCGGTGATGTCCGGGAACACCACGTAGAACATGATGTAGGCCATGAGCAGGGTCAGAGCCAGGTTGAAGCTCTGGCCGCACACGTACAGGATGAGCGGCTTGCCGCCCTTGAAGTAGTGCGCCAGCTCGCGGAAGTTCGTGGCCAGACCGATGGACACGAAGGCGAAGCAGAAGAACCAGCCGCGGAAGCCGCCGACGAAGCCGCGCAGCACGCCCTGGTCGATGAGCGAGAAGGCCACGTCGGAGCCGAGTGCGCCGTAGATGGACGAGAAGATGATGGAGGCGGTCAGGAAGCCGAGCACGAACTTGGGGAAGCGGTGCCAGATCTCCCACGCGCTGACCTTCTGGCCAGGCACGCAGTCGACCTTGTAGCACCAGTAGATGGCCACGCCGAAGGCGGTCACGCCGATCAGCACGTTCTGGATCATCTTGATGGTCGCGGCCACGTACAGGGCCTGCTCGGACAGGAACGCGCCGGCAGCGGCAACCGCGCCAGTGGCGTCGATGGTGCCGCCCATCCAGGCGCCGCCAAGGATGTAAGGCATGCCGGTGGCCTTGATGGCGGCCGGCATGGCCACCATCATGATGGCCGTGAACACGAGCGACAGGCCGATGGCCAGGGTCAGCTCTTCCTTCTTGGCGCGGCAAGCCGCGGCCGTGGCGATGGCCGCCGAGGTGCCGCACACGCTCATGTCAGCCGAGATGACCATGTTGAGCGTCTTGGAGGGCATCTTGAGCACCTTCTGGCCGAAGATGAAGGTGCAGATGAGCACGATGGGCGTTACGACCCAGGCTACGAAGATGCCGGGAATGCCGATGGCCACGATCTTGTTGAAGAGTACCTCGGCGCCCAGCAGCACCAGACCGGTCTTGATGTAGAATTCGGTCTCCAGCGCGGGCTTGATCCACTTGGGCGTGCCCACGGTGTTGGAGATGAGCATGCCGATGACGATGGCCCACACGGCGAACTCGATGCCGTACTGCTTGGAAGCGGACTGTCCGGCCAGCAGGAAGGAGATGGCCGCGACGACGAACACGGCCACGAAGCCCTTGAGGAAGCCTGTCGTGTCCTTGCCCATGAACTTGATGCCCAGGGCGAACAGCAGGCCCAGGGCGATCATGAGGACAGGCAGGGTGGTGAACTGGTTGAAAGTCTTGGCGCTGGTCTTGGACTTAGCCGAGGAGGCCTTTTTCTTGGCCTTGCGCCAGTCGTCCATCTTATCCTGGGCGGTCTGGTTCAGGGCTGCGTCCTGGAAGCCGGCGGCGGCAGCGGCATCTTCGGCGGCCAGAGCCTCGGCCTTGGCTGCATCCGCGGTCGCCTTGGCCTTCTCGTAGGCTGGCATGGCCTTGGCGCTCTTGGCCTCGGCTGCCGCTTTGTCCTGGACCAGACCGTCTATGGGATTGGTAGACCAGCCCGCGGGATGGGCCAGGTACTTGGAGATGGTCTTGGCAAAGGGCATGTCCGAGCCCTTGATGGCGCCCTTGGCGTCTTGGGCCTCATAGTAGGCCACGGTCTTGAAAGGCGCGCGTGCCGCCTCGGCCTCGATGACGGCATTGGCCTTGGCGATCTTCTCTTCCATGCCCTCGGGCCTGTTGTTCAAGAACAGGGCCAGGCCGATGGCCAACAGGATGAAACCGAGCCAGATTGCCCAGTAGTCTTCCTTCTTCCATAGGTCCGAAATGCTCGATGTCGCCTTGTCGACCACGATGTCGGACGCAGGCTGCTGCTTTACTGCCTCTGCCATGATTCCTCTCCTCGCTAAAACGGTTTGTCTTTTGATGCCGCATTGCGTGCGGTACTATTATTTGAGCAACAAGCGTGCCCGTTTTTAATGCTCTCATGTATTTGATTTTAAAATAATTTGTTTAAATTTACGTTCGGCAATTGGTAGGTTAACCTGTCAGTCAGGCAAGTCTAGTTGTCACCACAAGATCGCAGGTGGAGTCGAGTTCAAATGCTGGATGGAGTCATCGTCCTCTTGGACAGGGACAGGGAATTCGCCCGGCATGCCGCTTCGCTTCTTGGGCGCAAGCGCCCTAATGCGCCGGTCAAGATCGCGGCAAATGCTCGGGAAGCCTTGGAGTACGTGCGAGACGAGGATGTATGGGTATTAGTGGCCGACGAACGCCTAGCCGAGGTGGGCCATGACATACTGGCCCAGGCCCTGGCAGTTGCGCCCGATCTGGCCGTTATCCTGCTTACGGACGAGGCCAGCCTTGAAAAGGCCGTGCAGGCCCTGCGCGCTGGGGCTTATGACTTCCTGGCCAGGCCCGTTGCCGATGGGCCCCTGTTAAACACGGTTGGCAATGCCCTGGAGCGCGGAAGACTTCTGGAGGAGAACCGCCGGCTCAAGCGCAAGCTCTCAGGCGGCCATGGCGAACAGACCCTTGTAGGCGAGAGCCCGGCCATGCGCAGGCTGCGCTCCGCCGTGGCGGCCGTGGCCGATGCCGACTACGGCGTGCTGATCCGCGGTGAGTCTGGCGCTGGCAAGGAACTCGTGGCCCGGGCCATCCATGGTCAAAGCCGCCGCAAGTCTGGGCCATTCGTGGCCATCAACTGCCCGGCAATCCCGGAACAGCTCCTGGAGAGCGAGCTCTTCGGCCACCTCAAGGGCGCCTTCACCGGCGCCGTCCGTGAGCGCAAGGGGCTGATCCTGGAAGCACAGGGAGGGACCTTGCTCCTGGATGAAATCGGCGACATCTCTCCGGCCACCCAAACCAAACTCCTGCGCTGCCTCCAGGAAAGAGAACTACGGCCGCTCGGTGGCGAGCAGACCGTACGTTTCGATACGCGCATCCTGGCCTCCACCAACCAGAACCTGGAAGCCAAGCTCGTCGACGGCAGCTTTCGCGAGGACCTGTTTCACCGTCTCAACGTGCTCAGCATTTTCGTATCCCCCCTGCGCGACCGGCGAGAGGACATACCGATTCTGGCGCAAACCCTGCTGTCCGCCGCCTGTCGCGAGATCGGCCTGCCGGTCAAGGAAATCGCTCCCGAAGTGCTCGGATACCTGGCCACCCGCCAATGGCCGGGCAATGTGCGCGAGATGCAGAACATCATGCGCAGGCTGGCCGTGTTCACCGAGGGCGAGACCGTGACCATGCGCGCTGTGCGTCAGATCGAGGCTGGCAATGGACTCGACGGCGAGGATCAAGGCCGGATCGCGCCCTACAAGGAAGCCAAGGAAAGCGTGCTGCGCCACTTCACGGCCGTCTACCTGCGCCAAATTTTGGCTTCTACGCGCGGCAACGTCTCGGCCGCGGCTCGCGAGAGCGGCCTGTCGCGCTTTGCCCTGCAGGAGCTCATCAAGAAGGCCGGCATCCGGCCGTCCCAGTACCGCTAGGCCCCTCACCGGAGGAAGCGTCTCCCTTCATGGATTCGCATCCGCAGGAACGCGCTGGCTGGATGATCTCTGTATCTCGATAATTAAGAGAATGGGATTTGGTGTGGTTTGCAGGCATCCCTGTGTTGTCCGGGCATGGTCTGCTAAGGCAGATTGCTTTTAAGACGCCCGCTCCGGCGTTGACGGCGCAAGTGAATTGCGCCTACGCCTACGCGGCGGCAAGCCATGCCGACGCATGGCTTGCAGAGCATTTTCAAAAGCAAAATGCTCTAATAGCTATGGTATCAATAGCTAAAACTGGAAGGCGCGTCCGAGAAGACGCGTCTTCCATAGACATGGTCAGGGGACAGCGAGACTGCCCTACTGCTAATTGGGACCCATGGGGGTATGCTCGAAGGTGCTTCGGGAATTGATGTCGGCGTTGCCCGTGAGTTCCACGTCGGTGTAATAGATGGCTCCGGCATGGATGTCGTTCTGCTCCACCACGGATGCGTATTTCCGAAATTCGGGGATGCTGTCACGCAAGACAGGGGCCGCATAGATGACAAGAAACCACAGCAGGGCCGACAACCCCAGGAAAGAGGACCAGCGGGCCATTCGTCCAGTCATGAGCATGTTTGTTCACCTTATTCAGGCGGGGGCCAATTGGCCCCCGCCTGGTTGGTAGCGCTTAGATCTTAGCCGTGATGTCGGGGAAGACCACGTAGAACATGACGTAGGCCATGATGAGTGTCAAAACCAGGTTGAAGCTCTGGCCGCACACATACAGGATTACTGGCTTGCCGCCCTTGAAGTAGTGGGACAGCTCGCGGAAGTTCGTGGCCAGGCCGATTGACACGAAGGCCAGGCAGAAGAACCAGCCTTGGAAATGGCTGGAGAAGCCGCGCAGAACGCCGTGGTCGATGATCGAGAAGGCCGTGTCGGTACCAAGGCTGCCGTAGATGGTCGAGAAGGTGACGGAGGCAGCCAGGAAGCCGAGCACGAACTTGGGGAAGCGGTGCCAGATCTCCCACGCGCTGACCTTCTGGCCGGGCACGCAGTCAACCTTGTAGCACCAGTAGACGGCCACGCCGAAGGCGGTCACGCCGATAAGCACGTTCTGGATCATCTTGATGGTCGCGGCCACGTACAGGGCTTCCTGGGACAGGAAGGCGCCGGCGGCGGCAACCGCGCCAGTGGCGTCGATGGTGCCGCCCATCCAGGCGCCGCCCAGGATGAAGGGCATGCCCGTGGCCTTGATGACGGCCGGCAGGGCCACCATCATGATGGCCGTGAACACGAGCGACAGGCCGATGGACAGGGTCAGCTCTTCCTTCTTGGCGCGGCAGGCCGCGGCCGTGGCGATGGCGGCCGAGGTGCCGCACACGCTCATGTCGGCCGAAATGACCATGTTGAGCGTCTTGGAGGGCATCTTAAGCACCTTCTGGCCGAAGATGTAGGTGCCGATGAGCACGATGGGCGTTACGACCCAGGCCACGAAGAGACCGGGAATGCCGATGGCCACGATCTTGTTGAAGAGCACGCCGGCGCCCAGCAGGACCAGGCCGGCCTTGATGTAGAATTCGGTTTCCAGCGCGGGCTTGACCCAGTTAGGCGTTCCCACGGTGTTGGAAATGAGCATGCCGATGGCGATGGCCCACACAGCGTATTCCACGCCGTACTGCTTCATGGTCGACTGGTTGGCCAGGAGATAGGACAGTGCGGCGATCGCGAACACAAACACGAAGCCCTTGAGGAATCCAGCGGCGTCCTTGCCCATGAACTTGATGCCCAGGGTGAAGATCAGGCCGATGAAGACCATGAGCAACGGAAGAGTGTAGAGCACGTTGTAGGACTTTACACTGGCTTTGGACTTGGCCGAGGACTCCTTGGCCTTGGCCTTACGCCAGGCGCTGATCTTTGCCTTGGCGTCCTGGTTCAGGCTCTCGTCCTGGAAGTTGGTGGCTACGGCAGCCTGCTGAGCCATCTGGGCATCAGCCTTGGCGGCAACGGTGGCCGCCTTGGCCTGCTCGTAAGCCGGCTTGGCCTTGGCGCTCTTGGCATCAGCCGCTTCCTGGCTCAGGAACAGGCCGTCCAGGGGGTTGCTGCTCCAGCCCTTGGGTTTGGCTGTGTACTTGGAGATGGTCTTGGCAATGGGCTCATTCGTGCCCTTGAGGCCGCCCTTGATATCCTGGGCCGCGTAGTACTCCAGGGTCTTGAATGGCGCGCGAGCAGCCTCGGCCTCCATGACCGCATTGGCCTGGGCGATCTTCTCGTTCAAGCCTTCGGGCTTGTTGTTCAAAAAGATAAGGCATCCCAATGCCAAGAGGCCGAAGGCGATCCAGATCGCCCAATAGTCCTCTTTCTTCCACAGATCGGACCAGCTGGAAGTAGCCTTGTCGATGACGACATCATCATTGGGGGGGGCAACAGTGCGTGAGTCAGCCATAGGAAATCATCCTCCCTGAAACTAAAAGAATTTGCGGTTATCCGCTTGGATTTGATCCATAATCAGCAATGATCATGCCGTGTATGGACCAAATCTAATGTTTTATATTTTAGTCACTTGCTCGGAGGGGGGCATTCAGGATGACCACCTGGGCTTCCAGAAATGACAACCCAGGTTTACACAAAGAAAGGATAAAAATAGAGGGCTAGCGGAATTCGTCCGGGTCAATATCCATGCGGCTGAATATCTTCTGCAACGCGGTACGGCTCAGACCGCTGATGCGAGCCGTCTCGGAAACGTTTCCGCCGGTGGTGGCGAGCACTTCCCGGACGTAAGTGCGAGTGAAGTCGCCGAGGATGGCATCCTTGGCATCTTTATAGGGGGAAATGCCCTGCAAACTCTGGTTGCCGCACAAAGTGAATTCGGCCCGGTCATCCACGATGGCGTCCTCGGCGGCGCGCATGCACTCCACGGTGAGCGTGTCCCCGGCGTTGTAGACCGTTGCGCGACGGATGAAGTTCTGCAGCTCGCGAACGTTGCCCGGCCAGGAACGTGTGCTGAGCCAAGCCAAGGCCTCGGGGACGATATCCTTTGGCGCGCTGCCCATCTCCTCGCAAGCCTGGTTCAGGAAGTGGCGTGAGAGCAAGGGGATGTCCTCGCGTCGATCACGCAAGGGCGGCGTACGGATGGTCATGACATTTAGACGGTAATAGAGATCTTCACGGAAGCTCTTGTCCACTATCCTGGCTTCGAGATTCTGGTTGGTGGAGGCCAGGATGCGCACATCGACCGGGATGTTCTTGTTGGAACCCAAAGGCCGGATGGTGCGTTCCTGCAGACAGCGCAGGAGCTTGGTCTGCACCGAAGGGCTGATGTCGCCGATCTCGTCCAGCAACAGCGTGCCGCCCCCGGCGGCAACGAACAACCCCCGGCGTTCTTTGTCCGCGCCGGTGAAGGCTCCCTTGAGGTGGCCGAAAAGCTCGCTCTCCAGAAACTGCTCCGGGATGGCCGGGCAGTTCAGATCCACGAAAGGCTCTCGAGCCCGGCGGCTCATGGTGTGAATAGTGCGGGCCACCAGCTCCTTGCCCGTGCCGGATTCGCCCCGGATGAGCACAGTGTAGTCCGTGCCGGCCGCTGCGGACACGGTCTGTCGCAGCTTGAGCATCGCAGGGCTTTCGCCGATGAGCACACCACGACCGGCCTGCAGCGAAAGCAGCTCGCGCAGCCGCCGGTTTTCGCCGATAAGTTGAGCCCGCTCCAGGCCTTTGGTGATGACCAGAGAGAGCTGCTCAAGCTCAACGGGCTTGGTCAGGAAATCGGAGGCTCCGGCCTTCATGGCCTGCACCGCCGTATCGATGCTGCCGTAGGCAGTGAGAACCACCACGCTCAGATGCGGCGCCAGCCCCTTGGCTTTGGCCAGCAGATCGAGTCCGCCCATGCCCGGCATGCGCATATCGGTAATGCACACGGCCACGTCATGTTCGGAGAGGATCTCCAAGGCCTGCTTGGCGGAGCCGGCCACATGGACTGTCTGGTCGGGAAAAAGACCGGTCGTGAGGCGTGCCAGCCCCTTGGCGAAATCGGCCTCGTCATCGACGATGAGAATGCCGTTGATTGCGGACATGGTCGTGGCCGGAGGCTCCTGTGGGCTATGCTGTCGTTGTGGATGTGCGATCGAAGAACGATCGCCCCGCGAAGGCATCAACAATATACTTCGCCGTAGCCGTTAGGCAAGGGCGATCCCGGAGACGCAGGCGGACGAGGATTGCCCGGCTCGATGGTTGCAAGGGAAAAAGAAGTGACTAATTAACGGCTGCCGGGCGATTTCCGCCGCCGGACTGCGGGAACCGACGGACAGCGCGTCGTTGAACACCCCTCGATTCGTGTCACCATGCCTTGATGGAGCATCTATGTCCTTTCCTCGGCTGCAGACCATACAGCATCGCTTCCTGTTCGGCCTGGCGATCTTGGTATTCCTGTTCGGTTTGTTCTTCTCCGCCGGGCTTTACTTCCACCTGCGCTCCCTGCTGCATTCGGAGGTCACGGACAAGGCCAAACTGGTGCTGGCGCAGGTGGATTCGGTGCAGATTTACGTGCGGGAATCCCTGCGGCCAAAAATGTACGAAAAGCTGCCCTCCGATGAGTTCATCATCGAGGCCATGTCCTCTTCCTATATTTCCCGGCGCATCATGGAGCAGCTCAATGCGTCCATGGGCGAGTATCATCACCGCCGGGTGGCCGAGAACGCCCGCAACCCGGACTTCGAGATCAATGAGCTGGAAGCCGAGCTGCTGCAACACTTCCGCAACAGCCCGGGGCAGCGCTCCTGGGAAGGCTACCGCAAGATAGACGACCAGGAATACTTCGTAATGGCTCGACCGGTGTTCTTCGAGCAGTCCTGCATGACATGCCACGGCAGCCCGGAACAAGCCCCCAAGGAACTGATAGATCGCTACGGCGGCGAGCGCGGATTCGGTCGCAAGCTCGGCGCCCTGGATGGCCTGGATGTCGTCGGCCTGCCGGTGCAAGAGGCGGTCCTGCGCATCCGTGAGGCCACGGCCAGCTATATCGGCATCTACATCGGCGGCATACTGCTCTTTTTCGCCCTCATTCAGTTCTTCTTCAACCGGCTGGTGGTCGATAACCTGCGCCGGCTGGCCCTTTATTTCCGGGTCAGATTCCAGGACCATGCCGATACGCGACTCTTCGACAAGCTCGACAAGGGAGACGAGATCGACGAAATGGTCCAGGGCATGGAGGAGCTTGGCGACCACTTGCTGGAAGCCAGGCGCCAACTTCAGAACAACGCCGCCGACCTGGAGCGCACGGTGGCCAGCCGCACCGAGGATCTGACCCGCGAAGCCTCGGAGCGCAAGGCCGACGTTCAGCTTTTCGTCCGCCTGCTGGATGGCCTGAATCGCAGCATGAGCCGCCGCGATCTCTGGAAGCAGGCGTTGCCGCGCATCGGAGAGCGCTTCGGCGCGGACGAAGTCTCCTTCATGTGCATGGTAGCCTCGCAGAATTTCCACACCTGGCCCGACGCCCGGAAAAGGCCCGATTTGCCGGATGATTGGCGGACTCTCATCGTTGATGCCAAGCCGTACTTCACCGCCGAGAAGGCCATCATTCCCGTTGGCGCTTCGGCGTCGTTCATCGAAGGCCTGCTTTTCCTGACCTGGAGCAAGGGCGACGGGCCGGTCAAAGAGCAGGATCAAGCCGTGCTGCGCGCCCTGGGCCAACAGTTGGGCATCGCCCTGGAGAACCTCTCGGCCCTGGACAACCTAGTACGCCAGAAGGATGTCTTGGCCTCGATAATCGAAGGCATCAGCGATCCGCTGCTGTTCATGGACGAGAACTGCTCAGTGATATTGGCCAACCAAGCCGCGCGCAGTCTTGCTGAAACCCTGGCCAAGGTGGACAAGGGCGAGGACGGCGAACCCGGCAGGGCTGACGTGGACACAATTCTGCCGCGCCTGTTCAAGGGCGAAGGCGACTGCCTGGCGCACAAGACCTTGGACCACAGCCAGCCGTTTATCCGCGAGATCTACAGCCGGGGCGGTCGGTCCTTCTTCGTCAGCCTTTATCCCGTGACGACCCCATCCGGGTCGGGCGGCCGCATGGTGGTATACATTCGCGAGAACACCCAGGAGAAACGCGTGCTCGCGCGCATGCAACAGGGTGAAAAGCTGGCCACAGTGGGCAAGCTCGCAGCGGGACTGGCACATGAAATCAACAATCCCTTGGGTGTCATCCTCTGCTACGCCCAGTTGCTGCGCGACAGCCTGGCCGGCGTGCAGGAAAAAGAAGATGTGGAAGTCATCATCCGTCACACCCGTCAGGCCCGGAACGTCCTGCAGGATCTGCTCAATTTCGCCCGTCCCAAGAAGGACGGACCCGAGGTTCTCGATGTCCGCCGGGTTGCCGAGGCCGCGGCCAAGGTCTTCCAGGTCCATGCCGAGAACAAACGCATCCGCCTCACGGTTGAGTCTAGTGGCGAGCCGTTACGCATGTACGCCCCGCAACAGGTTCTGGAACAGATCCTCACCAATCTGCTCAATAATGCCCTGGACGCCGTCACGCCCGGCGAGGGCGAGGTGGTCATCCGCACCTTCCGGGAAGCCGAGCACAAGGAGATCGTGCTGCAGGTGATCGATAACGGCCCGGGCGTGCCCGAAGAGCACATGGCCCACCTTTTCGATCCCTTCTTCACCACCAAGGAGGTGGGCCAAGGCACGGGCCTCGGTCTGGCCGTGGTCTACGGCCTGGTGCGAGATCTTGGCGGGCGCATCGAGGTCGGCAGCGCTTCCGGAGCCGTATTCACCCTGTTCTTTCCGAATGACGAAACACTCGAGCATCTGGAGCTTTCGGACGGAATTGAGCGAGGAGCAGATAATTAATAACAGGCTCCCGCACGTGCTTTAGGGCAAGCGCCACAGTTCTTCCTTCAGAGCCGAGCGCATCGGAATACCAAGCCTTCCGCCTTAATGGGCTGCATTGCTCCCGCATGCCATGCATGCGGGAGCCCTCTCTCGCATATTTCCGGCCAAACATGATACATATAACGCAGGGTCAAGGGCGTACCGGCGGCGGATTGAAGCTGCGCCATGACAAGGCAGTTTTGAATGATGCCCGGAGTTGATGCCCTTTAAGGAATATGCACTGGCGATCTGGCGCACCCTGCCGAGTTGATGGGTAAAAGCGACCACGCCGCATACTTTGGAATGATGGGCGCGGCTATGCGAAAAGCAAGATGTATAGAATTTTTGCCTGTGGCTTGACGCAGCTGTCAGCCTGCATGTAAGGCACGCACCAAGGCTGGCAATACGCTGAAAGCATTGGCATTAATGCAGGGACATCTGGCTGGAACCTCTGGTCCGGGGTAAGGCCGGGGGCAAGGCCTCAACTTCAATACCGGAGGTGATTCCATGGAGAGGCGTTTCAAGCTTTCTTTGACGACACTGGCGACATTGGCCGCGCTTCTGGCCCTGGTCGCTACGCTTTGGGCACAGGGCATCCCTTCCCAGGTGACCATCACCACTCCCGAGGGCGTCAAACCCCGCTCCACCTGGATCAAGAAGGTGCAATTCGACCATGAGACTCACTCGGGCGTGACCGAATGCCGCACCTGCCACCACATGGAGGACGAGTCCACCAACCAGGAGTCCTTCGTCCCTTGCCGAGAGTGCCATGCCGAAACCAAGGGCAATGATCCCAGCGGCTTCTACATGGCTTGGCACGGAAAAACCGACGCAAGCTGTGTGAGCTGCCATCGCAACAACGACATGTCCGTGTCCTGCACCACGACCTGCCACCCGCACCCGAAGCAAGCCCAAAAGGCTGCCGCCAAGAAATAGCAGCTAACGCTGGACAAATCGTTCCTGCGTTCGCTTCACTGCTTGATTGAATTCTGCTTACACAAACTAAAGGCTGCTTCCTTTGAAGCAGCCACTTTCTTTGCTTGAAGCATATTGCATTTGACCTGAGAGATGGCTCGGCTCGCTCTTAGAGCATTTTGCTTTTGAAAATGCTCTGCAAGCCGTGCGTTGGCATGGCTTGCCGCTGCGTAGGCGTAGGCGCAATTCACTTGCGCCGTTAACGCCGGAGCGGGCGTCTTAAAAGCAATCTGCTCTAGACTCTCTCCCGCCTTGGAAATGATTTCCCTTGACCCTCATTTTCTCGTTTCTTGTGCAAGCTGCTATAACTTCAATTTAGCGAAACACTTTTTCTCCTTATCAAGTTATCAGTATGCCTGACAATTACTGTAAAATTTTATTAAGGTTCAGCTATGATCTCCCTTCGGCCCACATTGCCCCTCGAGATAATCACTTGCCACGAAACAGGGGCATTGCACAGTGCGTCCTTAGGAGTATTAGTATTTATAAAGTCGTTTTCCCAAATCCAACCGATCTGGCTGATGCCCATATGGCTGATGACCAAAGGATCAACCAAAGGAGGAGCCATGGCGAAATTCGTGAACGGAATCGACGTGGAGGGGCTCAAAAATACGATTGGAGCCATCAAGGAGAAGCCCGAGCTGGCCTCGTTCAAGTTCCGGGCCTCCAACAAGTGGATCAAGGGCACCAACAACAAAGCCACGGTCAAGGGCTACTACAGCGCCGGCGAGGAGCACGATAAGCGCGCGGTGTCCATGACCTTCGATGAAGACGAGCCGCCGGTGCTGCTTGGCAATGACAAGGGCCCCAACCCGGTGGAATGGGTGCTTGTAGGGCTTTCCGGTTGCCTGACCACCTCACTTGTTGCCTATGCCGCGGCAAAGGGCATAGAGCTGCGCTCCGTGGAATCCGAGTTGGAGGGTGATCTGGACGTGCGTGGATTCCTGAATCTCGACCCCAGCGTGCGCAACGGCTACCAGAACATCCGCGTGCACTTCAAAATCGACGCCGACGCGTCCGACGAAGAGGTCCGCCAGCTCGTGGAGATCGCCCAGCAGCGCTCGCCGGTCTTCGACATCGTGACCCATCAGGTGCCAGTGCAGGTTGATTTCGAACGCAAGGCAGCTCGGAGTCAGGTCAGCTCGACCGACGAAAGGCGACCAGGCAAGGCCGTGCGGGCCCGGATGGTCAGGAGAAGGCGGGGCATGCATGCGTAATGGTTGAGCTTTAAGCAACCATTACGATTTTGGAATGCGCAGGCGGAAAGCAAAAGTCCTGTGCGCCATGCCGGGCATGGCGCACAGGACTTGAAAGACGGAAACTAAGGCTTGATCAATCTCCGCAGTTTGAGCGGAGTATGAAAAACGCCAGGGGACAGTGTCCCCTGGCTTCAGGCTAATTCTTCACGTGGCATTCGCCGCACATGACCGGCCCCTTGGCCTGCTTCTCGTGGCAGCCCCAGCACTGCTGGTGGTAGGCGTCCTGCAGGCCGGGCGTGTCGCCGTCCTGCTCCAGGGCATGGCAATCGGAACAGGGCGTGCCGACCGAATCCTCGTCCTCGGCGAGCACGCCGTTGACCCAGACATGGTGGCAGGCGTTGCAGCTCTCTATGCCGG
Organism: Desulfocurvibacter africanus subsp. africanus DSM 2603; assembly: GCF_000422545.1. NCBI lineage: Bacteria > Pseudomonadati > Thermodesulfobacteriota > Desulfovibrionia > Desulfovibrionales > Desulfovibrionaceae > Desulfocurvibacter > Desulfocurvibacter africanus. The sequence continues at coordinate 168,513 of NZ_AULZ01000001.1, forward strand.
CTTTCTCGTTGTGCTCGTCGTGGTTGAACACGGCTGCCGGACGTTCCAGCTTGCCGAAGGCGTCCGTGGGCACATGAGTCATGTCCTCCTGGGAGAAGGCGGGCAGACTGAACAGGGTCGCGGCCGCGAGGAGCGTCAGGGCGATGAGCGTGTGCTTGAACATGGCGTCCCTCCGGCCTTAGACGGCCTTGGTCTTCTTCATGTGCTTGTAGATGATATCGCCAAGGAACATGAGCTTCATGTCCAGGTGATAAGCATGGATGATGTCTTCAAGGCCGCCGTGGCAGTTGTGGCAGGGCGCGATGACGATCTTGGCGCCCGTGGCCTTGAGCTGCTCAGCCTTGGCCCTATTGCCCTTGACGCGCGTCTCCTTGAAGGGGGGGCCGCAGTTGATGACGCCGCCGCCTGCCGCGCAGCAAAGGTTGTGCTCGCGGTTCGGAGTCATCTCGATGTAGTTCTTGCAGAAGGCCTTGGCGACCTCGCGGCCCTGCTCCATGAGACCCCGGCCGCGGATGATGTTGCAGGGATCGTGGAAGGTCACGAGATCCTCGATCTGCGTCTCGACCTGGATGCGGCCCGAGGTGAGCAGCTCGTGGTAGAACTGCACGCCGTGCACGATCTCTATGGGCGAATCCCTCCAACCCAACCAGCGGTTGCCTACATCGTACACCGAGCGGAAGGCGTGGCCGCACTCGCCCATGACGATGCGCTTGACGCGCAGGCGCTGGGCTGTTTCGAAGTGCAACCGCTTGAGCCGGCCCATGATCTCGTTGTTGCCAACGAACATGGCCATGTCCGAGTTGTCCCAGCCCGGCGTGGCCGGGAAGGTGTAGTCCATGCCGGCTTCGTGGAAGATGGCCGCGGCCTGGTAGATGAGCTGCGTGCGGAACTTGGGCTCGGGCGCGATGACCGAGTACATGATCTCAGCGCCTTCCTTCTCGAGCGGGATGCGCAGGTCCGGGAACTCGTCGCGAGCTTCGTCTTCCTGCCACTTGAGCGAGTCGATCCACTCGTCTTCCTTGACCCACATCTGGTTCATGGTCGCGGAATGAGAGTTGGCCGTGTCCTGGATGTACTGGGGAGTGACGCCCAGACGGTTGCCGATGCGGCGCACGATGCCCATGACATAGGCCGTGTCGATGCCGAAGGGACAGTAGTGCAGGCAGCGGCGGCAGAGGTTGCACTCGGTGTGCGCGAGCTGCACGGCGTTGCGCACGAACTCGGCGCTGACCTTGCCCTTGCGGCGCACCATCTCCCAAGCCGTCTGGTGCATCTTGGCCACGGGCGAGTAGCTCGGATCGCGGTCGCGGGACAGGAAGTAATGGCAACCCTCGGCGCACAGGCCGCAACGCACGCAGTCGCGCATGTAGGCCTGGAAGCGGATGGAGGTTTCCTTGTCGATGACCTCGTTGATGACCTTTTCTATGCGCTCGGGGGTCAGTCTGGCCGCGCCGCGGTCCAGGCCGGCGTCCTCGACCTTGCGCCACTTGTCCGTCTGAGTGAGCGGTTTCGTCATTGTATGCTTCTCCTTGCTGGCCTGTGGGCTACCAGTCCTTGCAGTGGCGCACCGCGCCAAATTCGGAGGCTATGTAGCCGCGCATGAACAGGCCGTAGAGCATGTGTTCGGCCCTGGTGAAGGGAATCATGACGAGGAAGGCCTCGCCGGCCAAAATGTGCAGGTACAGCATGATCTGATAAGGCCCAAGCTGGTGGTAGGCAAGCACGCCGGACAGGAAGGTCACCAGCACGGTGCCGACCATGAACCAGTCCTGCCAGCCGGTGACGTAGCGCACCTCGGGCGTGGCCCAGCGTCGCCAGATGAAATAGCCGCAGCAGAGCACCACCACGATGGCCAGGATGTCGGCCACGGCCTCGGGCAGCGTGGGCCAGGAGATGCCCAGCCACTGGTTGAAGAGCATGACATGGGCCGTGAGAAAGATGGGCACGACGAAAATGAGAATATGGAAGACGAAGGTCACGGCGGTGAGCACCGGCGTGGTGCGCCAGCGCATGGTGTTGTAGGGCACCAGCCAGTGGGCCATGGAGCGCAGCACGTGCTTCCAGCTCCAGTAGACGAGCACGAACTGGTCGCGGCGTTTGGCTTCCATGTAGGCGTAGACCAGCCTGTAGACGCTGCCGGCCAGGAAGACCAGGAAACTGATCCACAAGAGCGGGCCGGTGATGAAGTCGTAGAATGTGTGCATGGCTTCCTCCTAGCCCAGGATGTCGCCCAGGGATGCGACCCGGCGCAGGTACTTGCCATCCTTGATGGCCCGGATGAGGATGCGGTCAGACTCGGGTCCAAAGGTCGGATCCCAGAGCATGTCGAAATCCTCGGAATAGACCTTGCCATCGACGCACAGGCTGTAGCGGCCGCCGCGATCAAGGCGCACGGCGCAATGCTTGCCGTCGGGCGAGAACTGCGGGGGGAAGGCCCTATCGTAGCCGCCGCACCAGCGCTGGCCGTCGACCATGACCCACCATGCGTTGTCATCCTTGCCCATGCAGGCGAGGGAGCGGCCATTGGGCGAGAAGGTCAGGTCCATAACCACGCCATTGAAGGATTGCTCCCAAGGCTGGCCATCCACGGCCACGGTCCAGTGGCCAAGGCCGGTAGCCACGATGGCCGCCAACCTCTCGCCGCCCGGAGAGAACTTCTGGCTCCAGAGTTGAGTGAAGGGTTTGTCCCAGAGCTTGCGCCCGTCCTCGCACAGGAACCACTTGCCGCCCATGCGCGCCGGCGCCACAACCCCGCCCGAGGTCGGGTTGAAACAGGGCGCCCAGACGCTCTGGAAGATCTGCTCCCAGGGCTTGCCGTCCACGGCGATGGTGTACTCGTACTGGCTCAAGCGCACTTCAGCGGCAAGACGGCTGGAGTCGGAGTTGAAGGCCAGACTCCAGACGCTCACGAAGTTTTGCTCCCAGGCCTCGCCGTCGATGGCGGCGCTGAATACGCCCTTGGCGAAGGTGTCGATGTCGGCCTGGCCAAGGGACTTGACCTGCACGGCCGCTGCCGAGTGCGAGCCGTCGTCCGAGAGCAGCCAGTTGTTGGCGTTCTCGTACATCTGCTCCCAAGGCTGATCGTCCACGGCCATGCCATACTTGCCGTCCAGCTGCACGGCCACGCCGATGGCGCTGCTCTTGGGCGCGAACACGGTGCTCCAGGCGAAGCCGAAGCGCGACTCCCAGGGCTGGCCGTCGACGGCCACAGTCCACTCGTCCTCGCTCATCACGAGACAGGTCAGCCTGCCATCCGGCGCATGGCGCAGGTACCAAGCCTTTTCGAACTCCTGCTCCCAGAACTCGTCATTGACCAGGACCGTGAAACCGGCGTCGGGCTGCTTGACGATACAGGCCACTGATTCACCGTCCGGCGAGGCAATGGGCTCCTCGCGCCACTCGTAGTCAGCGGCCCTGGCCGAAAGGTCGGCTACGACCCTGCTGCCTGGCTTCCAATCCCAGGCCGAAAAATTGCTCATGCGCTACCTCCTGCCGGCAATGGGCGTCAGATAAAAGGACTCCCTCGCAACGACTCTAACAGCATCCTTCATAAAAAACTCAATAAGTCAAGGAGGAAGGAGTAAAACTGATTCGGACGCGCTCCGGCGTGATATCGAGTAGAATTGTCCCAAGCCGTTTTGGCCAAGTGTTGAAAAATCCTCTATCATGATCATGTTTAAAAATCATTGGCATATTTAATATAATTTATCTATCAATTCGATGTCAAAAATTTAATTTAATAATACATATGGTTATAAAACAAAAAGACCCTCAACTTGATTGTCCAATCAACCAGCCGCCAAGCTCTCGCTGTCTGCAAACCCGCGCCAGTTTTGCATTCTGCGCTTTTAGCATTAAGCATTGCCCCAACTGCCAGTGTATAGAGCCATTCGATACCTGAAAATTCAACCTGGCTGCCCGTCGGGCGAAGGATTCTGGAACAAGCGATGCCCCATACTCAAGCAAGTGGAACAAAAACCAAAACCGAGGCTGCTGTCGGCCTCGAGGCAGGCGCCACGGCCTTGCCTGATTCTCTTGCCTCCGAGGCAGCTTTGGGTCGCCATCTGTGGCGGCTCGTGCCCTTCGCACGTCCTTACACCAAGCGTATCCTCACGGGTCTGGCAACCAACGCCATGGCCCGCCTGTTTGATCTTCTACCGCTGGTCCTCGTGGGCCAAGTGGTGGACCTCATCACTCCCGGAGCCAACGGCCTGGCCCTGGCCGCGACCGAACCGCACCTGTTCTGGGTCTACGGCCTGGCCGTACTCGGGGGGTTTCTGGGCTTGGCGCTATGCCAATCCGCCAGCGACTATGCCCTCGACTCCATGGCCCAGATGGTGCGCCATGACATCCGCGGCCGGCTGTACGAGCATATCCAGCGGCTGGACGTAGCCTTCTTCGAGGAACGCCAGACAGGCGACATCATGTCCGTGGTCTCCTCGGATGTTGACACCCTGGAAAATTTCTTCGCCGACGTATCCACTTCGATAGTGCGCCTGGTCATCACCTTCACCGGCACCTACGCGGTGCTGTTCTGGCTGGACTGGCGACTGGCGCTGCTGCTGCTCGCCCCTCTGCCCTTCGCGGTCGCGGCCGTGCGCTTCTTCGCCAAGCGCGTGCAGCCTCGCTACCGCCAAGCCCGTCGCGCCGTGGCCGCCATCAACTCGATCATCGAGAACAACCTGCAGGGCATAGGCGTGATCCAGGCCTACACGGCCGAGGGCCCGCAGGCCGAGCGCGTTCTGGCCCAATCCGCCGAGTACCGCGACGCGGCCATTCACGCGGCGGCCGAACGAGCGCGCTTCCTGCCGATCATCTACGTGCTTGCCGGCCTGTCCTTCGGAACGCTCATCGCCCTGGGCGGCTGGCTGACCTTCACGGACCAAGGGCCCAGCGTGGGCGATTTCACGTCCTTCATCCTGCTGGCCATGCGTCTGGTGCTGCCCTTGTTCGTCTTCGGCATGCTCATCAACCAGATCCAGCGCTCCGAAGCCGCAGCCCAGCGCATCATGGAGCTGTTGGACACGGAGCCCGCCATCCGCGACCGGCCCGACGCCAAGCCCCTGGCCGAGCGTCCGTCCTGCGTGGAGTTCCGCGACGTGCGCTTCGACTACAAGGGCCGCGAACAGATCATAAACGGCGTGGGCTTCGCCTTGGGGACAGGACGCCTGATCGGCGTGGTAGGTCCCACGGGCGCGGGCAAGTCCACGCTGGTCAAGCTTCTCCTGCGCTACTACGAACCGGACTCGGGCCAGATACTGGTGGATGGCTTGCCCTTGACCGGCCTGGCTCTGGAGAGCTTCCGCCGCTATGTGGGCTATGTATCCCAGGACCCATTCCTGTTCTTTGGCCCGGTGCTGGACAATATCCGTCTCGGCTCGCCCGAGGCGTCCGACGAGGACGTGCGCCATGCGACCGAAGTTGCCGGAGCCGACGAGTTCATTCAGGGTCTGCCCCAAGGCTATCAGACCCTGGTGGGCGAGCGGGGCCTGAAACTATCCGGCGGTCAGCGCCAGCGTATCTCCCTTGCCCGCGCCATTCTGCGCGATCCGGCCATCCTGCTGCTGGACGAGGCCACGGCCAGCGTGGACACGCGCACCGAAGAGATCATCCAGCGCAACATGGACCGCTTGCGGGCAGGCCGCATGATCCTGGCCGTGGCGCACAGGCTGTCCACGGTACGCAACGCGGACGAGATACTGGTGCTCGTGGATGGCCTGGTCGTGGAACGCGGAAGGCATGAGGAACTGGTGCGGAAAGGCGGGGTTTATGCGGGTCTGTGGAGCGTGCAGAGCGGAGAAGGCGCGCCAGTCTCGTCTGTAGCGCAAACCGCTGACCAGGAAGCTTGATAGCTCCTGAGAGCCGTTTGAAGTTTGCAGATAAGAAAATAAGAGTGCAGGGAAATCATTTCCCTGCCGGGAGTGGGTCTGGGAGAGGGCAGCGCCCTCACCCAGTTCACATCCAAAATGCGCAAGATGGATCGCCTTGCGAGCAAATGCGCGGGGCGAGGCCGCACCGGCCATGCTGCGCGGAATCCGGGCAAGTTAACTTCCGCCCCGGTTTCCAGGACCAAAGGGCATCGGCGTTCCCGGGGTCGGCTACGGTTCCCCAGCCTTGCCAAGCTTTCCCAGGTCCAATGTCAGCAGCCTCGAGTCGCGCAGCACGGTCAGAGTCAGGGGCTTGCCGGCCTTGTGCGCCTCCACGCCTGCCTTGTGCAGGTCCCACAGGCTGGTCACGGGCGTTGCGCCGGCCATGGTGATGACATCGCCGACCTGCAGGCCCGCGTTTCCTGCCCGGGAATCGTCATCCACGTCCATGACTATGACGCGCTGACCTTCTTCTTGAAGGACCATGCCCATGGAGCTGCGGTGCGTGGCCGGACAATAATAGAAGACATCCGCGCCTTCGCGGGGCTCCTTGCCGCGCCAGGGCAGCACTAGCAGGATCTTCGCGCCTGGATCGTAGGTCCGCAGACGGTGGGCGATGCCCCAGCCGAACTCCACATGGCCCGCGCCGGCCACGATGGCCACTGGCCGCGCGAAGTTCCTGCGCGCTTCCACGGCCTGCTCGGCCATCTTGCTGTCCCACAGGGATTGGATAAGGAAGAAGCGCTCATGACGCAGCCCGGCTTCCAGTTTGTCCATGTCCTCGCCGGAGCTGTGCTGCGTAAAGACATCCTCCAGAACCTTGGCCTGCTCCGCCGGCGGCGGCACGATACTCTCGGGCAACAGAATGGTCTCTTCGGGGCTCAGGGAATTCAGGCCTTCCGCGCTGACCTGCGCGATGATCGTCTGAGGCAGGTTGAGAGCCGCCATGGGCAGCTTATGTTCCTTGGCAGCCAGAAAAATGGGCTCGTAGAGATCGAAGCCGTAGCCCCAGGCCTTCTGCCAGTCCAATCGCTCTTCCACCACCTGGGCGTCGAGAATGTCGTCGGCGAACTCGTCCAGGATATCCTGGCGCGTTACGTCGACCATCTCAAGACCAACGACGGGACCGGAGCCTTGAGCGGCCATGGCCCGGATAAGCGCGGCCTGGGAGATGTGGTCACAGCGGCTGCCGTGGCTTTCGCCAAGCAGGATGTAGTCATGCTTGGCGGCCAGTTCGGCGAATGCCTTGTGCGTGATGCGCTGGCCCTTGGCGTTGAACAGGCTGCCTGGTTCAGTGCCCGCGGGCGGGACGGCCTGACGGCCCTTGGATGCGGAAGGAGCGACCGGAGTCGGCGCGCGGCCCGGCCCGGCCGCGCATGACGCGAGCCAGGCCAGGGACACGGCGATTATGAACAGTCGAACGATGGGTCTTACGGCTAATCCCACTTACGCTTGTCCTCGATGGGACGGATCTGCGGCGGCAGCGAACCGGGAGCCAGGATCTTCAGTTCTGGGCGGAGCTTGATCTTCTCCCGGAAGGTATGCAGCAGCTCGTCCTGACGCTTGAAGTTGGAAGCCTCGATATAAAGTTCCATCTCGTCGATGCCTTCGGGGTTGGTAACCACGATCTGCCAGCGTTTGATTTCCTCGTAGGTGGACATGACCTGCTCGACCTGGTGCGGGTACACGAACATGCCCTTGATGCGAGCCGTGGTGTCCACGCGGCCGACGATGGTGCCCAGCCGCGGCGTGAAGCGGCCGCAGGCGCACGGGGCACGATCGATGTAGGACAGGTCGCCGGTGGCCAGGCGGATCAGAGGGTAGGTCTTGTTGAAGGCCGTGACCACGATCTCGCCCACTTCGCCGTCCTTGAGCGGAATGCCCGTGTCGGGATGGCAGATTTCCACGAAGGCGCGGTTGGAGATGTGCAGGCCGGTCTTGTGGAAGCACTCGTAGCCGATGCAGCCCACGTCGGCCGTGCCGTAGCCCTGGCGCATGATGCAGTCGAACTTCTTCTCCACCTGCGAGCGCATCTTCTCGGAGAACTTCTCGCCCGTGACGAAGGCCACTTCCATGAAGAGGTCCTTGCGCAGGTTGAGGCCCATCTCCTCGGCCTTCTGCGCCAGGTGCAGCAGGTAGCTGGGCGTGCCGATGTAGCCCGTCACGCGCAGCTTCTGCATGATGTCGAGCTGGCTGTTCGTATTGCCGGGACCGGCCGGGATCACGGCGCAGCCCAGGTTCTTGAGCGGCTCCTCGAACATGAGGCCGGCCGGGGCCAGATGGTAGTTGAAAGTGATCTGGGCCACGTCGCCGGAACGGAAGCCGCAGGCGTAGAAGCCCTCGGTCCAGCCCCAGTAGTCGTCGGCGCGGTCTTCCGGATCGAAGATGGGGCCGGGCGACAAGAACACGCGGCGCAACTCGCCCAGGTCCTTGGTCAACAGGCCTCCGAGGCGCGGGCCCATGGACTGCAGGAAGATGAGTTCCTTCTTCTTGAGGATGGGGATGTGCTTGAGGTCGGACAGGTTCTTGAACTTGTCCACGTGGAACTGGGCGCGGTCGAAGCGCTTCTTCACATCCTCGGAATAACGGTAGGCATACGAGAGCAGCTCCTTGAGCTGGATGAGCGAGTACTGGTTGCGCTCGCTTCCGTCGAGGACCTCCCGGCGCGAATATATGCCTTCTGTGCGATCTTTGCGGGTCATGTATGTCCGCCCTCTGAATCTATGCGGGTAGTTTGGTTATGATGCCGTCAATCTTTAAAGACTGTTCAGAAAAAAAGCAAGCCCCTGCCACGATTCGTGAAATATTACACCACGATATCCAGAAATTACCCCAAACCGCGGCTGTCTTCCAACTCCTCGGCCACGTCCGTGCACTCCTGCGCGCAGGCTTCACCTTGGCTTTCCGTCTCGGGATCGCTCTCCGTAGCAACGCAATCCGGGGAATCCGTATCAACCAAATCCACGGCAGGCTCCTGCACGCGGGCGAACACGAGGAAGCCCGTGTGGGCCACCATGCGGTCGTCGGGCCGCAGCCGCTCGGCAACGGGCTTGTAACGCCGCAGGAATATTTCCAGCATCTCGATGTCGGCGAAGGGACCGGCTTCCAGGGCGGCGATCAGGGCGCTGACCTGGTTGGTGGTGGGCACAAGGAAGCCTACGGGCGCGCCGGGCTTGACGGCTTCGGGAATGCGTCCCACGTAGTCCTCGGGCGTGCGCACGTCCAGAAACAGCGCGTCCGCGTCCGTGCAGCCGAAACCCTCGGCGATGTCCTTCTCAACATGCGTCACGCGGCCGTCGTCCAACCCGGCCCAGGCCAGGTTACGCGCGTTGAGCTTGAGGAACTCGGGCCGGCGCTCGTGGGTGTAGACCTTGCCTTGCGGTCCCACGAACCAGGCCAGGGCCACGGTCAGGCTGCCCGAGCCGCAGCCCGCTTCGACCACGGTCACGCCCGGCCCGATGCCGAGCTTCATGACGAGATAGCCTATTTCCTTGGGGTATATGATCTGGGTCTGGCGCTTCACGCCTTTGACCAAATCATACAGGGTGGGCTTCATGATGCGATAAGACCGACCCATATGCGTCCTGGCCGTGTGGCCGAAGCCCGCCTCGGCCACCGCTGCCATGGGTAAAATGCCATCCTGCGTGTGCAGTTTGTCGTCGGGAGCCAGCTTGCGCAGGTAGCGCTTGCCTTTGGGACTTACAAGCAGTACCAATTCGCCAGGCTTTAACATGGATAACCTCCGGGAAGCTGTAGTCTGGTAGTCGTGGCCGCGGCTCCTGTCAAGAATCTATAGTTGGCATAGAAATCCCTCGATGAAATACAAGTACGTCTTCGGCCCGGTTCTCTCCGGCCGCCTTGGCCGATCCCTCGGTCTGGACCTCACCGCCGCTCCCATCTGCTCCATGGACTGCCTGTACTGCGAGGTGGGTCGCACGGCCGTGCTGACCACCGAGCGCAAGGCCTATGTGCCGGCCAAGGCTATCCTGGACGAGCTTGCCCATTGGCAAGAGCACGTCGGCCTGCCGTTGGACGCGGTCACCCTGGGCGGCTCCGGAGAACCCCTGCTCAACACCGAGTTCGGCGAGGTCATCCGCGGCGCGCGGCGCATCATGCCCTCGGTGCCCGTGGCCGTGCTGACCAATGCGAGCCTGCTGGTGGAACCCGAGGTCAGGCGCGAGCTGGGCCAAGCCGACATTGTTTTGCCGTCCCTGGATTCCCTGGTCGACGAGGAGTTCGCGGCCGTGAACCGGCCGGCACCAAACGTGACCCCCCAAGCCGTGGCCGAAGCCCTGCTGACCTTTCGGAGCGAGTTCGCCGGGCGCATCTTCCTGGAGGTGCTGCTGGTGGCCGGGGTTAACGACAGCGAGGAGAACCTGCGCAGGCTCAAGGCCTTTGTCCCCCGGCTCAGGCCCGACCGCGTGGATGTGATGACCATGACCCGTCCAGGCGCGTACACTGAAGCCAGGGCCGTGCCCAGGGAGTCCCTGGAGCGCTGGCGGCGCGAGTTGTGTGCCGACATAACGGAAGCTGTCGGACAGAGTTCATCCGCTTTGTCGGCCAACCTGTTGACGAAACAGGAAATCCAGGAGATAGTTCAGAATTCCGTGCGACGCAGGCCACAGACCGTGGCGCAACTCGCACAAGCCACGGGCCTGTCCGCCGAAAGCGTGCGCGAAGCCCTGGACATCTTGAGCAGAACGGGCGGAGTCCGCACCATCGCAGCCCCTGCCGGCGAATCCGGCAGCGAGCAGGCTAGCGCACAGGACGGACCATACTACTCCGCAGGCCGCAGATAGGCCCATCGGCCTTCGCCTTGCGAGGGTCCCGCCCGACGATCTTTCCCATAAATTTCTTTCCCAAGGATACCGGAGCGCAATGGCATCAGCGAAAAAACGCAAAATGTTCATCAGCGTCCTGCCCGGCGAGCAGATCGAGCTCGTGCTGGCGGAGGACGCCAAGATCCAGGAGTATTACGTCGAGCTTCTGCACCAGGCCAAGACCAAGGGCAATATCTATAAGGGCGTCATCCACAACGTCGATGCAGGCCTGCAGGCCGCGTTCATCAATTACGGCGCCAAAAAGAACGGCTTTCTGCAGATCGACGAGGTCCATCCCGAATACTATCAGGGCGGCTACCAGATCCCCAAGGGCAGCCGCTTCCCCCCTCTCCAGTCCGTACTGAAGCCCGGCCAGGAACTGCTGGTGCAGGTGGTCAAGGAACCCACGGGCTCCAAGGGCGCCTTCCTGACGACCTACCTGTCCCTTCCGGGCCGCTACTTCGTGCTCACCCCCGGCCGCGAGCAGCTGGGCATCTCGCGCAAAATCGAGGATGAGGAAGAGCGCAAGCGCCTCAAGGAACTGGTTGAGTCCATGCAGCCCGGCGAAGGCCTTGGCCTCATCGTGCGCACGGTCAGCTCGGCCGAGACCAAGACCAACCTGGACAAGGACGTGCAGTACCTGAAGCGCCTGTGGAAGGAGATCCGCAAGCGAGGCACCACAGCCGACACGCCCTCGCTCATCTACCAGGAGATGGAACTTTCCTCGCGGGCCGTGCGCGACTATCTCACCGCCGACGTGTCCGAGATATGGGTCGATGACCAGGAGACCGCCACCCAGGTCACCGAACTGGTCAGCATCGTCTTCCCCAGGCGGCAGAGCATGGTCAAGGTGCACACGGAGCACGAACTTTCGCTTTTCGACCGCTTCAACCTCACGCGTCAGCTCGACCAGATCTACAGCCGCACGGTGACCCTGCCCTCGGGCGGCCAGATCGTCTTCGACCACGCCGAGGCCCTCACGGCCATCGACATCAACTCCGGCCGCATCGGCGGCAAGAAGAGCTTCAAGGACCTGGCTCTCAAGAGCAACCTGGAAGCGGCCGAAGAGATCGCCCGACAGCTCAGGTTGCGGGACATCGGCGGCCAGATCGTGGTAGACTTCATCGAGATGAAGGACAAGAAGCACGTCAAGGAAGTCGAGAAGATCATGCGCACGGCCATCAAGAACGACCGTGCGCGAACCGACGTGGGCCGTATCTCGCGCTTCGGGCTCATGGAACTGGTGCGCCAGCGCATGGGCGTGTCCGCCGTGTCCCAGAGCCACGAACTCTGCCCCTGCTGCCAGGGCTACGGCCTGCGCCGCAACATGGAATGGCAGGCCATGCAGGCACTGAAGGAAATCTACCGCAAGCTGCGCGGCCACAAGTCCGGCGAGCCGTTCGAGTATATCGCGGCCTCGGCCGAGGTGGCCCGCCATCTGCTCAACGACAAGCGCGGCATGATCCATGAGCTGGAGGACAAGTTCGGAGCGATCGTGCGCATTAGCTGGGTCTAGTGATGGAAAGCGAGGAAACCAGGACCGAACACGAGACTGGCGCCGCGCAACATGATACCGGCCCAAAGGCCGAAGAGACGCCCACGCCCGGTTCGGCCGGCCGCGTCCTGCTGCACATCTGCTGCGCGCCCTGCGCGGTCTACTCCGTGCAGGCCCTCAAGGCCGAGGGCTTCGAAGTCACCGGCCTGTTCTACAATCCGAACATCCACCCGGCGGCAGAGTACATCCGCCGCCGGGATACCCTCCTCCAGTTCGAAGCCGAGCTGGGCATCAAGGTCATCTACAAAGACGCCGGGTACGATCCGCAGATCTGGTTCCGTGAGGTGACCTTCCGGGAGGCCAACCGCTGCTTCCACTGCTACCGCATCCGCCTGGAGAAGACCCTGTTCATCGCCAAGCACGGCAGGTTCGAATACTTCTCCAGCACGCTGCTCTACTCCACGAAGCAAAAGCACGAGGTCATCGCCGGCTTGGCTCGCGACATGGCCGCCGATGGCCCGAACCGCTTCCTGTATCGCGACTTCCGCGTCGGCTGGCAGGAAGGCATCGAGAAGTCCACGGCCATGGGCATGTACCGCCAGGACTACTGCGGCTGTCTGTACAGCGAGGTGGAGCGGAGGAAGAAGGAAATCGCGGGGCGCAAGGAGTAAGCCGAGCGCCCGTACCGTTCAAGGGCGAGCCAGATTCTTGAGCATCCGCCCGTAGCGGAGTCGAAGTTCGGCCATGACCTTCTTGGCCTTTTCAGGGCCGAAGTCTAGGCTAGCCGGAAGTACCTTGTCCATCGGGAGTGCCTGTCCGTCCCCTTGTTTTCGCGGATTCTTGGTCATTGCGGCTCTCTATAATTCCGCATGACATAACCTGTTGGAAGCGCTGTCCACGCTCCGACAGGTAGGCTTTTGTTACGCCTCAAGATCGGCCTGCCCATCGGCGGGCAGGACTTGGTCACCTTGAGAGACACGCCGGAAATCCCTTCGGAAGCAGAACCGCGTTATCCCAAGCTACCGATCCTCGGCCTCGCGCACCTCCACGATCCTGAAGCCGCCCGCGTCCTCGCCGCCTTCGCCAAAGTACAGGAAGATCGGTCCCAATCCCTGGGCGTAGCTGCGCTGCTCGTGCAGGGATACGCCTTCAAAATCGCCTACGCACTCGACCGAGATCACCTTGCGTTTGCGGCCGAAGAGTTGCGCTTCCACGACCTTTGTGGCGCGACAGATCAAGGCCGAATCCGGCATGGGCGGACTGGTCTCCACGGGCATGCGCCAAGGCTCGCCCGAGAGGTCGAGCACGGTGGTTGCCTCGCCGTCCTCCACGAGCTTCAGAGCCCTGCCCTTGGCCATGAAGGTTACCTGCCTGGATAGAACCTCGGGCAGACCCGTATCCGTCAGGTCGGCGGGAATCATGGTGCGCTCCTCCACGAGCACGCCGCGGCCGCCCGAGAGAACCTTAAGCCCCGTAGCTTCCAGTCGCACGCCGTTCGGACCGGCAAAGACGTGCGTCATATCCGGCTGCGGTCCGATGAACTCGGCCAGGTCGATATCCCTGGCCCATTCCGGGGCGGAAGGTCTGAAACCGGCACAGCCGGCCAGAGACAGCGCCAGAAGCGCAAGGATAAATACCGCCGGCCCAAAAGCCGGGGAAGGCTTCGCCTTTCCCATGCCTCGCTTTCCGGAGTCCGTTCCCGACAAGACGGGCCTACCGGGCCCGCGTGGTGCACTGACTAATTGCCCTTGTGCGGCAATGATTCTCTTCACGGTGGTTCCTCCTGAGCCTGCGCCATCATCGGCAGGCAGCTCCCTATCCGACTCTTGCGATAGGCCTTTTTCCTGCCAAGGGCAATCCTTGCAGTGGCAGCGCCGCGTCGTTGCACGCATGTCAGGAAACCTCTACAATTGCATGGTCCGGCATCGTACGCCAAGCGGACAAGCCCGGAACGAGGAGGATTGATGCGCGCGAGAATCGCTATCTGCATTGTGCTGGCCGCGCTCATGACTGCCTGCGCGGGCCTGGGCCTGAGCAGGAGCGCGAAAAACGAGTTCGAGGAAGGCCTGCGGCTCTACAATGCCGGGGAATATGCCCAGGCAGTGTCGCACTTCCAAAAGGCCACGCAAGAGGAGCCAGAATACGCCGAGGCCTTCCTGTACCTGGGCCGCGCCTACCTGAACCAGGGCAAGTGGAGCCAAGCCCTGCCGCCCTTGCGCACGGCCTGGCGGCTGTCGCCCGACGAGACGCGCGACCAGGTGCTCGACGTGCTCATGGACGCGCTCATCGGCGCGGGCACCAGCGCCTTCGAGACCGGGAACTACTCGGAGGCCCTGGGCTACCTGCGCGAGGGGCTGCGCACCGCGCCCCAGGATTCCGCCGCCTGGACTGCGGCGACCGAGCAGATGCTCAATTTCGGCGGTCAGCTCCTGTCCAAGGGAAACTTCACCGAGGCCATAACACTGTACCGCAGCCTGCTGGAGGCCGCGCCCGGAGCCCAGGCCAGCCTGAGCGCCTACCTTGGTTTGGCCAAGGCCTACCTGCAAAACGGACAATTCCTGGATGCCCTGCGGGCGGCCACGGCGGCGACGCGCGTCGACCCGGCCCTGAACGATCCGAGACAGCTGCTCGACAGCTTGCGCGAGTAGGAGCCCGAGTGGTCAAGATAATCCTGCCCCCGGGCGGCCTGACGTCCAAACCCAAAAAGCCCCAAGCGCCCAAGGTAATCACTCAGCCGGCCAAGGCGTGGCTGCCGCCGCGCCTTATACACGCCACTCAGGTTCTCGAACCGCAGCCAGCGGACACGACAACCCCGAAGCAGCCGGCGCTGCTGGTATACGTGCACGTGCCTTTCTGCCGCAGCAAGTGCCGTTACTGCGCTTTCCATTCCGTGCCCCTGACCATGGACAGCATGGAGGACATGGAACGCTACGCCGAGGCCGTGGCCCGCGAGATGAAACTATGGAGCCAGCGGCTCGGCAAACCTCAGGCGCATACTGTCTACTTCGGCGGCGGAACGCCCTCGGTGCTGCCCGAGTACGCCCTGGAGCGCATCATGCGCGCCCTGCGCGACAGCTTCGACCTGTCTGGCTGCCAGGAGTTCACCTTCGAGGCCAATCCGGACTCAGTGCACCTCAACTACCTGCGCGAACTGCGCGACTTCGGGGTCAACCGCCTGAGCCTGGGCGTACAGAGCCTGAACAACGAAGAATTGACTTTCCTGGGCAGGCCGCACAACTCCTTGCAAGCCGTGCAGGCCTTCCACACGGCCCGCGCCGCCGGTTTCGGCAATGTGAGCCTCGACTTTATCTGGGGCCTGCCCCGCCAAAACGCCGCGAGCTGGATCAAGACGCTCAAAAAGGCCGAGGAGCTAAGGCCCGAGCATCTGTCCTGCTACGGCCTGACCATCGAGCCGAATACGCCCCTGGAGGCCGAGGAGCAGACCGGCACCCTGATCCTGCCTGGAGAGGACATGCTCGCCAAGTGCTACATCTACGGCGCGCAGTTCCTGGAGGAGCACGGCTACCTGCAGTACGAAATCTCCAGCTTCGCGCGCATGGGCTACGCCAGCAAGCACAACATGGGCTACTGGGCTGGCAGCGACTACCTGGGCTTCGGCCCGGCGGCCACTTCTACCTTTGGCGGCCGACGCTGGACCAACCCCACGGACCTGCACGACTACGTGTTCCAGGTCGACGCCGGCGGGACGGGCAAGCGTGCTGAGGAACTGGATGAGGCCACCCGCCTGCGCGAGCGGATCATGCTGGCCCTGCGCACAACCCAGGGCCTGGACCTGCGCGAGCATGACAAACGCACGGGGGGCAGCTTCCTGGAGCGCCACCGCAAGCTCGTCACCCTGCTGCGCAACAACGGCCTGATCCGGCTTAGCAAGGGCAGCCTGAGCCTCACGCGTACCGGCATGCTCGTTTCGGACACGATCATCGAAAAGCTGGCCTTTTCCGACGAGGAGCCGACATCAAACGGCCCGGCGCCGTCGCCCTCGCGACAAGCGCCACAGGGCGCCGGCCCCACGGGCGGCCCGCACTGTTGAAGGCGGAACGCCTGACGGCGCAGCATCCATAGTCTGATAGGATCGGCACTGAACCAAGGAGCCGCCATGATCCGCTTGATCAGCATGACCTGCCTTCCCCGCATGACCCGCGCCATCGGCGTAACCCTGCTGTCCCTGATCGCTGGCTTTGTTGCCTCCGCTACCCCGCTCATGGCCGGCGATTACTGCAGCAGCTACGGCGTCATGTGCTACCGCTCGTGGATACCCGAGGAACGCCCCGGCATTCTCTCGCGCTGGCGCGCCGCAGACGGCGACTACATGGGTTCCATCTTCCTGCCGGAAGGCACTTGCAGCACCTTGAACCTGGGTCTCAACTGCCGCCCCTGCGAGGCCGCACAGACGGACGACTGGAGCCAGGCCTGCAACGAACGGTTTTCCGAGTGTCTGGGCAAGTGTTTCGCGCAGCCGGAGTAGCGCGGATACTGCCGATACAGAGCTAAGCCGGACTGATAGCTTCCTTCCGCTCACGATACCAGGCACAGTGCATTGCGCATGCACAGTGCCCAGCAAGACTCATTCATTCGCAAGACGACTATCTCAGATGTTATTTAACGCCAGGCTCCTGTGGAGCGGCCACTTGGCATCATTTACCACATGCGGCGGAGTGTCCGCGCATCTCTCCAACATGAGGCATAGACTATCTATTTGTCCACGCAGCCGTTCACTCAAGCGAGGCCTGTGCATAGTCCTAGCGTACTCTTTCCAAATGTAGTATTGGCAATTGGATAAACATAAGCGTTTACAGTTTGCCGAGGAAACAATGCCGGTTTTATATAATCCGACCTCGTGCCATGATTGCTCGACACCGATACCAAACTGTTATTTTATCAAGTACCTGGATAAGAAACTGTTGGCCGATATCGCACGCAATTACCTGGATCTACTCCAAACCTCTTTGGTGCTGTATGAGGCCAGTGGTGAATGTGTACAGAGCTTCTTCTCCTCGAAGTGGTGCCAATTACTAAATAGCGCTTCAATCGAGTCTCCCGCGAACCCACGCGATGACGGTCCTTCGGTTTGCTACACAGGCCCGTGCCACTCCTCTTGCTGGACCAGAGCCGCCAAGCCAAGCATCCACTCGGGCGAGCCCGTCGAGGCTTCCTGCCAGGGAGGCCTGCAGCTCTATGCCGTGCCGATCAAGGCGAAAGGCACGACCCGAGGCGCCATCTGCTTCGGCTACGGAGCCCCGCCCAGGGAGCCGGAGCTGATTGAGGCGATCGCCGCCCAGCACCATGTAGAGCCCACGCATCTTCATGCGTTGTCCGCGGTGTACACTCCGCGCTCGCCCGAGATCATCGAGGCAGCCAAGGCCAACCTGCGCGCCTCGGCCATGCTCATGGGCGAAATCCTGGAGCGTCGCATGGTCGAGGAGGAACTCAGGGCGAGCAAGGAGAAGTACCGTGCCGTCTTTCGCACCAATCCGATTTTGACCCTGATCGCGTCTCTCGATGATGGCCACTGCCTGGAAGTCAACGAAGCCCTTTTGCAAATGACGGGCTTTTCGCGCGAGGAGCTGATCGGCAATCGAATCCAGGACCTTGGCATATGGACCGACCCTGCGGCCAGCGATGCTCTGCACCGGCAGTTGAAAACGCAAGGGCACTTTGAAATGAAGGAAATACAGATCCGATCCAAGTCCAGCGAACACAAGACGCTGCTCTTCTCGGCCGAGACAAGGGAACTCCACGGCAGGCCATGCATCATCGCTGCCGGCCAGGACATAACCAAGCGCAACGAGAGGGAAAGGCTCCTTCGCGAAAGCGAGGAGCGGTACGCCCTTGTCCTGAACGGTACGAACGACGGCATTTGGGACTGGAATCTCAGGACCATGCAGGTCTACTTCTCTCCACGTTGGAAGGAGATCATAGGCTACCGGGACGCCGAGATACGCAACGACCTCGAGGAGTGGAAAAGCCGCATACACCCGGAGGAATTCGACAACGTCATGGCGACCCATGAGCGCTTCTTCAGGGCTGAGGATCCCGTTTTCGAGGTCGAGTACAGGTTGCGGCACAAGGACGGCTCCTATCGGTGGATACTTGGTCGCGGTGCATGCCTGCGTGATCAATCCGGCAAGCCGTACCGCATGGCCGGGTCCCACACGGACATGACAAGACGCAAGCAGATCGAAGCGGAGCTCTCCAAGGCCAAAGTGGATGCGGAGCGGGCCAGCAAGGCCAAAAGCGAGTTCCTGGCCAACATGTCCCATGAGATCAGGACGCCTCTCAGCGGCATGCTGGGCATGACCGAGTTGGCCATGATGAACGAGCTTACGCCGGAAGTACGTGAACACCTGCAGATGGCCAAGGATTCCGGCAAGAGTCTCCTTGCGATTATCAACGATGTGCTTGATCTCTCGAAGATCGAGGCTGGCCGGTCGAACCTGGAGCAGAAAAAGTTCAGCCTTCGCGAATTGGCGGACTCCACGATCAAGTCGCTGGCGGTAAGCGCCAAGGCAAAAGGCCTGCGTATCTTTCATGCCGTGGATACGGAAGCGCCCGACTCCCTCCTCGGTGATCCTGGTCGCTTGAGGCAGATCCTTACCAATCTCATCGGAAACGCCTTAAAATTCACTGAGCGCGGCACGGTAACAGTCTCGATGACGGCTGATGCAGTTGACGCCCCAGCAGGGAAAATCACCCTCAGGACCGTGGTCAAGGATACCGGGATAGGCATTCCCGAATCCATGCTCGAAGATATCTTCAAAAGCTTCAACCAAGGAGTCACCTCTGCCCATGCCACGTATGGCGGGACAGGCTTGGGCCTTACGATCTCAAAAGAACTCGTCGAGAAGATGGGAGGCCGCATCTGGGTCGAAAGCCGGATGGGACAAGGCAGCGCGTTCCATTTCACCGTCGAGCTGGCCCTTGCCGATGAGGAGTTGGACACCGCCGAGGAGTCTGTCCCCTCTGCGCCGACCCGGAGTACGGGGGGCTTCAGGATTCTGCTTGCCGAAGATAATAGAATAAACAGTCTTTTCGCCGCCTATCTGCTTGAAAAGCTGGGCCACAGTGTCCGGGCGGTCGCAAGCGGGGTGCAAGCACTTGCAGCCCTGCGGGAGGATAAATTCGACCTGGTGCTCATGGATGTGCGCATGCCCGAGATGGATGGCGCGGAAGCCACGCGGCGCATCCGAGCCGGCGAGGCGGGCGATCCCAAAATTCCCATTGTGGCGCTGACCGCTTATGCCCTGCAAGGCGACCGGGAACGTTTTCTCGCCGTGGGCATGGACGACTACGTATCCAAACCCATGGACACCGCGGAACTGGAGCGAGTGCTCGAGCGCGTGGGCAGGCGGGAGTGAGGGCTCCGCGAGCTGTCCTGGCGGTTGGCAAACCGCCTTGCATGACAGGGCGACTGACCCGCTTTTGCCTGGACGTTCCAAAAAGGAGCGCCGTGCCGACAGCGCTCCTTCTCGGCCTCGGATCATCTAGGGCCTGTTAACGCCATATAAGAACAAAAGCTATTATAGCGCGTTACGTTTGAAGCAATTTCCCTGGGCCCTTATCTTCATTCATAAACTGCTTTAGTGTGAACAGGCCCTAAAGCAACATGCGGATGAATTGGGAAGGGACCACGGCTCACTGGCCCCGCATTTCATGTGCGTATTGCCCTAATGATCATATTTCGCGGCGTAGGCCGCGTCGTTGTACAGCGCCTCGCCGTGCTCGGCCATGCCGTAACCGCGAATGATGTCCTGGCCCTTCTCCGAGCCCACGAAGCGGATGAAGCCCACAGCCAGGTCCTGGCCCGTGGTGATGCCCGCCGGCTGGGCCAGGGTGTGATAGGTATTGACGATGAACGGGTCGCCCGAGAAAAGAACCGTCAGGTTGTTCAGCTCCTTACGCGCCGCGACCCAGGTGGAGCTGTCGGTCATGAAGTAGCCGCCTTCCTTGTCGGCGCGGCGCAGGGTGGCCATCATGAAATCCTTGGTCACCACGTACCAGCTGCCCGAGGGCTGAATGCCGGCCTTTTTCCAGACGTCCAGCTCCTTCTTGTGCGTGCCCGAATTATCCCCCCGGGAGAAGAACAGAGCTTGGGCCGTGGCTATGCGCGTGTAGGCATCGGCGATGCCCGAGGCCTGCTTGACCTTGGCAGGGTCCGAGGCCGGCCCTACAAGGAAGAATTCGTTGGAGCCGATGAGCGTGCGCTCGATGGCCCAGCCGTCCTCGACCGCTTTCTTTTCAGCCGCAGGCGCGTGGACCATGATCATGTCCACCTTCTTTTCCTTGAGGTACTTCAGGGATTGGCCCGAACCTGCCTTGACCCAGCACATGCGCCCATCCGTACCGTCCAAATAGGCCTCGGCCAGCACGCGCAACAGCCCCAGCTCGCCGGGGCTGCCCGTGGCCAGGCGCAGCTCACGGCCGCCGGTGGCATAGGTTTCTTCGCATTGCTGCGCCAAGGCGATGGCTGAAAGGGAAAAGGTGGAGAGAAGCAGCAGTAGGCCGACAATGCGTTTCATAGTTGGCTCCTTGGTTGTATGACTATGCCAAACTAGGCATAACTACGCCAAGTAGCTGGAATGTCAACGTCAATCGGCTTTGCTCGAATTTCGGCAGTCGCCGCCAAGTGGTGTCCCGGCTTGGCGGCGAAAAATAGATATAGGGCGTCGTGTTACTCTGTTTGGCGCACGCGCCACTTGGGGCAGCCGTAGAAGTCGATGTCCCCCTGGCTCTCGGGGTAACGTCCGCAGTTTAGATAGCGCCAATGCGGCGAGCCGTAGCTCAGGCAGTAGCCTGTGGTCTTGTCGTGCAGGGGGCATTTGATCTGCTCGCAACAGCGGGTGCAGTCGCCACAGGCCGAGGTGCCCACGAAGTCGGGCGATACCTCCACCAGGGCCGGGTCCGGAGCCGCCCGCGGCTCCTTGAACAACGGACTGCCCACTCCCACCTTGCGCCGGGCGACATTGATCGCCAGAGGATAGCTGTAAAGCCAAAGGCGCACCAACTGAGGCAAACGACCCTGTTCCCAGAAGCGCGGGCTGCCGAAGAACCACCAACTGAAATAAGGCAAAAGCGGGATGCCGCCCACAACGGTGAGCATGGACACGGCCACGCTCCCGCCGAAAACAAGACGTGCGCCGGCCCAGCGAGCCGCCTGCCCCGCCTGCCTGACCGCTTCCATGCGACCGATATCGTCGATGCCTTCCATCGTTTTCCTCCTGGCTTGAAACCTACCCCCCAACATAGCACCGCTTGATGGTCCACTGTCAATGCGCTCGTCCGGCTTTCAGCATCCAAACCGGCAATGGGCTTGTCTTTTCCCCCAAAACAGGTACAACCGAGCCTGTCGGCGCCTTGATCTTCCTCTGCGCAACCCCTCCTGGATAGCTAACAATGACTCGATCCGGCCTGCTGCTACTCGATGTAGGCAACACCACCATAAAGCTCGGCGTGCTGCCTCCCCAAGGCTCCATGGCCGCCTATTCCCTGCCCACGCAGCACTTCGCCACGTCCGACGCCCTGGGCTTGCAGGTGGCCGAGATATGCCGCCGCGAAGGCCTGGTCCCCGAGGCCGTGGAGGCCTGGGCCGTATCCTCGGTGGTGCCCCAGCTCGAGCCCACGCTCGTAGCCGCGGCCGAACGCTACTGCCGCTGCCCCGTGCTCTTCGCGCCCACCGACCTGCCCTTGTCCCTGAACAACCGCTACGAGCGGCCCCAGGAAGTCGGCGCGGACAGGCTGGTCACGGCCTATGCGGCCACGCGCCTGTACGACGCGCCCGGATTCATAGTCATCGACTTCGGCACGGCCACGACCTTCGACTGCGTAGCCGGCAAAGACTACCTGGGCGGGCTCATCTGCCCAGGCATCCTCAGTTCGGCCTCTGCCCTGTCCAGCCGCACCGCCAAGCTGCCCCAGGCCACCCTGCGCGTGGACCCCACGGGCCTGCACGTCGGCCGCTCGACCTCCGCGAGCCTCAATCAAGGCCTAGTCTACGGCTTCGCGGCCATGGCCGAGGGTCTGGTGGAGCGGCTGAAGCTGCTGCTGCCCGCGAACAGCCTGGTGGTGGCCACCGGCGGTTTCGCCGGGCGTTTGGCCCCCGTATGCCGCGCCTTCGACCACGTGCGGCCGGACCTGCTGCTTGAGGGCCTGCGCCTGGCCTACCAGGACAGGCAAGCCGGCGCGTGAGCTTCCACGTTAAAACAGCTTCCGGGCATTTGACACCCCCGGCCGCTTGTATTTGTATGCGACAATGAACCGTTGATCCCACAGGCGGACCCAGATGCCCGCCCGAGCACACGAACGAGAGAGCACATCAAGGAGACAAGCCATGAGCAGTAACATCGTATCCGTCTGGGCACGCGAGATCCTGGATTCCCGCGGCAATCCTACCGTGGAGGTCGAAGTGACCCTTGAGTCCGGCGTCATCGGCCGCGCCGCCGTGCCCTCGGGTGCGTCCACCGGCTCGCGCGAGGCCCTGGAGCTGCGCGACGGCGATATGGCCCGCTACCTGGGCAAGGGCGTGACCAAGGCCGTGCAGAACGTGATGGACGTCATCGCCGAGGAGATCGTGGGCATGGACGCCCTGCGTCAGTTGTCCCTGGACAACGCCCTGCTGGACCTGGACGGCACCGAGAACAAGTCGCGCCTGGGCGCCAACGCCATGCTGGGCGTGTCCATGGCCACGGCCCGCGCCGCGGCCAACTTCCTGGGCCTCCCGCTCTACCGCTACCTCGGCGGCATCAACGCCAAGTTTCTGCCCGCGCCCATGATGAACATCATCAACGGCGGCGCTCACGCCTCCAACAACCTGGACATTCAGGAGTTCATGATCATGCCACTCGGCGCGGAGTCTTTCTCCGAGGCCCTGCGCATGGGCTCCGAGACCTTCCATAGCCTTAAGAAGATCCTGGCCAAGGACGGCCTGACCACGGCCGTGGGCGACGAAGGCGGCTTCGCGCCCAACCTGAAGAGCCACAAGCAGGCCTTCGAGTACATCATGCGCGCCATCCAGGAAGCCGGCTACACCCCCGGAGCGCAGATCGCCCTGGCCATCGACGCCGCGGCCAGCGAGTTCTACAAGGACGGCAAGTACGTGCTCACGGGCGAGAACCGCACGCTCTCTTCCGAGGAATTGGTCGAGTACTATCGCGACCTGGCGGACCAGTTCCCGATAATCTCCATCGAGGACGGCCTGGCCGAGAGCGATTGGGAGGGCTGGGCCACGCTGACCGACACCTTGGGCGAGAACCTGCAGATCGTGGGCGACGACCTGTTCGTGACCAACCCCGAAATCCTCTCCCACGGCATCAGCGAGGGCGTGGCCAACTCCGTGCTGGTCAAGCTCAACCAGATCGGCACCCTCAGCGAGACCATGGACACCATCGAGATGGCCCACGGCGCGGGCTACTCCACGGTCATCTCCCACCGCTCGGGCGAGACCGAAGACGCCTTCATCGCCGACCTGGCCGTGGCCGTTAACTCCGGCCAGATCAAGACCGGCTCCCTGTCACGCTCCGATCGCCTGGCCAAGTACAACCAGCTCCTGCGCATCGAAGAGGATCTGGAAGACGAGGGCTTCTACTACGGTCCCGTCATCGCCGAGCAGTTCTTCGGCGGGGACTGCGACTGCGGCCCTGAATGCGGCGACGATTGCGAGTGCGACTGCCACAAGTAGACTGCAGGCGGGGGCGCATATGCGCCCCCGCTTTTTTTTCAGGGGAGGAGAGCATGCGGGACGAGGTCAAGGCGCACGTCTGGGCGACGGTGGAGGCCATGCTGGACGCGTATTGCCGGCGGGACGTGCAAGCCACCATGGCCTACTTCGCGGACACGCCGGAACTCGTATGCATCGGCTCCGGGCCGCGCGAGAAGAGCGTGGGGCACACAGGCCTGCGTCAGGGGCTGGTGCGCGACTTCGCCGACACCGACGCCATGGAAGTCGCCTGCGGGGAGCCTCTGATTTCGGTGGCCGGAGACGTGGCCTGGGTGGCCACGGATTGCCTGTTCACGGTACTGGCCGACGGGGAAACCCTGCACGTCAAAGCCAGGCTCACGGCCGTGCTGCGCCGCCTGGACGAAACCTGGCGCATCGTGCAGTCGCATATGTCCCTGCCCTTTCCGCCCGAAGAATAGTTCGGAATCGCAACGGCATTCAGCCAACGGGCTGCACGGGTTCAGAAGCACGCCCGCATCTGCCCGCTTTTGCCGTTTCTGTCTGGACGGGCCTGGACAACGGCTTTTCGATCATGCAGACAGCCCTGAACACTTCGCAAACGAATTACGCGGCTCTGGTGGATGGAAGTCCAGGAAGAGCAAAACTCTTCCTAGAGCAGATCGCTTTTAAGACGCCCGGCGCAAGTGAATTGCGCCTACGCCTACGCGGCAGCAAGCCATGCCGACGCATGGCTTGCTGCGCATTTCAATAGCAAAATGCTTAGTTCATATTGCAAGCTGCTGTAGTCGACACGCTCAATTCATCACAGGGGACAGACCATGAAGCTCATCGACGGCAAGGCCACGGCCCAGACCATCAGGGAAGAACTCAAGACCGAGGTTGCCGCGCTCAAGGACAGGCTCGGCCGCGCGCCTGGATTGGCGGTGGTGCTCGTGGGCGAGGACCCGGCCTCGCAGGTCTATGTGCGCAACAAGATCAAGGCCTGCGAGGATACGGGCATTGTCTCCAAGGCCTTCAGGCCCGAGGCTTCCGTGTCCCAGGCCGAGCTGGAAGACCTTGTGCGCCGACTAAACGCGGACCCCGAGCTGGACGGTATCCTGGTGCAGCTGCCGCTGCCCCGTGGGCTGGACAGCCAGCGCATCTTGGACCTCATCGACCCGGCCAAGGACGTGGACGGATTCCATCCCGTGAGCATGGGCCGCCTGACCCTGGGACTGCCGGGCCTGCGACCCTGCACGCCCGCCGGAGTCATGGAGCTGCTGCGCCGCTACGACATCCCGACCAAGGGCAAGAAGGCCGTGGTCGTGGGGCGCTCCAACATCGTGGGCAAGCCCATGGCGCTCCTGCTGGCCCAGCCCGGCGTCGACGCTACCGTAACCCTGTGCCACTCGCGCACCAGGGATCTGGCCGCCGAATGCCGTCAGGCCGATATCCTGGTGGCTGCCATCGGCAAAGCAAATTTCATCACAGCGGATATGATCAAGGATGGCGCGGTGGTTATCGACGTGGGCATGAACAGGACCGAAAAGGGCCTTGCCGGAGACTGTGACTTTCATGCTATGAAGGACAAGGTCGCGGCCATTACGCCCGTTCCGGGCGGCGTGGGACCCATGACCATCGCCATGCTCATGGTTAACACGCTTGCGGCCTGCAGGCGCAGAATGAAACTAGAGGGTTAAGGGGAGGCAATCGACCCAACCGGAGGTCGAGCCCATGAGAATCATAACAACTGGCAAATGTCGTTGCCTTCAGGTTATGCTCTGCCTGCTTTGGGCGACAGTTCCTTGCACGGCACAAGCCCAGGAGGCCATCGACATGCGCATCGCCAGCCCTGCCTTTGAAAACGGCCAGCCTATACCCGAAAAGCACTCCTGCGACGGCGAGGACGTCTCTCCGGCCCTGACCTGGGATGATGTGCCCCAAAGCGCCAAGTCCCTGACCCTCGTGGTCGAGGACCCCGACGCCCCCAGAGGCACCTGGGATCACTGGATCGTATTCAACATCCCGCCGGTGGTGAAGGGCCTGCGCGAGGGCGCTGGAGCCGGCAATCTGCCCGGCCAGGCGCTGCACGGCCGCAATTCATGGACGCGCAACAACTGGGGCGGGCCCTGCCCGCCGAGCGGAACGCACCGCTACTTCTTCAAGCTGTTCGCCCTGGATGCTATGCTCGACCTGTCGCAAGGCGCGTCCAAGGCCGAACTGCTCGAAGCCATGGACGGCCACATCCTGGACAAGGCCGAGCTTATGGGCACGTACAAGCGGTAGGCCTCGTCTTAGCACCGCTCTACCCGAGAGCGGAGAAGTTGCAGACTCAGGTCTTGCTCTCCAACTCCTTCAAGGCATCCCGCCCTATCCAGCGCGCGGTCTTGTCGTCCCGCGCAATCAGCCCTCTGGCAGTCTCCATGGCCGCCTTACGCAGGGCCGCGTTGCGCTTGCCGATCTGGCGCAGGGCCCAGTTCACGGCCTTTTTGACGAAGTTGCGCGGGTCTTCGGCGTGGCGCTCAATGAGCGGCAGAAAAGCCAGGAAGCGCGCATCCTCGGCCTTCTTGTCGTGCACGGCCAGCACGGCCATGAGCGCAAAGCCTGTCCGGCGCGTGAACTCAGGCTCGCGCTCGATCCATTCCACGGCCTTGGCGTAGGCGAACGGCACGCGGTCCAGGAGGTTCAGGCAGCACTGGTCGCACAAGCCCCAACTGTCGAAATCCGCCACCCAGGCTTCGGCCAGGGCCTCGTCCACACGCTTGGGCTCGGCTAGCAGGCAGGCCAGGATGCGCGCCTCGTGCACGGCCGTGGCCCACAGCTCCAAGGCCAGCCCGTGGTCGCGGCCGATATCCTTGGCCATGGCCCGCAGCACCGGCATGCGCACGCCGAGCACTTTAGCCTTGGCCGAGGTTATGCCGAAACGGGCCATGCCCAGCCGGTCGGCCTCGCTGGATACGGCCGCAAGCCGCTCCACGATTTCCCACGCGTTCTCCCTCACTACATCCATGATTCCCCCTCGCTTTACCTTGCGGCTGATTTCTGTAAAAAAATGAACGAATAGGACCCTCCGGTCAATATCGCCAACGCGAGGACTCCGCATGCAGCTCAACCGCGGGATTCTGCCCCACCCATTACGAACTGCCGGGCGGCTGCGGGACGTGGTTGGCATCCTGGTGAAATACGGTTTCGGCCATGTGGTGGAGGCCCTGCACCTGCCGGGCCGCGAGTTGGTGCGCAGAATGACCCACGTGGAGCCGGGCATCTCGGTCTGGAAACGCATCCGCCTGGCCATCGAGGAGCTGGGGCCGACGTACATCAAGTTCGGCCAGGTGCTCAGCCTGCGGCCGGATCTGGTGCCCCTGCCCCTGGCCAAGGAGCTTGGCAATCTACAGGAGCGTGTGCGGCCCGAGAACTTCGAGGACATTCGGGCCGTGGCGGAAGAGTCCCTGGGCAAGCCCCTAGGCGAGTGCTTCAGCGAATTCGCTCGCGAGCCCATGGCTACAGGCTCCCTGGCCCAGGTACACAAGGCAGTGCCGCGCTGCTCCAGCCAGATCGTGGCGGTCAAGATCCTGCGGCCGGACATACGCGAAACCGTGGCCTCGGACCTGGATCTGCTGGCGAACATGGCCAACATGGCTAACCAGCATGTCGAGTCCCTGCGCTCCTTCGATCTGCCCAGCGTTGTGCGCGAGCTGGGCAAGATGCTGGCCCGCGAGATGAACTTCCTCAATGAAGCCCAGAACATGGCCATCTTCCGCCGCAACTTCGCCGAGGACCCCGGCGTGTACTGCCCGGCGGTCCTCCCCGAGCTGACCACGGCCGAGGTGCTGACCATGGAGCTCGTCACGGGCGTGCGCATCACCGAGTACGTCGGCTCCGCCGAGGAACGGGACCGCCTGGCGCACATCGGCATGGAGTCCGCCCTGCGCCAGATTCTGGAATTCGGCATGTTCCACGCCGACCCGCACCCCGGCAACCTGCGCATCGTGGAACGCCCGGACGGCCAGGGGCATGCCCTCGCCTTCCTGGACTGGGGCATGTCCGGCCGTCTAACGGAACGCCAGCGCGGCGTTCTCTTCGACTTTTTCATGGCCCTGTCCCGCAGGCAAAGCCGCACCCTGGTGCGCGCGCTCAGGGACATGAGCATGTCCGCCCCGCCGCTCCTGGACGACACGGGCCTGGAGGCCGAACTGCTCTATCTGCTGGACCGCCTGCACGATCCGGCCGGCCAGGGCGAGCTTGTCAGCGGCCCGCTCATCGACATGGTCAACCTGTGCCGAGAGTACGGGCTCAGGCTGCGGCCGGACTACGTGTACACCACGCGGGCCCTGGTGGCCTCGGAGGCCGCCGGACGCATAATCTCCCCGGACTTCGATGTCATGGGCGAGTTGCAGCCCATGGCCAGGCGCTATCTGCGCAAGCGCATCGGCAAGCTGTTCTCCGAGAACGCCATCATCGACGGCGCGGAGGACCTGTTCGGGTTCCTGCGCAGCCTGCCCGAGCGCGTGGGCTTCTTCTTCCGGCTCGTGGAGGCGGGCAAGCTGGGCATCGAGTTCAGCCACAAAAACCTGGAGAGCTTCGAAAAGACCCTGAGCGACGTGGGCAAGCGATTGGCCACGGCGCTCATCACCGCAGCGCTCATAATCGGCTCCTCGCTCGTGGTGGCCGCGGACGCCGGACCACATTGGCGCGGCCAGCCGGTGCTGGGGCTGGTTGGCTACATCCTGTCGGGCGTTTTCGGCGCCTGGCTGGTATGGAGTATGGTGTTTCACAAAAAATGACAGCTTAGAGCATTTTCACTTTGAATATGCTCTAAGCAAGCTATGCGCTGCATGGCTTGCCGCCCACGAGGAGTGGGCCGGCTTTGCCGGCCGTAAACGACGAGTGAGGCGTCTTAAAGTAAATCTGTTCCAGACACATGGAGGCACGACCATGAACGAACTGCTCAAGAAAGGCTTCTTCATCGGCCTGGGCGCCAGCGCGCTCATCAAGGAGTCCTTCGACCGCGCCGCCCGCGAGTTCTCCAAGCGCGGCGAACAGGCTTCGGAGGAGACGAGCCAGGTGGCCAAGGACTTCCTGCGCGAGGTCCAGCGCCAGCTCGACGCTGTGTCGGAAAAAGGGGCCAAGGAGTTCGAGCGCCAGGCCGCCGACGCGGGCATCGCAACAAGAGAGGATATCGAGCGGCTGGAGCAACGCATCGCCAGCCTGGAACGCAAGCTCGCAGCAATGCGATCCCAAGGCGTGACGGACGAGGAAAAGAAATGCCAGGGCGAAGAGCCGCAAGGAAAGACATTCCAGGTTTAAGCCCGGCCGGATTGAATTTAGAGCATTTTGCTTTTGAAAATGTTCTGCAAGCCGTGCGTCGGCATGGCTTGCCGCCGCGTAGGCGTAGGCGCAATTCACTTGCGCCGTCAACGCCGGAGCGGGCGTCTTAAAGGCAATATGCCCTAGGTGGGCAAGACATTCCCGGCTCTCGCGCTGGCGTCCTTACGGCAGCCCGGCCTTGACCGGATCCTGCCCGGCCTTCCGCATGATGGTGCGGTGGATGTCCGTGGCCAGTTCCTTGTGCAGATCAGCGGAATTCCGACGCAGAATGTTGGAGACCACGGCCGCGATGTAAAAGGTTTTCGGATCCTTGGCCGGCGACTCGACCACGGCCACGGATGCCAGCAAGTTGACCTTGTTGCCCCGATACTGCCCGCAGTCGAAGCCCGGCTCGTCCGTGCAGGAATACAGCGAGCCGGACTTGAAGTAGAGCGCCGCGTTGTACAGCGCGGGCGAGGCCGCGTAGCGTATGCGCCCCTCGGTGAGGTAGAGCAGGCGCTTCAACTCGCGGCTGGAGAATTCGTCCACCAGCCTGCCCTGCTCCATGCGCAACATGAAGCGGCACAACTCGCGCACCGTGACGCGGCTTGAGAAACCGGGAGCCAATTGCTTGCCGCTACGGGTGAAGAACTTGCCCTGCTGGAGCTGCGCAGAATTCAGGCCGTTGCGCGCCACGGGCTCGATAAGCGTGGCCTTCAGCCAAGCCTGGCGTTTCGCCTCGGACTCGCCGAAAGCAGCTTCGGCCTTGCCCCGGCTCACGGGATACTCCCGGCCGAAGCGTTGCAGCAGCATGGCCTGCTTGAGCACCATGCTCGCGGCGGAATTGGAGCTGGACGAGAGCATCCAGTCCAACCAGGTCCACAGGTTGGCCGCATCGCCCTGACGCAGCGGCCGGAAAGCAAGCTTGCCGTCCGCCCCGACCAGCGGCACGTCGTGCGAATCGCTGAGTATGACCTCATCGGCCGTGACCATGGTTTCGCACAGCACGCGCTCCCTGGCCTGGATGTCGTCGGGCCAGGCGTCGGCCAGAGCCTGAAAAAGAGCCAGCCCCACCAGCAGCTTGCCCACGCTCCCGGCCGTGCTGACCTCATCGCCCCGGTGCTCGGCATAACGCGGGCGCTCGGGGTCAGAGAAGTCGAGCACGGCGAACGCGAAGCTCGCCGAGTTCTTGCCCAACGTTGCAGTGATCATCTTGCCCAGCTCCTGGTCCGGCGGCGGCAGATCCAAATTCCTGTTGCCCGTGAGGCGCAAGTCCACCCGTTCAAGCGGCAGGCGCGCCCCGGCCGGCAGCTCCGTGGCCTGGTACGGCTCCAGGCGGGCGATGCTACGGTTGTCGGCATCGTAGACCGGGTAGGCCGACGCCGATGGTATGCAAAGCAGGAGCGGAAGAGCGCACACCAAAAAGCGCAGACCGATGAACCGAAGTAAAGAAAGCCTCCGGCGGCCGGGGGGGATGATCCCCCCCGGACCCCCGCGATTTTTCTGTTCAACGCGCTCTTCAACGCGGACTTGCGTCAGGGCGCAGGTTCGTCGCGGCGTGCCCATGAGGCGCGCCAGGCATATCAGGTGCGTCATGGAGTACCCCTCATGTTCACGCGTGCGCTGTCCAGAGCCGTTAGCTCCTTGTCCATGGACAGCAGGAAAGCGTTACGCCGGGCCTTCTCGCTGGTCACGAACGGCCGGATCTGGAACAGGGCCAGCCGACCGTTCAAGAAGCCGAACTCCATGTCCGCCGGCAGGGCTTCGCCGTTTTGTCCGTGCAGGTCCCGGAAGCGCCTCGGTGCGCTTTCCGCCAACTCGCACAGGATTTGCTCCTCGGCCTGGGTCAGAACCATCCCGCCGGCGCAAGGCAGCTTGTCCAGGTCGCCCGTGGGCAAGGCCACACGCTTGAAGGGCTCGGCCGCGGGAGCCAGGAACACGGATTGGCCCGTGGCCGGCTCCAGGCACAACTCCTCGGCCAGCTGGCCGTCCACGGCGCCGCCCAGGCCCTCGTTGACAGCCACGGAAATGCGGCCCTGCCTACCGCCGTGGATGTCCGTGGTCACGAGCACGCCGGATTTGTCGACAGGCACGGTCTGCTGGATAAGCACGGACACGAACAGCCCCGAGGGGTCCTGCATGTGCGCCTGCCGCCAGCCGTAGGCCCGCTCGCTGAACGGCGAGGCCCATACTTTACGTATGGCCTCCAGAACCTTGTCGAAGCCCACTACGTTGGGCACGGTCTTGTTCAGCCCCGCGCCCGTGAAGCCGGGCAGGTCCTCCACGTTGGTGTCGCTGCGCACGAACACGCCGTAACTCCCGTCCGGCCCGAAGCGCTGCTCCATGGCCGCGCGCAGGCGCTCCGTGAACTCAGGCCCCAGTTCCAGGGACTCGAACCAGCTCCGGGCCTCGGCCAGCAGCTCGGCCTCGGCCTTTTGTCGGGCCTGACCGTCGCGCATGCCGCGCGCCAAGGCATAGCCCTGGCGCAGGAACTCGCGCATGCTCGGTCCACCCGGCCGCACGGGCCTTTCCAGTATTTGCGCGTAAACGCCAAAGGGGATGACCAGGCCTTCGGACACGGCCTCGGGGAAGGCCGCCTTGAGTTCGCCCAGGTTGCAGGCCTTGGGCCCGGCCACGCGACCAGCGTCATCGGCCACCAGGTGGCCCAAGGGAACCAGCTCGGTCACGCCGAGTTCCAGCTTGCCCGTGTCGGCGGGGATGAGGAAATCCTTGGGAGCCTGTTCCTGCGGCGCGAACAATGCATCCCAGCGGGGGCCGTCCCGCTCCAGGCGCACCCGTCCGCCGGGGCTCACGGCCAGCACGACCCGCTGGCCGTTCAGGGCCGCCAGGCTTGGCAACAGGGCTTGGTCCACGGCCGCGTTGGGAATGCCCAGGTTGCGCGCCAGGAGCTGCACGTGGGACAGGGAATTGCCCATGCCCAAAGTCAGAATGCCGGCCACGGGCGGCAGGTCCGAGGTAGTGGCCGCCAGGACGTGGATGCCCTCGGACTCCAGGGCCGACAAGGGTTTGCCCGCCGGATGCACGCGCAGCACGCCCCTGGCCAGGCCGGGATTGAGGCCGCGCAGTCCGCTGGACACGGCCTGCCCCGCCAGCCAGTGCGATAGTCCCAAAGTACGGTCGGCGTCGGACAGCAGGGCCTCGCACACCGCTGCGTGCAGGGCCAGGGGGCTGGCCCGCAAGCGCTCCTGGGCATAGCGCTCGGCCAATGGCTCGATTTGCGCGAACCGCTCAACATCCTGCGAGAAATAATAATGCAAGGAACGCGCGGCCCAATCCGACGCTCGCTCCTGATAGCCGAGCGCTTCCCGATAGGTGGTAAGCGCCACCCATTCCGCGTCCAGCCCGGCCAACGAGACGCGCAATGCGTCCAACTCCCGGCTGCCGAGCAGGCCCATGCCGTACAGAGCCTGCGACGCCTGCCCAAGCCAAACGAGTTGTTCGGCTCTGTTCGCAGTGGCCCGAATCCGCAGCAGCTCCGCCGTGAGGCCATAGGCCTCGGCTTCCAGATCCAGGCTCAGATCCAGGGCCGCTAAGCGGTCTTCCGCCGTGGCGAAGGCCTCGAAGTCCCGGCGCAAGGCCACCATGGCCCGAGCAACGGCCGCGAAGCGCTCCGCCGCGCCTCCGTCGCCGCCGTCGCCGTCGAGCAGCGTCGCTTCGGCTCGCAGGATTGCGGCCAGTCCCGGGTCAGCGGCCTTCGCCGCCAAGCTTTCCAATCCCTCCCGCAGCTTGATCGGCCGGTAGACATCCTGGAGCATGACCACCAACCGTTCGTAGTCCACCAGAAGCTCCAGCTGGCCCAGATGCAGGGCATAGTCGCGCACGAGTTGGGCGTCCTCCGGCCCCGGCGTGCCGTGCAGCTTGGCGCGCAGGTCGGCGAAGCCTTCGTCGCGGGCCTCGATGCTCGCGGCAAGACTGCGCGCCTCGGTCAACGGCCCTTGCCAGCGTCCGTGCGGCAGCGACCGCACGGCTTCGCGCAGCACGAGGAAACTGTCCGCGCACCACTCCCGGCGATCCAGCAGAGCCAGGAGCAGTGCTCGCCCGCTGGCGTCCTCGTCCTGGGCCTGCAGCGCGCCACGGTAGAAGCGCGCCCGGCGGTAGATCCAGCCGTCGTCGGCCGCCACGAGGTAACGCTCTAGAATCATCTGCTTGAGGGCCGAGGCAAAATCCGCTCGGGACAGGAACTCCTGGATATTCAGCGAGGCAAGAACCGTGGCCAGTTCGTAACCGGCCTGGCGCAGGGCCTGGGTTTCCTCGCTCCACTCGCCGTGCTGACGGCCGCCGCCATGGTCCGCGCAGCCATGAGGATCGGGCGGCAATATCTCTCCGTCGGCGCAGAACCAGCGCAGACGCTTGAATGGCCCGCGCTGGCTGTCCTTCATGTCAGCTACCCAGCCCCTGGCCTGCTCCTGGTCCAACTCCGGCGGATTCTCGCCCAAGGCCGCGCCCCGGTTCAGCGCCGAAATGAATAACAAGGCAAGGACCAAGGCAGTCAGGAAGCTTGCGCGGGACCCGCGCGCCTGCTCGTCTCCAATCATGCTCACCCCCGCTCGGCGCACAGGCGCCAGGTCGATACACCACACTACAGTTTGTAGAGGATGACAGGGGTGTTGTCAGCAAACGAAGGCAAATAATCACAATTGTCACCTTGCGTACATGCAAGGCTCTGCTAGTTTGATTTGCCAGGTTTAGGCATTCGTTTCGACTTCAACCAGTACGGAGCGACCCATGCATGCCTCCAAAGCCCCCCTCGCCTTGGCCGCGCTTTGCGCCATCCTGCTCTGTCTCCCGATGCGCGTTGAGGCCCAGGATGACGAGCTTCCGCTGGACAAGATCTCACTGCCATCCGGCTTCGGCATCAGCGTCTACGCCCGTGTGCCCAAGGCGCGCTCTTTGGCCTTGGGCAAAGCGGGAACTGTTTTCGTCGGCACCCGCGAGGACGCGGTCTATGCAGTGAGCGACCATGATGGCGACCACAAGGCCGATACGGTTTTCACCATTGGCCAAGGCCTGACCCAGCCCAACGGCGTGGCCTACCGCGACGGAGCGCTCTATGTGGCCGAGATCGGCCGCGTGCTGCGCTACGACGACATTGAAACGCGCCTGGAAGATCCGCCTTCGCCCGTGGTGGTCAACGACACTTTCCCCAAAGACGAGTGGCACGGCTGGAAATACATCGCCTTCAGCCCCGACGGCTGGCTCTATGTGCCCGTGGGCGCGCCGTGCAACGTCTGCGAGCGGCCGGACCCGTACGCGAGCATCATGCGCATGCGCCCGGACGGAAGCGGCCTGGAGGTCTACGCCCGCGGCATCCGCAACACCGTGGGCTTCGATTTCCATCCTCAGACCGGCGAACCGTGGTTCACCGGCAACGGCCGCGACTGGGCCGGCGATACCAAGCCGCCCGACACGCTCAATCGCGCGGCCGAGCCGGGCCTGCACTATGGATTTCCCACATGCATGGCCCATGAAATACCCAAGCAGCCCGGAGCAAAGGGCAAGTGCGCGAAGTTCGAGCCGCCGAAGCTGGAGATCCCGGCCCACTCGGCTCCGCTGGGCATGAAGTTCTATACGGGCCAGATGTTCCCCGCGCAGTACCGGGGGCAGGTGTTCATGGCCGAGCACGGCTCCTGGAACCGCACGGAGCCCGTGGGCTACCGGGTGACCATGGCCAAGCTGAATGGCAACGACGTTGTGGACTACGCGGTATTCGCCAGTGGCTGGCTGGAGGCGGACGGCTCCAAATGGGGCCGTCCCGTGGACGTGCTGGTCATGCCCGACGGCGCGCTGCTGGTGAGCGACGACCACGCGGGCGCGATCTACAGGATCGCCTTCCAAGGCACGGCGCTGGCCCGGAAGAAATGATCCGGGCCTGATCTGAAACTCGCGGGAGGATCGAAAAGCCGCAGCAAGAGAGCTCTTCGACCCGCGACATTCCTTTGCGACAATGAATGCCGCGCGGTTTTGCAGTCTTTGATATGCACATCACAGGAGGTAGACCGGACGAGGGGGGACAATCAACAGTCGAGGAGGCCGCCATGCTTCAGGCAAGGATTAAGTCGGGGCTGAGCTTTCCGCTCCCCACCCGTGTCCTATCCAACGGCGAGTTCGATGCGCCGCCCAGGACCGCGCTGCAACGCCGCGCCCAGGTCGCCATGCTGGATTTGGCCAGGCGTTACGGTAAGCCACTGGGATTGGATACGCAGGGCTATTTCCGCACGGACTCGGGGCTGGCCGCCGGGTTCCTGGCCATGAACATGGTCTACGGCGAGCACTTCGCGGCCGGAACCGACGAAGCCGCAGACCCCGAAGCCGCCCGCGAGCGCAGCGGCGGGCTTGCCGGGCAGTTCATCCTCGACGACCAGACCCACTACGCACATGACGAGTACAAGCGCAAGGACGTGCTGCTCATGCGCGAGTACGCAAAATGGAGGCTCAATCCGGCCCTGAAGGGAGAGAAGCTCAGTCGGGAGCGCGTGTTCTTCCGCAACTACTTCCGCGAGATGTTCCTTGAAAGCACCACCAGCGTGGCCCTACTCACGAGCGCCACGGCCGATGACCCTCGGGACTGGTTCCTGTCCAACGACCAGATGGCCATTGGACGCGACGCCATCAACGAGTTGCTTGGCGCAAGGCGCATGCTGAGCCACTCGCTCATCGCGCCCAAGCATCCTGGCTGGCTGAACGAGATAGACCGCTGCGCCGAGGTGCTGCGCCCCGCGAGCTGGAAGAGCTATCCCGTCGGCGACCCGTTCCATTACAGCAAGTGGCCCTACAGGCTGGACGACGAAGGGCTCATGTACCCGGCCTACGAGAAGTTCATGCGCCACGGCATCCGCACACTATGCGTGCACAAGGGCCTCATGCCCGCGAATTTCCTCAAGCGCTTCGCCAACTGGAAGTACGGCAACGTGGATGACCTGCCCAAGGCCGCCAAGGACTGGCCCAACCTGACCTTCGTCATCTACCACGCGGCGTTTCGGCCATCGCTCATGGTCCCGGACGATTTCCTCCTGGATTTCGAGCGCACGGGCCGCATGGAATGGGTCACGGATCTGGCCGAGATTCCGGCCAAATACGGCGTGTC
Organism: Desulfocurvibacter africanus subsp. africanus DSM 2603; assembly: GCF_000422545.1. NCBI lineage: Bacteria > Pseudomonadati > Thermodesulfobacteriota > Desulfovibrionia > Desulfovibrionales > Desulfovibrionaceae > Desulfocurvibacter > Desulfocurvibacter africanus. The sequence goes on from NZ_AULZ01000001.1 coordinate 204,778, forward strand.
CAACATTTACGCCGACCTGGGCACGACCTTCGGCGCAACGGCCGTCACCCACCCGCGCCTTGCGGCAGCCGTCCTGGGCATCCTCATCAAGGGCCTGGGCGAAGACCATGTGCTCTGGGGCACGGACGCGATCTGGTACGGCTCGCCGCGCTGGCAGATCGAGGCCCTGCGGCGCATCGAGATACCCGAGGACATGCAGCGCAAGCACGGCTTCGCGCCCCTGGGCGGACCGGACTCGACGGTCAAGCGCAAGATCCTCGGTCTCAACGCGGCCAGGCTCTACGGCATCAATCCGCAGGATTACGCGGCGGACGACCGCCTGGCTGCCTTGCAGCGGGAATACTGCGCGGCGGGCGACCGTGGTGACGAGGTGCTGGATGCGTTCCTTGGGCCGGAGCCGCGAAAAAAGCGCAAGGGGACCCGGAGTCCGTCCGATGGCCAGAGGCCATCGGCCTAAGCAAGGCCGGTTTGGACGAAGATGGATGGATGTGGATCAGAGAATGGCAGGCCCTGGAGATTGCCACACCCGGCGAGATCGTCTAGTTTTTCGCGCGCATTGGCCGCAGCGCGCCCTGGACACCGCGTGGGCATGCAGCTGCGTTTCATCCGAATTCAGCAGCAGGTGGTATACACATGGAAGTCGAGCGCACGGACATCGAAGGCGTCCTGCTCATAAAGCCGAAGGCATTCGGCGATCATCGCGGCTTTTTCCTGGAGACATTCCAGGCGCAACGCTATGGCCAGGCAGGCATCGGCCTGCCCTTCGTGCAGGACAACCTCTCGCGCTCCAGGCAGGGCATCCTGCGCGGGCTGCATTTCCAGCGCACCTACCCCCAGGGCAAGCTCGTCTCCGTGACGCGCGGCAGGGTCTTCGACGTGGCCGTGGACATCCGGCCCGACTCGCCGACCTTCGGCAAATGGTACGGGGCGGTCCTCGACGACGAAAACCACCACCAGCTGTGGGTCGCGCCCGGATTGGCCCACGGCTTCTGCGTCATGTCCGAGACAGCCGATTTTACCTACAAGTGCACCGACTACTATCACCCCGAGGACGAGGGCTGCCTGCGCTGGAACGATCCCGACATCGGCATCGATTGGCCCGTGCAAAGCCCTACCCTCTCAGACAAGGACGCCAAGGCCCCCAGCCTGCGGGAACTCTTTCCCCAACGCTTCGCTTAAGGGCAATCACAAGACGAATCGAGGAGGGCCAGCCCTCCTCGAACTCCTCCCGGCAGGACTCATCCGACCAGGGCGCGCCCCTGCATCCGCGATTTTTCTTACTGAATTGATTGGCGTGAAACGCAGGAATGCCGTTGCGCGGCAATCCTGCGTGTCCCGTGCATGGCGTGAATCAGAGCTTGGCGGCTTGCACCAGCGGCAGGGCGACCTTGAAGACGACCTTCCTGATCGGCTCCGGTCCGCAGAAGGCGATCTGGCCCATGTGGGCGTCCTGCGGGAAATAGGCAACGAAGCGGCTTGGCGTCAGCACCGTGAGGCCCTGCGGCCGCTCGGGACGCCCCAGGACGATGGCGTCCTTTTCGGACGAGTACGGCGATATGGCCGTAAGCCCCTCCAGCGGATGCCACTCCAGGATTTCCGCGCCGGATAGCACGGCCTGGATATCGATGTAGCGCCTGTGCGCCTCCATGTTGTTCTGGTCGCGCGGCCTCGTCAGATATCCGAACACGCGGGCGAACAGGTCCGTGCCGCGAATCTGGAACTCGCCGTCCGGCGACGAGGCGTCCAGCTTGCGCAGGAACTCCAGGGCGTCGTCGAGCCGATCGCCGAAATACTGGCTCCAGTTTTCCACCACGTCTGCGATCATGGGAACCTCCGGTGCGAGCAGCGACTACCCCAAGGCGGGGGAAAAGGGAAGGTGGGGACTGGGGAGCGGCCTACCCTCTCAATGCCTCAATCGGATCCAACCGCGCCGCACTCCTTGCCGGCCTCAATCCGAACAGCACGCCGATGCCCAACGACGCGAAAAGCGCGATTCCGAAGATTCTCCACGATAATTGAATCTCCAAAATCTCCAACCGCTCCAAAAATTGTGCCGCGCCCATGCCTAGCGCCACGCCGACCAGCGCGCCGATGAGCGTCAGCAGCACGGCCTCGGCCAGGAATTGCAGCAGAATGGCCGAGGACGACGCGCCCACGGCCTTTTTGAGCCCGATCTCCTTGGTGCGCTCGCTCACGGACAGATAGAACAGGTTGGCCAGCACGAAGCCGCCCACGGTCATGGCCACCATGCTCGTCACGCCCAGGAAGACCATGAGCCCGCCCTGGATCACGGACAGGAACTTGAGCACCTCGTCGGCCGTGAGGATGGTGAAATCGTCGGGCTCGCCGGGTTCCAGGCCGTGCAGGTGGCGCAGGAAGGAGCGCAGATTCTCGCGGTTGGCCTCCATGTTCTCGGGGTCGCGGAACTTTATGCGCAGGGCTCGGAAGTACTGGCGGTCCAGGTTGAAGCGCTGGGTCAGCGTGGTCAGGGGCATGACTATGCGTTCGTCCGGGTTGCCCGGCCCGCCGGAGGCCCCGCGCTCCGTGAGCGTGCCCACGACCTGGAAGGGGATGCTGTTGACGTACACGGTCTGCCCCACCGGCGAGCGCTGGCCGAACAGCTCGCGCGTGGGCACGACGCCGAGCAGCACGACCCTGGCCCCGCGCTCCACGTCCTCCTCGTTCAGATCGCGGCCCTCGGCCAGGGGCCAGTCCCAGGCCTGGGCGTAATTGGCCGAGGAGCCGATGGCCGAGTCCAGGTCGATGGTCGTGCCGCCGTAACGCAGCTTCAGGTTGCGCTTGGCGCGCATGGGCACCACCAGGTACGCGCCGGGCAGGGATTGGCGGATGCGCTCCAGGTCGGTCCAGGACAGGGTCAGCGTACGCATGCCCACGGCGCGGTTGAGCACGTCGCCGCCCAGCACGAAGGCCGCGTCCGGCCCGAAGTTCTCGGTGATCTCGCGCGCCTTGCGTTGCGCGCCGTCCACGGCGGCCACGATGATGGTCAGCGAGGCAATGCCCAGGCCCACGCCCAGGACCACGAACAGGCTGCGCAGCCGGTAGGCCCATAAAGCCTGGGCGGCCATGCGCCCGATGCGCTCCAGGCGCGCCATGCGTCGCCGGTCGGGCACGGCCTAGCCTCCGGCCAGGGCCGGAACGACGCGCTCCTGGCCTTCGATGCGGCCGTCCACCACGCGCACGCGCCGCTGGGCGTAGGTAGCCGTGGCCTCGTCGTGCGTGACCAGGATGACGGTCATGCCCGTGGCGTGGATGGAGGCGATGAGGTCCATGATCTCGCCGCTAGTGCTGGAATCCAATTGTCCGGTTGGCTCGTCGGCCAACAGGATGCGCGGCTCGTTGACCAGCGCGCGGGCGATGGCCACGCGCTGCTGCTGCCCGCCGGAAAGCTGCGCGGGCGTGAAACCAACCCGGTCGCCCAGGCCCACGCGATCCAGAAGCTCATGTCCGCGACGGCGCAGCTCGGCGCGCGGCGTGCCGGCGTACAGGCCGGGCAGCATGACGTTGTCCAGGGCCGTGGCATAGGGAATGAGGTAGAAGCTCTGGAAGATGAAGCCGGTCATCCTGTTGCGCAGGGAGGACAGGGCGTCGTCGGACAGGCGCGACACGTCCCGGCCCTCCAGCTCGTAGCTGCCATCGCTAGGCTGGTCCAGCAGGCCGATGATGTGTAACAGCGTAGACTTGCCCGAGCCGGACGCGCCTTGCAAGGCCACGAACTCGCCCTGGGCGATGTCCAGGGACACGCCCTTGAGCACCTCCACGGACTGCTCGCCCTGCTGGTAGCGCTTGTGGATTTCGCGCAGACGGACCAGGGAAGCCGGCATGTCAGACCTCCGGCTTCCAAAGACAAGGTAAAATCAGGCAGTTGATGGCAACCCGCACGACGTGACGCCTCATGCTGCACGCCCGATTTCAGCCATGGCTTTGTCCATCTCGCCCGCGATACGCATGAGAAGCTGCTTTTCCCGCTTGCTCAATTCGAGAAAGGCCTGCTCCTCTTCGGCATTTTTGGCGTCGAAGGCCATGTTCCGGTAAAGGTCGTAGGCCCTGTACTCGAGCTCCACGGCCAGGTTGATGAGCTGTTCGCAATCCTCGTAATTGGCCTTGGCCCAGACCAGGAGCGGGGTCGGATCGTCGCCGCTGGCCATGATGTTGCCGCCGAGGCTCTCGAACAGCTTCTCGAACGAGGCCATGTGCTCGGTTTCCTCCTCCGAGGAGACTGCCTTGAGCGTGTCGTGGAGAATCCGGGCATTGCTCTTCTTGATATCCGCCAATTCCTGGATCGAGGAGCAGGAAAAGCGCTTGGGCGGGGCCTTGAGGAGTTCGGTGTAGAAGAGCCAGGAACCTTTCTCCAATTCAAGGGCGGTCAGGAGCGCCTCCCGGAGCGTCCTGCTGCTCTCGAAAAGCCGCATCGGCGGTCTGTCGGGCAGGCTCTTGCCGTTCCAGGCCGCGATGCCGCCGTCCAAGGTGTAGATGCCCTTGCGGAAAGCGCCGCTTTCGGCAGCCATGACGGCCGCTGCCATGGATCTGCCGCCGACCGAGCAGTAGAAGATATTCTCCCGATCAGGGTGGATGTCGCCGAGGTGTTCGACAAATTCTTTAAGCGGCAGCAGCTTGGCCCCCGGAATGTGGCTAACCTCATACTCGGACGGCTGGCGCACGTCGATCAGGTCATATTCCGATTCGGAATGCGTGTTGATGAATTCACGAAGCTTCTGGGCGCTGAGGGTCTGGATATCCTGTTCATCGTTCATCGCCACCTCCTGTATTCCGTCTATCTCGTGAAGTGACTGAAGCCTGCTTCCCGCAAGCTCAAAAGCTGAATGTGGAATGACCTGCGGTTTCGCCGGTCCGCTTGGAAACACCTGGCAAGATTGCTTGCGGCATTTCCCGTCGCTGCGGACGGAAGGAAATGAATGGGCAATGGCCTGCTTCGGGTCATCCGCCCTTATAGGCGGTATAGGGAACAGGCTGCAACACAATGACGGCGAAACGGAAGGAAGACGGCAAGGAACTCTATGGTGATTACTCTCCGGGCGCAGTACCTGCATCCTGGCCTATTCCTGGGAGCAAGGGGCTACTGATTTTCGCCGCCACTTCCCGAGCCGCCGCCGGAACTTCCGCCGGGGCTGCTGCCGGGCTCGCTGGGTCTGCCGGGAGGGCCGCCGTTGTCCTGACTGTTGCGCTGCCCGCTTCCACCACCGCCACCGCCGGCCATGCGCTGGCCGTTCGACGTCTGTGGCACTGTGAGGCCGGGAATGACCACCTGCGTGGCCACCACGTCGCCCACCTGCAAGCCGTTGACGATCTCGCTGCTCTCCAGGCCTTGCAGGCCGAGCTGCGGGTTGACCTCGCGCACCTTGCCGTCCGGGCCACGCATGAAGACCACCTGACGGTCGCCGACCCACTTGAGGGCTGTGTTGGGCAAGGCCGGCACGTTCTCGCGCTGCTCGACCACGATCTGGCATTGAGTGGTCATCTCGGGCCGCAGGGCCAGGGCCTGCTGCGGGTCCAGCGGCACAAGGGCCCGGTAGTATACGATGTTGTCGCGTATCTCGGGCTCGGGATAGATCTGCTCGATACGGCCTTGGAACATGCGCTCCTGGTATGAATCCACGCGGAATTCCACGGGCATGCCGGGCTTGACCTGGCCCACGTCGGTCTCGTCCACGTAGATCCACATCTCCAGGCGCGTGGGGTCGATGACCGTGACCAGGTTGGTGACCTGCAGGCCGGACACCACGGTCTCGCCCTCCTGGGCCGTGACCTGCGAAACCAGGCCCGAAATGGGCGTGATGATGCGCGTGTAGGATATGCGCACCTTGATCGAACGCAGGGTGGCTTGGGCCACGTCCACGGCCCTGCGCGCCTTGGTCAGTTCCTGCTCGAACTCCTGGCGCAGTCGGCGCAGGGTGGCCTGGCGGGCTTCCAGCTCGTTGCGGCTAACATCCAGGTCGCGCCTGGCCTGGTCCAGAATGTCTTGTGGCTGCACGTCCCTGGCCACGAGATCCTGCTGGCGTTTGAAGTTGGCCTGGGCATAGGCGTATTGCGCCTGGGCCAAATCGAGCTGGGCCTGGGCCTCCGCGATCTGCAGAGGATAGACTTGACGCACGCGGGACAGCTCGGCCTGGGCGCTGGCCAGGCGGGCCTCGGTCTCGGCCTGCTCGGCCTGCTGCTCGCGGTCGTCGATGACCGCCACGAGGTCTCCCTGGTTCACCCGGTCGCCGACCTTGACCGGCATGCGCTCGATGATGCCCGTGGCCCGCGCGCCGATCTTGACCATTGCCCCGACCTGGGCCTTGACGATGCCCGTGGCCTCCAGGACCTTGCGCACCGTGCCGCGCTGGATGGTCGTGGTGGCCAGGATGCGCGGCTCTCCGTCGCCGCGGTCCGCGAGCAGGTACCATGCGCCGACGGCCAGCAACGCCACGCCGACGGCTATGAGCAGGATCTTTCTCATGAGGGTTTCGCGCTCAGACGCCGGCCTTCACGAACGCCTGGGACACGATGGCCTGGGCCTCCTCCTGGATGCGCCGCAGGTGTTCGCGGCCTTTGAAGCTCTCGGTGTAGATCTTGTAGATGTCCTCGGTGCCCGAGGGCCTGGCCGCGAACCAGCCGTTCTCGGTCACGACCTTGAGCCCGCCGATGGGCGCGTCGCCCGCGGGCGAGCGCGTGAGCTTGGCCAGGATGGGCTCTCCGGCCAGGCTGTCCGCCGCGACGTGCTCGGGCGACAGGTTGGACAGAACCTTTTTCTGGGCTGCGTTGGCCGGGGCCTGCAACCGCTCGTAAATCGGCGCACCGAAGCGCTCGGTCAGGCCCGTGTAAAGCTCGCCGGGATCCCGCCCGGTCACGGCGGTGATCTCTGCGGCCAGCAGATTCATGACGATGCCGTCCTTGTCCGTGGTCCAGACCGTGCCGTCCTTGCGCAAAAAGCTCGCTCCGGCCGACTCCTCGCCTCCAAAGCCGTACTCGCCCGTGAGCAGACCCTGCACGAACCATTTGAAGCCCACGGGCACCTCGGCCAGGGAGCGGCCGAGCGCCTTGGCCACGCGGTCGACCATGCTGCTCGTTACCAGCGTCTTGCCCACGGCGCAGGACAGCTTCCAATCCGGACGATGCGTGAACAGGTAGTCGATGGCCACGGCCAGGTAATGGTTCGGGTTGAGCAGGCCGGCGGAGCGGGTCACGATGCCGTGGCGGTCGGCGTCGGGATCGTTGCCGAAGGCGATGTCGAAGCGGTCCTTGAGGTCGATCATGCCGGCCATGGCATAGGGCGAGGAACAATCCATGCGGATGGCTCCGTCCTTGTCCACGCGCATGAAGGCGAAGGTCGGGTCCACGCTGTCGTTGACCAGGCTTATGTCCAGGCCGTACCGCTCGGCCATGGGTTCCCAGAAGGCCAGCGACGCGCCGCCCAGAGGATCAACTCCGAGCTTGAGGCCTGCCTTGGCGATGGCCTGCATGTCCAGGACATTGGCCAGATCCTCGACATAGGGACACACGTAGTCGTGGGCGCGCGCCAAGCTTTGGGCCACGGCCTTATCGAAATCCAAACGCGGAATGGAGGACAGGCCTTGGGCCAGCAACTCGTTGGCCCGTGTCTCGATCCATTTGGTGACCGATGTTTCGGCCGGGCCGCCATGGGGCGGATTGTACTTGAAGCCGCCGTCGTCCGGAGGGTTGTGCGAGGGCGTGATGACAACGCCGTCGGCCAGACGCTCCGTGCGGCCCCGGTTATGGGTCAGGATGGCGTGGGAGATAACCGGCGTCGGCGTGTAGCCGCGACCCTGCTGGAAGCGGACATCCGCGCCGCAGGCCGCGAATACCTCCACGGACGTTAGAAAAGCCGGCTCGGACAAGGCGTGGGTGTCCATGCCCACGAAGAGCGGGCCGTCCACGCCGCGCGAGGCCCGATGCTCGCAAATGGCCTTGGCCATAGCCAGGATATGCGCCTCGTTGAAGCTCGCCTTGAACGAGCTGCCCCGATGGCCCGACGTGCCGAAAGCAACGCGTTGTGCGGCATCAGCGGGGTCCGGCCGCACGGTATAGTAGGCGGCCACGAGGCGCGACACGTTCACGAGCATATGCTTGTCTGGCTGTTTCCCTGCTTGGGGATGAACCGGCATTGTATGGGGCTCCTTGCGATTAGTGATCCTGTGAAGGCATTGGCGCGAGACGCTGTAGTCCACTGAACATACTATTGTCCTGACCGTTTTCCAACGCTTTTCGATCCACGCGCACGGAAGTCTCCCGTCGAAAGGCATTATCTCTATCACTCGGTGCGTTTCAACCTGCATGCACGAAAGCCGACAACGACTCGCAAAATTTGGCCTTGCTTGACCAGCCTTGGCAACTCGCCTAATGTCGGCAGACTTATGAACTGGGACTGGGAAAAGCTACAAGGCCAGCGTCGCAGGCAGGGTTATCAACCTCCGGAACCTGGCGAGATCCATGATCGCCTGAAGCGCTTCTCGAACCTGCGCTTTCCGGGCGGAGGCAAACTCATCATTCTGCTTTTGGTCGTCCTCTGGGGCCTGAGCGGATTCTATATCGTGCAGCCTGATGAGCGGGGTGTGGAAAAACGCTTCGGCAAGTTCACACAAATCACCGATCCGGGGCCGCATATCCATTGGCCATTCCCCATCGAGAGCGTGCACAAGCCCAAGGTGTCGGAAATCAAGCGCGTGGAGGTGGGCTTCCGTTCCGTTGCCCGCAATGGAACTCTCCAGCCCGGCCAGTACCGCTTGGTCCCCGAGGAGTCGCTCATGCTCACGGGCGACGAGAACATCGTGGACGTGCAGTTCATCGTGCAATACCAGATCTCTGATCCGGTAGACTACCTGTTCAATGTCGCGGAGCAGGAAAACACGGTCAAGTATGTAGCCCAAGCCACCATGCGTGAAGTTGTCGGCAACAGCGTAATCGACTCGGCCCTGACCACGGGCAAGTTCGTCATCCAGACGCAGACACGTGACCTCATGCAGGAAGTCCTGGACCGCTATCAGGCCGGCGTCCGCGTTATCGCCGTGCAGTTGCAGGACGTGCACCCGCCCAAGGAAGTCGTGGACGCCTTCAAGGACGTGGCCAGCGCGCGCGAGGACAAGAGCCGGCTCATCAACGAAGCCGAGGCTTATCGTAACGACATTCTGCCCAAGGCCAGGGGTCAGGTGGCTGTCATCGTCAACGAAGCCCAAGCCTACAAGGAAAGCCAAGTGCTGGATGCCCGTGGCGGCGCCGAGAAGTTCCTGGCCGTGCTCACCGAGTACCGCAAGGCCAAGGACGTAACCCGCCAGCGCATGTACCTGGAAACAATGGAGCGCATTTTCTCCAGCTCCGGCTTGGAAAAGATCATCCTCTCCAGCCAGACAGCGGGCAATGTGGTGCCCTATCTGCCCCTGGACAAGGCCGCTCCGCGACCGAAGCAGGACGCCGCAGGCGGCGCCGGGGGGAAGCAGTAACATGCGCACGAAACTCATCATCCCGGCGGTCATAGGCTTCCTGGCGCTCATCGCCCTGGTTCAGTCCATGTTCATGGTCGACCAGACCGAACGGGCCATTGTGCTTGAGCTCGGCAAACCCGTTGGCGATAAGCCTCTGGAACCCGGCCTGCATTTCAAGCTGCCCTTCGTCCAGAACGTGGTCTTCTTCGACTCGCGCATCCTCAACTACGATGCCGAGCCTGCCGAGATCCTGACCAGGGACAAGAAGAACATGGTCGTGGACAACTATACGAAGTGGCGCATCACGGACCCGCTGCTATTCTACCGCACCGTGCGTTCCATCCCGCGGGCCCAGGCCCGACTGGACGACATCATCTACTCCGAGATTCGCGTTGCCCTCGGCAACTACACGCTCATCGAGATCGTCTCGGGAAAACGCGGCCAGATCACTCAGGAAGTGACCACCAAATCCAATGCCCTTGTGAGTGAATACGGCATTGAGGTCATGGACGTGCGTATCAAGCGCACGGATCTGCCGGCCGAAAACGCCCGAGCCATCTTCGGCCGCATGCGCGCCGAGCGCGAACGGCAAGCCAAGCAGTATCGCTCCGAAGGCCAGGAAGAGTCCTCCAAGATAACTGCCTTGGCTGATCGTGAACGCACGATTTTGCAGGCCGATGCGCGTCGACAGGCTTCCGTGCTGCGCGGCGAAGGCGAAGCCGAAGCCATTCGTCTGTGGGCCGATGCCCTTGGCCGTGACCCTGAATTCTACGCCTTCCAGCGCAGCTTGGAAGCGTACGAAAAAAGCCTCAAGGAGAACTCCAGGCTGGTGCTCACCCCGGACTCGCCTTTCTTCAAATACTTGCGTTGATGCGGGAGCCATCGGCTCCCGCAGACAATCGCCCTGCAACCGACCGCACGAATTCAGTTCAATGGCGGCGCACATCTTGAACTGTTTTGAAACCACAAAAAAATGATTTCAATTTCGCATTGTTTTCGAATAATACCCTCCCCAGGATCGTCGTTCCTATACGAACTTTTTTAAAGCAAAGCACTCAGGCTTCTAGTCCATTTTTTATTGACATGCCGTGTGGACCTTTGATTGGTGCACCACATACAGAAATCGCTTCGCATCGAAATCCCCTTGCTGTTCGTAGCCGTCAAGCAGATTATAGGCACGTCCAGCCGCTTTTCTGTGTTGGGCGTGTCCACCCACGGAGTAGTCCCTGGAGTCGATAACGACTTTCGCACCGCTTAACGATTGCGGCGCAATACTGCGCATGAATGTAACGCTCGCAGTCTCTCATTTTTTCATGGAACCATCCCCCACCGACATGATCATGATCTGGATCAGTGCTAAGGAGTAGATACGATATGACCAGCTTTGACGAGGTCCTTGACAGGATCAAGAAGGCCACCGGAGCCAGAACCCAGGTGGAGCTTGCCAACTTGCTAGGTATCAGACAGTCAAGCATCTCAGACGCCAAGCGCCGCAACTCCGTGCCAGCTGACTGGTACATGAAGCTTTACCGATCGCTGGGGCTCAATCCCGAGTGGCTTTCCGACGGAATCGAGCCCATGTATCTCAAGCCGGGCATGGGCGAGGCGCACGTCGCCAGCATGGCCGAGCCCGCCGTCGGCTACGGCAAATCCCCTGCCCGCAGCCGGGTGGTGAATGTCTCCAGCATGACCGGAGCCAGCACCAAGGAAGGCTCCTGGCAGCCAGATTTCATTTCCCAGCTGGCCATCCCGGAAACTTTCTACAGGCCGACACTGTTGGCGCTCAAGATCGAAGGTTCGGGCATGGAGCCGCTCATTCGCCGCGGAGCATATGTCGGCCTGGACATGGATCAGCGGCGCATCCTTTCGGGCGAGTTGTACGGCGTGCATGTTCCTCATGAAGGTTTGGTTCTCAAGCGCGTATTCTTTGATGCCGAGAACAATCGCTTCATACTGCGCAGCGAGAATCCGATTCACCCTGAACAATACCTCTCTCCCGAGCTCAAGGATAAGCAGCTCGTGGGCAGGATCGTTTGGGTGCTCCAGGATATCTAGTCGTTTCGGCGCTTCTGGCCGATCATGCGTTCCAAACGAAACGGCCCCGCAAGGGGCCGTTCGCATTTTCCGCTTCCAGAGCCAATCCTCTTTTCTTGATCACTATTTTAGTCTAAATGTTCAGCTTCGTGGATTCCGCTACCCGTATCCCAAGGAGTTGTCGTGCTTAAACCGCTCACCGCGCCGGACATCGCAAGCCGCAAAGGTGGGGAACGGCTGGCCATGCTCACAGCCTACGATTACCCCACGGCGTTGGCCCTGGACCAAGCCGGAGCCGACATGCTCCTGGTAGGGGATTCCCTGGCCATGGTCGTGCTGGGCCACCCCGACACCCTCTCCGTGACTCTGGACGAGATGGTTCACCACACCAAGGCCGTAAGCAGGGCCGCACGGCGCTCCCTGGTCGTCGGAGACCTGCCCTTTCTGTCCTACCAGGCCGGAGTCGAGCGGGCCGTTCTCGCCGCGGGCAGGCTGGTGCAGGAAGGCGGGGCCAGGGCGGTCAAGCTCGAAGGCGCCGGCTATTTGCGCGAAGTCGAAGCCATGGTGCGTGCGGGCATTCCGGTCATGGGCCATGTGGGCCTCACGCCGCAGCTCGTTGCAGGGCTCGGCGGCTTCAAGGTGCAGGGCAAAACGGCCGAAACCGCAGCGCGTTTGGTGCGCGAGGCCATGGCACTGGAAGCGGCAGGCTGCTTCTCCATCGTTCTTGAGGCCGTTCCATCCGTGGTGGCCCGAGAAATCACCGCCCGTGTGTCCATTCCAACCATCGGCATCGGCGCCGGGCCGCACTGCGACGGCCAGGTGCTGGTCATCCATGACGTGCTGGGGCTCTTCGAGCGCTTCACTCCAAAATTCGTCAAGCGTTACGCGGAGCTTGGCAACCTCATGCAGGAGGCTGCCGGCCGTTACATGTACGAGGTGCGCCAGGGCGCCTTTCCGGCCGACGAGCACGGCTTCGGCATGGACCCGCAGGAAGCCGCTGCCTTCCGCGGCCTGCTGAATGATATTGTTGCGGGCTAGGCCCCAAGCCCGCGTTGTGCTAATATCGGCCTTGCGCATTCGTTGGCTGAACAGCACACAGGAGGAGCCATGGATCAGGCCATCTTCAATCTGAACATGAGCGTGGAAGCCACTTCGCTCTATCTCATGCTCGACGATATGCTGTCGCGGGGCGACACGCCCAGCTTCGAGGCTTGCGAGCTTAAATGGACCACAAGCTGCGAGAAGCTGGAAGCGGCCATGCACGAGCTGGCCGCGCGTGGGGTCATCGACAGGGCCGAGGATGGTACGTTCCTGATCAAGGAATCCCAGCACTGGAAGCCCCTGGAAACCAAGTAACCCTGTCGGCCGCATGGCCGTCGGTTTCATCAATTATCCCATGGAAGTCGCTGAACTCTGGCGCGGGCTCGGCTGGCCGCTGGTCCGCCTGAGCCTGACCATCTCGCTCGGCCTGCTGGTAGCCAACCTGATCGAGGCCCTCAACTGGACTCGCGCGGTGGCCAAGCTGGCCGAGCCGCTCATTCGTCTGGCCCGGCTGAAGGATGTTTCGGGCGCGTCATTCTCCATGGCCTTTTTTTCGGGCGTGGCGGCCAACACCATGCTCTCCGAAGCCTACGACAAGGGCGCGCTTTCCCGGCGCGAATTGATCCTTTCCAACCTGTTCAACTCCCTGCCCACGTATTTCCTGCACCTGCCGAGCATGTTCTTCCTGGTCGTGCCGTTTCTGGGCAGTGCCGCCTTCGTCTATGTAGGGCTTACACTTCTCTCCGCCATCCTGCGCACATCCTTCATCGTGGCTTTGGGCCGCGTCTGGCTACCTCCCTTGCCGGAGGGCTGCGTGGTCTGCCGGCTGGACGAAGCCGCCAAGGCCCAGGGCGCCAGGACCTGGCGCGATGCCTTGCGGATCAGCATCAAGCGGTTCAAGAAGCGCATCGGTAAGGTGCTCACCTTCACCGTGCCCATTTACATACTGGTGTTCTTCCTGAACCGCTGGGGCGTGTTCAAAATGCTCGAAGGCTTCCTGGCCGAGCACGCCGGGATCTTGTCCTGGCTGCACCCCAAAGCCATATCAATTGTGGTCTTCCAGGTGGCCTCGGAGTTCACGGCCGGCCTGGCCGCCGCCGGCGCGCTGCTGGAGGCCCAGGCCCTGCCCATGAAACAGGTCGTGCTGGCACTGCTGGTGGGCAACGTGCTCTCCACACCCATGCGCGCCTTCCGCCATCAATTCCCTTTCTACGCCGGCATCTTCAAGCCCGCGCTCGCCACGCGACTCATCGCCGCCAGCCAGGCCTTGCGCGCCGGAAGCATAGTGGTGGTCACGGCGCTCTACTTCTTCCTCATTCCATGACCACATCCGAGTATTCCTGGCGCATGAGCAGCACGATGGCGATCCAGGCTCCGCAGGCAGCCAGGGTGAACGCGCTTATGCCAGGCAGCCCCATGGGCGCCGAAGCCCATTGGGTCACGGCCAGGATAAGCAGCGATCCGAGCACCTCGAACAGGCGATAGCCGAACATGTCGATCCAGGCCTTGGCTTGGTAGATGACCACCGGATCCACGGGCACGTAGAGCAGCTCGCGCGAGGCGCGGTTGATGGAATAGGACAGCCCCCGATCGCTGATCTTGGCCAGGGAGCCGAATAGCAGGGTCGGATGGGCCATATACAGCAACGCGCACACGCCCATGACCACGGGCTGCACCAACAGCCCGGCCAGCACGCCCTTGAGGCGGACCACCAGCGGCGTGAGCGTGAGGTTCACTCCGATGGCCACCAGGCTCATGATGCTGAAGAACACGGACATGTAGGCCGTGCGTGCATCGCGGCCGGTAATGGTCTGCTCCAAGGTCTTCATGAACTGGAACTCGACGAACAGCGAGGCCAATTGCCCTAGCAGCAGCAGGACCGCGATGAGCGCGAGATAGCGGTTGCGCAGGATGGCCCAGGGGCTGCCGGCCGCGACCTTTTCCTTCACGGTCGCCTCGGCTTCGCAATACAAGCCCAAGCGGCCCATAAGCCAGGTAAGGCCGAAGATCGCCCCGATAATGGCTGCGGCGACCATGAGCAAATCGACCGTGGCCAGCCCGGCGCGGCTCACCAGCCAGCCGCCGAAAGCGCCGCTGATCAGCCCGCCCAGCAGTCCGCCAGTGCCGATCAGTCCGTACCAGGACTTGCCTTCCTCCAAAGTGTGCACGGAGTTGGTCAGGGACCAGAACTGCTCCGTCAGCACCACTCCCAGAATATCAACGAAAATATAGAACGCCGCGGCTCCCAACGGGCCTGGCCGGCCAAGCATGAGCCAGAACAAGGCCAGCATGATCATGCAGGCCAGACATGAGCCGAGCACGATGCGCAGGCGACTCATGCGTTCCACAAGACCGTTGTAGAAGCTGATCACCGCTGTCATGGCCGCCGCCGTGCCGATCCAGACCCAGGGCAGCATGTCCGCGCCCAAGGCGTCGATGAAGAGAGACCGGCTGGCAGGCTTGAGCTGGTACAGGGCCATGACGATGAGGAAGAAATTGGCGAACAGGAAACCCGCCCGGAGACCATGCTTGCGCAGTGCAGTGTGCTGCATGGCGCATCCTGGGCGGGCATGATCCTGCCTTTCCCTCATTTTTTCTCCTTGTTTCGCAGGGTATTGAACTCCCGTCTTTCGTGTCCTCTCCCCTCCAGGGCAGCACGGGCGCAGTTCTTGCTGCCTTGTGCCAAGCCGCGACGAAAGCCGAGCGGCTCCAACACTTGCTAGCCATCGTACCAAACGACGCAGGCCGGTCCAGCCCATGCCCGGCGTGGAATGGGACCTTTGCGGCCTGTGCCAAGCCCAGTGGAGCGAAATGTCTGGAAAAATAAGATACCTGTCCGGGGGGGTGCTTGCCGCATCTTTATTTCTCATGTTGGCGGCAACCTCTGTTCTGGCAAGCAGCGGATCGGAATTTGCCCTACTGAACAGCCGTGATTCCGTGCTTCAGCATGGCCTGGAAGAACGTATTCGCGAGCTGGGCCTGAACAAGGCCAAGCAAGAGGGACGTTTGGCGGCCTGCCTGGTGGATGTGACCGATCCGGCGCATCCGCGGCTGGCCATGGTCAATGGCGAGCGCATGATGTACGCGGCCAGCCTGCCAAAGATAGCCATCCTGCTGGCCGCCTTCGAGAAGGCCGACCAGGGCGGTCTGTCTCTCGGCCAGGCCGAACGCCTGTCGCTTGCGCGCATGATCAGACGCTCGTCCAATACCGACGCATCGGCCATGCTGGCCAAAGTCGGCAGGGATTATCTCATTGATGTCCTGGAGTCCGAGCGCTACCGCCTCTACGATCCGGCTGGCCATGGCGGGCTGTGGGTGGGCAAGGAATACGGCAAGGCGCCGGCCTATCGCCGGGATCCGCTGGCCGGGCTGTCGCACGGCGCTACGGCCTTTCAGGTGGCCCGCTTCTACTATCTGTTGCACACCGGGCAACTTGTCTCGCCCGAGCGATGCGCAGAGATGAAGACCCTGCTGGCGAACTCCGCCCTTGACCACAAGTTCGTGGCCGGTCTGCGCAAGACCTGCCCTACCGCGCGGGTATACCGCAAATCAGGAAGCTGGTCCGTGTATCACTCGGACAGCGCCCTGGTGGAGCACGACGGCCGGACCTACATCGCCGTGGCCTTGACCGCCGATCCAGACGGCAGCCGTTGGCTGGAACAGCTCATCACGGCCATGGACGAGTTGGTCATGTCCAATCCATTGCCCGAGCATCCGTCCGAATCCATGCCGCAGATCGCTGAGGCCCCCCAAGACCGAACAGAGCGCGAGATAATGGTACTTCCGTAACCCTCGCCATCTTGGCTTCCAAAGCAATGCTCGGCCCTGCGTGGCGCAGCTTCTCGCCGCCTGACTTGGGATGCTGAACGCCGGTCCACCGCTCAGCCGCTTCAATCCAGGCAGCCGTCCGGACCATGCCCGGCTTCACGTCGGCAGGCCTGCTCCAGGCTAAGATCCACCGGCGAGCTGCGCAGGGCTTCCAGGGCAGCGTCCAAATCCCGGCGCGCAAAGGCGAAACGTTCCGTCACGAGTGGCTCATGGCTTCCGTCCAATCCACTGGCCAGGGTCTGCTGCACATCCGAAATGCGGATGGACGTCGCTGGTCGGCCCAGGGCGAAGATGCTTTCACCGGCGGTCTCGCCCCGCAGCAGGAAACCCCGGTCCGCCAGGGTTGTGGACAGGTCGCAAGCCAGCTTGGCCGGCAGGTCCAGCCGCTCGGCCAGGGCATCCGCCGACAGCCCGCCCCGCCCTGCCTCGAAGCGCCGCGCCAGGCAAACGAGCATAAGCCAGGCCGCCTCCAGGCGGTCACGAAAGCCCGCTCGGCCCGCGCGCAACTCACCTTCGAAGGTGCTCAGATGCTGCGCAGCATAACTGATCTCCCCGCCCAGCAGCACGATGACCCAGCTTATGTACATCCAGATGAGAAACAGCGGGAACTGGGCAAAGCTTCCGTAGATGGCCCCGTAGTCGGTCAGGGAAACCTGATGACGGATGTAGACCCACTGGGCCAACTGCCACAGGGTTCCGGCCAACACCGCGCCCACTGCCGCGCTGCGCAAGCGCACCTTGGTATGCGGCATGAAGCTGTACAGGAAAAGGAAAGCCAGCCAGACCATGACATAAGGCGCGAGCTTGAGCGCCAGCAGGTGCAGGTAGTTGAGAGCCGTGAATTCGAGCATGCGCTGCACCAGGGCCTCGCTTTGCAGCGACACGGTGAAGCTCACGGCCAGGAAGACCAGCAACGGACTGAGCACGAGCACCGAGAAGAAGTCCGTGAACTTGCGCCACAGACTGCGGCCCCTGGCCACGCCCCATATTGCGTTGAAGGCGTTTTCCACGGTGATGACCATGGCCACGGCCATGGCGATGAGCACCAGCGTGCCCAGGTAGCCCAGGGTGCGCACGCTGGAGGTTTCCACGAAGTGCAGGATGGTGCGCGCCAGCTCCTCGCGGCCGGCGGTGATGCGCAGCAGCGCCGCGCGTATGAAGGCCGAGTCATGCAGGCCCAGGGCCTTGGAAATGGACAGAGCCACGGCCATGAGCGGCGCAAGAGAAAGGATGGTGGCGTAAGCCAGGGCCGTGGCGCGCAAATGGCACTTGTCGCGCACGAATCCGAGCAGGACCAAGTGCGCCCAGCGGATCAGAGTCAGCACGCGCCGGCTGCGGAATGGACCTTGCTCGGACCAGATATCCTGGCTCAGACTCGCCAGCATTGCGGAAAAGCGTTTCAGGAGATTGCGGCCACTCATCATTGCGGCCTCGCTCGCGTGCGGAATGCCCTACTCACTGCACGCGCCGCTCCTTGGGTTCGGACGTAGGAATCAGCCGCTCGATGCCCGGCAGGATACCGAACAGAATATCGAAGGGCATGCGCACGATACCCGTGGCCGTGTTGCCGATGACGCCCAGGGTTCGCACACCCACATCCAGATGATCGAAGTCGCCCTCGAAATAGAGCGGCACGCGCGCCGCGTTCAGCATTTCGAAGATAATTGTATAATCCACGATTTCCTTGTTCATGTCCACAAAGCCGCTGCCCGTGCCGCCTATGAACGGCGAACTAACCAAAAGGTCGGTGTTGCGCGCAACGCCGTTGACGATGGCTACGTTTGCCGTGGCCGTGGAAAAGCGCGTGCGGCCCCGGCGGCGCACATCCTCGGGAATCTCCCACAACTTGCCCCCGTCCGCGCTAAGAGCCGGCAGATCCAGGACCTCACCGTCGGGCGGATCGTCATCGGGCGAGAAGGAGATGCTGCCATCCGTGACCTCCAGCCGCCCGCTGCCGTTCAAGGTCTCCACGAGTTCCTGGTTGGTGGCCCCATGAGTTCGCAGGGTCAGGTACACATCCGTGGGGCCGCGCACGTACTGTCCGCCGGCCATGGCATCCAGAAACACCCCGAAGGACACGTTTCGGGCCGAAGCCTGGGTTTCGAAGGAGAACTCCGCGGGAGTGACCACGGCCTTGAACTCGCCCCGCGCCGGGCCCTTGTAGAATTCGGCTGTTACGGGCTTGGCCACGTAGACACCGTCGGCAGCCTCCAGCAGGGCTTCGCCGTGCTCGAAAAGCAGCCGGTACAGTTCCAGACGCTCCAGGCGCAAGCGCCCTTTGAAGGCCAGCTTGCTCATGGCCTCCAGTGGAAGCCGGACAGCCTCGTCCTTACCGGCTGGACCATGCCGATCGGTCCTCGGCGGCAAGCGGTAGCGGTCCAGGTTGAAGCTCGTGCCGGCCAGATCGAAAAGGAGCTGGGGCTTGTCCATATCCGGAATATACGCATTGCCGGCCAGCCGAAAGCCGTCCAGCTCCAGTTCCAGCTTGGGAATATCCAGGCGACGGTTGCGCAGGCGGAAGGCTGTCGTGGCCGAGGCGGAGCTCAAGGCCGTGGGATCGCGTGTGGTCCACAGGGCGATGCCCGCGCGCTGCAAGCTCTCGCGAGGATTGAAGGGGGCTAGACGCAGACTGCCCGAACAGCTTGGATTGCCGCCAAGATCCTCGGCGCGCAACATGCCCTGGCCGGTCAACCCCGGCCCGCTCAGGACCAGGTCGGCCAACTCAACGACTCCCTTGGCCGTATCCAAAGACAGGTTGCCACGCAGGCTCAGATTGTTGCGCTCGTCATGCAGGGCCGCCCCCTTGGCCGACAGGCGGAGACCCGCCGACGCCACTGTCAGTGCGCTTGTATCCGGGTCCACGCGCACAACGCCGGCAAGGCCCAAATCAAGGGTCAGAGCCGGGTCAGGAGACTTGGCGGAGAGCGTCAGGGCGCAACGGTAAGCATACGGAGTCGCTTGAGCCTTTGCGGATTGGCTGGATTCCTTGCCGCCGTCTCCGTCACCCGTAAGAATCAGCTTGCCGCCGATGCGGGAGAACGGCCTGTCCGCGTTCAGCCGACCGGCATGGGCCTCGGCCTCCAGGTTCAGGCGTAGCGAGCGCAGTAATGCGTCGAGACTTCCGGCATCAGCTTCGGCGTTCAGCCGCCCGTCGAGCTGGCCCGAGAGCAAATCGCCTTGTCCGAACAGTTCCAGGGTCTGCCGCGCGTCAACGCCCTTGGCTGTCAGGGTCAAACGGGCCTTGCGATCATCGGGGTCCTGGCCATCCAGATCCAGGCGCGCTGTTGCCCGGCCCTCCATGATCTCGGACGATTCGGCATCCAGGCGCAGGGACTTGCCGTCCGTGCGTAGCGCAAGTCGCAAAGCTCCCAGGCGCATCCCAGGCAACAGGGCTTCGTCGGCGAGCAGGCGCACGCTGATGGGTGGACAAGCCGGATGCAGGGTCGGGAGTCGGCCCAGATCCCGCCCCTCGGACGCGGAGGCGTCCTCGCCTTGGGCAGCCAGCGCCGGCAAATAGGGCCCGAGATTGAGGCGCTTGGTCCGCGCGTTAAGCGTAATCCGGGGGTGGCTGAACTTATCGATGCTTCCGGAGCCGTTCAAACGCATGCCGTCCAGCTCCAGGCTCACGGCCGGCATGCGCAGCCCGTCCGCACCTCCTGCAAAGGTCACATTCAGGGCCGCTTGACGCAAAGCCGAACGAGCCAAATTCGCCGAGGGCTCCACGCCCAGGACGCGAAACAGTTCGCGCAGGTCGCAACTCGGAATATTCAGGCTCCCGGTGTATTCTTCGGGAGCGCCCACGAAGCGCAGGGTCTCGCGCAGCACCAGTGGACCGTCCTCGCCGCCAGGGCCGTCCTGGCCGTCGGCCGACAGACGACCGTCCAGCACGACAAAAAAAGCGCGTGGGCCGATCTCGGCGCGCAGGCTGCTGCGATACCGGCCTCCAGGAAAGGCCACCTGCGCCACGCGCCCCTGCACCACGCCGTCCTTGGCCTGCAGGGCCACGCGGAAGCGGCTGGCCAGCAGGCCATAGGCAACCAGCTCGTCGGCCCGCAGGTCCAGGTCCAGCCTGAGTGCGCGCAGCTTGCCCAGCACGGCCTCAAGACTCGCTCCTTCCTCCGCCTCCGGCCAGACCGCAGGACGCAATTCGTCCAGATTAAGTCGCGCGGCGTTCAGCTCGATCTTCCAGGCGGGTGCAGCCCAGCCCAGCAACGAGACTTGCCCGGCGATCTCCGACTCGCCCAGCGAAAGTCTGAGCTTGCGCACGTCCAGCCCATCGGATCGGGCCTCCAGCTCAAGCCCGGCCCGAACCGGTGTTTGACGGCCGTAAGCCACCGTCGGCGTAGGCAAGCCCAGGTCCATGGCCAGCGCGGCCGCGTCTCCGGCTTCGGCCTGCAAGCTGGCGCTCAAAACCGGCTCCGACAGGATATCCATGCCCTGGGCCGAACCGGTCAGGCGCAGCTCGCCTAAAGTTGCCTCAAGATCCCGGGTTCGGATTGTTCCCGCAGCGGTGTCCAGATCAAACCGTGTGGACAGCGTTCCCGTGCGCGCGGTGCCGTCACGCGCCTGGAGAACCAGGCCGGCCTGCACGTCGAATCCCTGCACGCGCAGCACCCAGCCTTCCAGCTTCAACCCTCCCACGGCGTTCACCGAGGCCTCCAGGCGCGGAAAGCGATATTGCTCCGGCCAGGCCATGCGCAGTGCGCCCGAAAGGGAGAGCTGCTCGCGCCCCTTGCGATAACGCGCATGCAGCCGTTCCAGCTCAAGACGCATGCCCGTCGAGGCGTCGACCAGCAGCAGGCTGCCGGTGATTGACAGGTTGTTCACCCCTTGGAATGTGAAGCGCTCCCCTCCTGGCGCGCCTTCGATCCGCACGGCTAGGATCTGGGGCAACTGCAAGTTCAGGCGGCCATCGGTCCCGCGTGACAGGCGCAAGGCGATATCATCGAGAACCACATTCCTGAGCAGCACTTCACGCCGCAGCAGCCGCGACAGACTCAGGCTCAGACGTACCTCTCGGCAACTTACAAGAGGGCCGTCCGCCCCATGCCCGAGCTCCAGCCCGCCGAGCCGCAGCTCGGGTATGGGCAAAAGGCGCAGTCCCAGCTCACCTCGAATGGCTACCGGCATGCCCAGAGCGTCGACCATGACGGACACCAGCCGCGCCTTGACCTGCCGCGTATCCACGAAATGTGGCAGGAGCGGAGGCAGGATGGCCAGCGTCAGCAGCATGACCGCCAACAGGATCAGCAGAATGGAACGCGGTTTCATTGGTCCTTGCGATATTCTTGCGATGCGATGGGCTACAAACGGATCAGCCAAGCACCCGCGAGACTTGCGTATCTTGCATGAGATATGCCCTTGCAGGCAATAGCAGTTTACACTTCACTAACGTAAACCGATGAAAGACCTAACCAACCACCCATTAGTTGCGTAGCCAAGAGGAATGTGGGACGCACACGCAGGGAGAGCCCGCCCGATGTGGCGCCTCGGTTCGCGACGGCCAGGCTCTACTCGATCTCTACGGTACAGAACATTTTGGAGCGAAATTCTTCAGCGGTTTTTCAGGGCTCCAAGGATTGAGCGGCGGGAAAGAGCGCGTCGCTGCGGCCGATCAGGCGGTAGACGACCAGTCCGACCCATTCGCGCATGGCCGCGCTGACCAGGGCCAACCTTTGGCCGGTTTGGAACGGGAACTCCCATACCATGCCGGACACGGTGCGATAATCCACCGGATATGGAAGGACGCGCCAATCCTGGGCACGAAAGACGCCCACGGCCCTGGGCATGTGGCTGGCCGAAGTGACCAGCAGCCACAGGCCATCCTGGGATGGTTTGGCCAGGACCTTGCTCACCATCGCGTTCTCGTGGGTTGTCCTTGAAATCTCCTCATAGATCACGCGCGAGTCGTCGAAACCCAGACAAGCCAAAGCCGCACGGGTTACGTCCGATTCCTTGAGGTCCTGGCGCAGCAGCATGCCCGAGCCGCCGCTGACCACCAGCTTGGCGTGCGGGTAGCGCCGGGCCAGCTCCACGAAAGCCACAAGGCGATCGGCGGCGGCCGTCAGCTCGGGCTGTCCCCGGTTCTCGAAAACAAGCAGATCCTGATAGCCGCCAAGTACGATGATGCCTTCCACTTCAGCGGGCATTCCCACTGGACGGGGGAAGCGCTCCTCCAGCGGACTCATGAGCGCCTGGCCCACAGGCAGAACGGCCAGGATCAGCAATCCGGCCAGGGCAAAGCCCACGCAGTGGCGGCCCCAGCGACTCCAGCGGGTCCAGAGCAACGCAGCGCCCAGCGCGGCCAGCAGCAGGAGCAAGTTATCAGGCGAGGCCAAAAACCACAGGAGCTTGGAAGCGACGAACATCTGTTACTCCTACCGCTTGGCGGAAGCCAGCAGCTCGCGTTTCTTGAGCATGAACATGTATTCGTACCAGGCTTGCAGCAGGGCATAGGCCAACCCGGCCCACTTGACCGCGCACGTGCGTGACCGGATTCACTAGCCGTGAGAAGGGCACGCGCTCTGGCCGAAACAGGCGCCCGTAACTCGGCGTGGCCTGCACGCGGCGCAACTCCCGGCCGTCTAGAAAGAAAGCCCGCCGCTTGACGCTGAAAGCCACGGCATTGTCGCTGGCACAGGTTTCTGGCCTAAGAGCTGGGAAGGGCTTTGCCTGCCAGAGCGGCTCGCTCCTCCCCAGACCCCACCCATTAGGGGCGGACGCGCTCCTGGATCCGCGATGTTTATTGTCAGGCGGCTCCGGCAAAAGGTGCTTTTCTGGCTCTGCGGAGCTTGCAACTGGAAGACTTATTCCGACGGCGGTCAGCATGGCCTGCACGAGTTCCAGCGAGGCCCGCTCGTCCGCGTCTATCATGAACACCCAGGGATGGCGGAAGGGCAGCTCGCCCATGGCGAAGTTGAGCTGCGAGGCCCAGTCGTCCATGGGCCGCTGAATCACGCGAACGCCTCGAGAGCGGGCGATATCCGCCGTGCAGTCGGACGTGCCCGAGCCGAGCACGTGCACGTCATCGCTGAAGCGCACGGAATCGAGGCAGGCCGGCAGGTTGGCCTCCTCGTCGAGAGTCAGGATGAGCACGGAGATCATGTTGCCTTCCCCTGCCCCTTCCCCTGCCATCGGCGGCTTCCGTTCATGACAAGACGCTTACGAGATCCGCGCGATTCACCGGCAAGTCGCCGTGGCCTTGCCCGGCTCAGCGGCCCAGGCTGGACAGGTAGCGCTCCAAGCGGTCCATGCCCTCGCGGATGTTCTCCAGGGAATTGGCATAGGAGAAGCGGATGTAGCCTTCGCCGCCAGGGCCGAAATCCATGCCCGGCGTTACGCCCACGTGTGCCTTCTCCAGTACGTCGAAGGCAAAGGCCAGGGAGTCGGACGTGAAACGCTTGGCATTGGCCAGGATGTAGAACGCGCTCGTGGGTTCCACGGCCACGGTCAGGCCCATGGCCCGCAGGCGGCCGAGCATGTAGCGGCGGCGCTCGTCGTAAGTGGCGCGCATGCGCTCCACGTCCGCGGCGGCTTCGCGCAAGGCCGCCAGCCCGGCCCATTGAGCCACGGAGCCGGCGCAGATGAACAGATTCTGGGCCAGCTTGCGCAGGGCCGGCATGTAGCGCTCGGGCGAGATGAGGTAGCCCAGGCGCCAGCCGGTCATGGCGTAAAGCTTGGAGAAGCCGTTGAGCACGAAGGCCTTGTCCGTGAATTCGAGGATGGAACGCTCCCTGCCAACGTAGGTCAGGCCGTGGTATATCTCGTCCGAGACGATGGGCAGTCCCTGTTCCGCGAGTTCGGCAAGCGCAGCCATGGTATCGGCCGGCATGATGGTGCCCGTGGGGTTGCCGGGCGAATTGATGACCACGGCCCGGCTGCGCTCGTCCATGACCGCGCGCACGGCCGAAACCTGGTACTGGAAGCCGTCCTCCTCGCGCACGGGCACGAGCCTGGGCTCGGCGCACACGAAGCGGATGAAGTTGGGGTAGCAGGCATAGCCGGGATCCGGGATAAGCACGTTGTCCCCGGCCCCGCACAGCACGGAAAAGCACAGGAGCATGGCCGGAGAGGTTCCCGAGGTGATCAGGATGCGCTCGGGGTCCACGCTCACGCCGTAACGCGCATCGTAGTCCTCGCTGATGGCCTGGCGCAGCTCGGGCAGGCCCAGGCTGTGCGTGTAGTGCGTGTGACCGGCGTCCATGGCCCGGCAAGCCGCCTCGCGCACGCAAGCCGGCGCGTCGAAGTCGGGCTCGCCGATCTCCAGGTGCACGATGTGCGCGCCCTGGCGCTCCAGCTCTTGGGCGCGCTCCAGCACGGACATGACATAAAAAGGCTTGATGGCCTCGAAACGCGTCAACGGCGACATGGCTGCTCCTTGAATTCTGCGGAAAGCTCTTGGCTCTACCAAGGGGATGCGCGACGCGCAAGGCCGGGAAAAACGGATGGCCGAACAAATCCGCTTCGGCGATCCGCCAAAAACTCGCGGGTCCAGGGCGTCCCCTCGTCTTGAAAGGCCCCTGGTGGGGGGGTCTGGGGAGGAGCGAGCCGCTCTGGCAGGCAAAGCCCTTCCCAGCTCTTATGCCTTTCGCCTTTATCCTTACCAGGGCTGCCAGGCCGCGCCCGAGGCATCCTGGCTGAAGTCGAGCACATCCTCGTGCCGCGTGGCCGACAGGCCTCTTGGGCCGTGCACAACGCTCACGAGGTCCACGCGACAGGAGCGGTCCCACAGATCGCGCGCGCTCAGGTACAGGCCGATGGCTTTGGACAGCTTGCGGCGCTTGGCCGGAGTCAGGGCATCCTCGGGGTTGGCCAGGCCTTCGGCCTTGCGCGTCTTGACCTCCACGAACACGAGCGTGTCGCCCTGTTCGCAGACGATGTCCAGCTCAAGGCCGCGCGAACGCCAGTTGCGCTCCAGGATGCGGAAACCGGACCGCCGCAGCAGGTCCGCGGCCGCATCCTCGCCGGCTTGGCCCAGGGCCAGATGCGCGGGGATTCCTACAGACCCGGCAGGCACAGATGCTCACCGGCGTCCGCCGACTCGGGTTTCACGCCGCGAAAAGTCAGGCGGTGCATGCGGCTGGGCCCGAGTTCGACCAAGGCCTGCAAATGCTCGCGAGTGCCATAGCCCTTATGGCGGGCGAAGCCGTAGCCGGGATACAGCCTTTCCAGCTTGCCCATGAGGCGGTCGCGAAAGGTCTTGGCCAGCACGCTGGCGGCGGAAATGCAGCGAACGAGGCGGTCGCCGTCCACGATGGCCCGCTGGGGAATGAAGCCCACGAGGCCTTCGGGAATGCACTGGTTGCCGTCCACGAGGAGTTCTTCAGGGGAAAGCTTGAGGGCGCGCACGGCACGGCTCATGGCCAGGAGTGTCGCTCTGAGGACATTGCGCTCGTCTATCTCGGGAGGCCAGGATACGCCGACTGCCCAGGCCAGGGCGCGCGTCTTGATAAGCGGCTCCAGGCGGGCGCGTTCAGTTGGGGAAAGCAGTTTGGAATCCGCCAAGCCGGGCAGCTTGACGTAGGCAGACAAAACAACGGCGGCTGCGACAACGGGGCCGGCCAGGCATCCCCGTCCCGCCTCGTCAACGCCGGCAACGCGTCCGGCCTTGTCGGCTGACACCAACGGCGGCACGCGTCCTCCTAATGCGCAGACAGAAAAGGGGGAGCCCACAGGCTCCCCCGGAAAGACGCTCTGCTCTAGGCTTCGGCAGTGGTGCGCTTGGTCTTGATGCGGGCAGCCTTGCCGCGCAGATTGCGCAGGTAGTAGAGGCGGCTGCGGCGCACGTTGCCTTCGGTGATCACTTCGATGCGCTCAATGAAGGGCGAATGCGTGGGGATGATGCGCTCCACGCCAACGCCGTCGGACACCTTGCGCACCGTGAAGGTGGAGTCGGTGGTGCCCTTGCGCATGCGGATCACGTTACCCTGGAAAACCTGAATGCGCTCTTTCTCGCCTTCGATGATGCGCAGGTAGACCTTGACGGTATCGCCCGCCTTGAACTGAGGCAGGTCCAGGCGCAGGTGCTCGCGCTCGATGTTCTTGATGAGGTCCATGGCTCTCTCCTTATAAAATAACGCTCCGGTCAGGGCCGGTTGTTCTTCCTACCAGTAATCCGCCAGCAATCGGTCCAGACAAATTGCCACCGCCGACCGTACAGGCAGATGGTTGTACTCGTCCAGGCAGCGGATGGGCCGCAGCATTCCGTCCGCTTCGCTCAACACCTGGGGCGCCAAGCCGTGGCTGGTGCCGAATATCAGCAACACGGGCCCTTCGGCAAGCCAGCGACGCACGTCGTCGGCCGCGAGTTGTTGCACCCTCGCCAGCTTTTGCCTGCCTTTGCCCTTGCGGGGCAAAGCCGCGCTGGTGGCCACAACCCGAGGCTTACGGCCCGTGCGGATCTCGATGTCCGCCACGGATGCCTCCAGACTCTCGCGCACGCATGCCAGTCGCAGGGCCTCCTGGCGATCTGGGTTGGACCGACCTCCGGGGCCGCCCACCCAATGGCCGAGAACCGACTCGGCCATCTCCTGCTGGTCCCGAAGCGGCGTGACCAGATAAAGACCGGCTGCACCATACGTGCGGGAAACGCGGCTTATATCGTGAACATCCAGGTTTGTCAAAGAGACTGCTGTTATTCTTCCCGACTTGTCCAGCACCGGGTAGTGCACCAAGGCTACAAACAAGCCCCGACCAAGGCGCTGCCTGGGTTTGCCGCGCAGATAGGCCACATCCTCGCCGTCCAGCGGCGTCTCGGCCAGAAGCTCCGGCCGCACGGCCAGCGTGGTCTCCAGGGATTGCTGACGACGCCAGGCCGCGATGCGCGCGTGGTCGCCGGAGAGCAGGATCTCCGGCACGCGCAATCCCTTGTATTCCTCGGGTCGCGTGTAGTGCGGGTATTCCAGCAGGCCGGCCGAAAAGCTTTCCTCCTCGCCCGAGCCCTCGTGTCCCATGAAGCCGGGCAGCAGCCGCGCCACGGCCTCCAGCAGGCACACGGCCCCTGCCTCGCCTCCGCTGAGCACATAGTCGCCGACAGAGACTTCCTCGATGGGGTGCAGCTCTGCCAGCCGAGCGTCGATACCCTCATAACGCCCGCACAGGAGCGTCAACCGTTCTTCGCCTGCCAGTTCGCGGGCCAGTGCCTGATTCAGTGGACGCCCGCGTGGCGAGAGCATGAGCACGCGGCCGGTGCCGCCGGAGGACTGCACGGACTCCATGGCCCGTTCCAGAGGGGCGAGCATCATGACCATGCCCGGCCCGCCGCCGTAAGGCCGGTCGTCCACGGTGCGATGGCGGTCAGTGGCGAAGTCGCGGGGATTCACCAGGGAGAACGACACTATGCCCTGCTCGCGGGCCTTGCCCATGAGCGCGGTGGTGAGCGGCGAGTCGAAGAACTCGGGGAAGAGGGTGATGACTGTAAAATGCACTTCTGGTCCTTGGGCACAACCGGTCAAACGGCGAGCAGGCTTTGAGGAAAACGACCGCTTGGCAATCCGTCAACAAACAGGCTGTGCGGGCCTTGTTGGCTCGCCGGTTGCGAAGCAGCCGCGAACAATGATGGAGCATTGCTCAACCATTATGAAATTGAAAATAGTCAAAACGACTCTCTCCAACAGTTTGCCAAGAACAGGGCAGCTCTCAACGCGCTACAGGGACTATCTCAAGTAAGTACTCAAAACAAGCCGTTCGGCGCACCAGAAAGCGATATTACTCGAGAAGTGCCGGCAGCCGACTGGAGCATTTGCTTTTAAAAATGCTCTGCAAGCCATGCGTCGGCATGGCTTGCCGCCACGTAGGCGTAGGCGCAATTCACTTGCGCCGTCAACGCCGGAGCGGGCGTTGTAAAACGCAATCTGCTCTAGAGAGGACACTGGCTACGCGGAAAAATCGGAAACAGTAAATGGACTTTTGTCAGAAGTCATGCGATAGTTATAGTGTTATAGGAGTAAGAATGAAAAAAGCTTTCAAGCACTTGGATTATATCATAGATCCCACTCCGTATAAAACGGAGGACGGGCGCTATACCGCTTCGGGCAGTATTTATCCGGAGGGGCATCCAGAAGACGGCAGGTACTACGATGTAATAACCATTGCGCCCAAGTCGTTTTCGACGATCGATAAGGCGACGAACATCTTCATCGTTTTCGCGAAGATGCGCATTGCTTCCGGCGCAATATAGCCTGACCTGCATCTTCCCTGTCCCGCACCGACGTCCCTGGTCTCCCTGGCCTTATAGGTCCGCTGGCGGTTCCCTGCAGATGAAGCCGAGGGACTGTTATTCGCTGTTGTCTCGGAGCAACAGGATTCAACCGTCAGCCTCTTCCTTCTTCAGGTACAGGTCCAGCAACCCTGGCGGTGGGGCGATAGTCACTGTGCCGGCTTCCAGATCGATGTTCGGGACCAGTTCCGGGACGGCCGGGAAGAGGACTTCCTCGCCCTTGTCCGTGGTGATGGACCACAACTCCTGAGGTTCGAGAATGAAATCGGTGATGGTGCCCAGGCGGCTGCCGTCTTCCAGAAGCACGGTCAGTCCCTGCAGGTCGTGCAGGTAGACTCCGCCTTCCTCGGGCGCGGGCAGCTCGGATTCCTTGAGCAGCACCTCGGCTCCGCGCCAAGCGTCGGCCTGGTCGCGCCCATCTATGCCCGTGAGCCAGAGCAGCACACGATCCTGGTGTCCGCGCCAAGCGCGAATCTGGAAACGCTTCGGCCTGCCGCCGGCGGTAGAAAGCCAGACGTGACCCACTTCATCCAATAGCAAGGGGGAGTCAGCGTAATACTTTACGCTAAACTCCCCCTTGAGTCCGTGCGACTTGGCCACCTCGCCGATCAGAACCCATTCGGTATCAGGCATGGGATATCCTTACGGCGAGGCCGTGCGAGCTTATTCCAGGATCTCGAGAACCGAGCGCTTCCTGGCCTTGGTGGACGCCGCGCCCAGAATGGTGCGCATGGCGCGGGCGGTCCTGCCCTGCTTGCCGATGACCTTGCCGAGATCTTCTTTGGCCACCTTAAGTTCGATGACGGAGGTCTGCTCACCCTCGATTTCGTGAACGCTCACTTCATCCGGATTATCAACCAGCGATCTGGCGATATACTCGACGAGATCTTTCAGCATGCTACCCTCCAACAGGTCGGTTCAGCTGTCACGCGAGCGGCGACAATCCGGGGCGCTTTCTGATCTGCTCGGGGGTGGGACGCCGCGCCTACTCTCCTGCCTTGCGGAGCAGGGCGCGCACGGTGTCCGAAGGCTGCGCGCCCCGGTCCATCCACTTCTGCACTTTTTCTTTATTAATCGTGATTTCCGCCGGGTCAACCATGGGATTATAGTGTCCCACGAAGTCCAGAGCGCGGCCGTCGCGGCGCGTGGCGCTATCCACGGCCACGATGCGGTAGAAAGGACGCTTCTTGGAACCCATGCGGGTCAGTCTGAGCTTGAGAGCCATACGTCTTACCCCCGTACTATTGGAGTCTATTCTGGTGGCTTGAAAAATGGCAAGAGAAAGTCACTATCGCTTCTTCTTGCGTTTCTTCCGATCGTTCTTCTTCTTTTTGGTAAAGGCCGACTTGGGCAGGGCCTTGGCGCCTTCACCTTCCATGCCCGGCATTCCGGGCATACCCGGCATACCGGGGAATCCGTCCATGCCAGCAGGCATTTTGGGCATGCGCATGCCCGGAGGCAGGCCGCGCCCGCCAGGCATCTTTGGCATCTGGGGCATGCCGCCTTTGGGCGCCTTGCCGCCCATAACCTGCTGCATCATCTTGCGCATCTGGTCGAAATTCTTCACCAGCTGGTTGACCTGCTCCAGGCTGGTGCCCGAGCCAGCCGCGATGCGCCTGCGACGGCTGACGTTGAGCACTTCGGGCTTGCGGCGCTCCTCCATGGTCATGGAGCTGATGATCGCCTCTACCCGCTTCATCTCCTTCTCATGCACGCTCATCTCGCCCAACTGCTTGGTGAGTTTGCCCATGCCGGGAATCAGCTTGAGCAGACCCTCCAGGGAGCCGAGCTTCTTGAGCCGGCGCATCTGGGTGCGGAAGTCCTCGAAGTCGAAGGACGCCTTCTGGAACTTCTTGCCCAGTTCCTGGGCCTCGTCCTCGCTGAACTCGCCCTGGGCCTTCTCGATGAGCGTGAGCACATCGCCCATGCCGAGGATGCGCGAGGCGATGCGATCCGGGTGGAAGACCTCCATTTCGGAGAGCTTCTCGCCCATGCCCACGAACTTGACCGACTTGCCCGTGACGCTCTTGATGGACAGGGCCGCGCCGCCGCGGGCGTCGCCATCCATCTTGGTCAGCACCACGCCCGAGATTTCGAGTTTGGCGTCGAAGCTCTGGGCCACGTTCACGGCATCCTGGCCGGTCATGGCGTCGGCCACGAACAGGATCTCGCGCGGGCTCACGGCGGCCTTGATGTTGGCCAACTCCTCCATGAGCCGCTCGTCGATATGCAGGCGGCCCGCGGTATCGAAGAGCACGAGGTCGTAGCCCTTGTCCTTGGCGACCTGGAGGGCGTCCCGGCAGATGTCCACCGGGTTCATGTCCGTGCTGGACGGATATACCGGCACGTCGATCTGCGCGCCGAGCTTGGTCAACTGGTCGATGGCCGCGGGACGATACACGTCGGCCGGGACCAGGAACGGCTTCATCTTGTGCTCGCGCCGCAGATACAGCGCCAGCTTGCCGGCCGAGGTGGTTTTGCCCGAACCCTGCAGGCCGACCATCATGACAGTCAGGGGCTTAGAGCCCTTGACGTCGAAGGCCGAGGTCTTGCCGCCCAGAAGCTCCACGAGCTCGTCATGGACAACCTTGACCACCTGTTGCCCAGGCGTCAGGCTGCCCTGCACGTCCTGACCGAGCGCCTTTTCGCGCACCCGGTCCACGAACTGCTTGACGACCTTGAAGTTGACGTCCGCCTCCAGGAGCGCAAGACGCACTTCGCGCAAGCCTTCCTGGATATTCTCCTCGGTCAGGCGGCCCTGACCCTTGAAGCGCTTGAATACGGACTCTAGGCGGTCGCTCAGGCTTTCGAACAAAATTTGCCTCCGGCGGCCAGGGGATGGGATACTCCGAAAGGGCTGTTTCCCCTGCCCCAATCCAACCCTTACATGCTTTCCGGTGCCGCTTCGCGAACGGGTTGGCCGAAATCCTCATGGAAGCGAGTCAGGCCCTAAAAAGCAAGACGGTGATTGTTAAGGAATATAGAAAAGGAAGTCAACCAGGCAGGTTCAGGAATTTCAACCCTGGTCAAAGCGGCCATGACGAATTATCATCTTGCCATGGTCGGGATAATCCTGCATTATTCCACGCCCTTTAATCCCTCAAAAAAGCTAATTTGTTAACATATCCTATGCCGTATCTGCCGTCTACCCACAATGCTCTGCCCCCTGGGGCCCTCGCCAAACGTGAATCCGTCCGCCAGCGGATTCTGGAACTCTTTGCAGCGGCGCCCAGGGAAGTTCAAGGCTCCATTCTGGGGCTCTTTGCTCTCGCCAGAGCCAGTCTTGATTTCCGTCGCCCCGAACTGGCCGCCGCGGAAAGAGACGTGCCAGTGTCCGACTGGCCCTCGCTGCTGGCCCTGCTGACCTCCGTGAGCCTGTCCGGCGAAGCGAGTTCGGGCCTGCCCAGCGCCAAGCGCCTGGAGAAACGTTGCGCCCAGCTCAAGCGCCTGCACGAGCACAGCCTGCTGATGATCGAAATAATGTACGAGCTCGTCAACGCGGGACATGAATTCCCCACGGGCCACGATATCCTGGAGGAAAGCGCCGGCATCCTCATGCGCGAACTGGGCGCGGACCTGTACGTCTGCCGGCTGCGCCAGCCGGACGGAAGCTGGGAGAACATCGCGGCCGACACGGCCAGGGGGCAGGCCACGCCGGTCTTCGTGCGCTACATGGAGGAGACGCATCCGCACCATCCGGTCATGCGCGCCGTCCTGGGCCATGACGGCGACAAGGCCTTCATCATGTCCAACAACCTGCGCGGCTCCGAGGCAGGCGGCGAATCCCTGGACTGCACGCCCTACCAGGAAGGCTACCGCTCGCGTCTGTCCTTCATCTTGCGCGACGCTTCGCACAAGGCCTTCGGTCTGATCATGCTCTACGACCGGCGGGAAGGCTATTTCCGGCGCTACGAGTCGGGCTTCCTGGACGACTGCGCCAAGATTGTCTCGCTCACCGTGGAACGTCGCCTGGAAGCCGGCCAGGACGCCCTGGCCAAAGCGGCCGGAGGCATGGCCCACGTTGGCAACAATGTACTCGGCATCATCAAGAACAATGTGGAGATCGTGGCCGAGGAACTGGACGAGTTCAAGAAGGAGTTCGGCCTTGGCCTAGCCGATGCCGAGGCGCTGGAACACAACCCGGCCTTCCATTACCTGCTCTCGTCCCTCAAGGTCGAGCAGAAGGTCGCCTACCTCAATACAGCCCTGGAAGGCGTGCAGCGCTTGAAGCGGGCCATCCAGCGCCTGAACGACTCGGTCCATCATCCGGTGATCATGCCCTATACACGGCAAGGCGAGGAGGTCCTCGACCTGGAGCCCGAGCGCCAGACCCAATTGCGCGGGACCGTTGTCCATCGCACGGCCTGAGCAGCCCGGATCACGGCGGGCCATGGCGCGAATTTAAGGGCAAGCGCCAGTCTCTATCTAGAATGTCATGAAGCCCCGCCTGGAGTACGCACCTGGCGGGGTTTTCTTTCAGAACTCGTCGCGGATGATGCGCCAGCCCCGGATCGTCTTGGCCAGGCCGAAGGAACCCGAAAAGCTCTTGGAGAAGATGCTTTGCTCGGCCGTGACGGAAATCACGATTTCGGCGCGCCGATCAGACATTCTCAGCTCCTCGATGTCGTGGCTCGTGATGCGCGCGCCGCGCTCCTCGTAGTCGTCCAGCTTTTTCTGAAGCCTGGCGGCGTACCTGTCCACGCTGACCCACTCATCCTCGGAGAGGTCATCCACCTTGATGCGAGCATGATCGGCATACAAATCAAGGAGGCACTCCGTGTCGCGCGCGTTGAAGCATTGGATATAGCGTGAGATGAGTCCGCTGATCGCCGCGCGGTCGTTGCCTTGCGCGGTCATGGCGGGTCGGTCCGGGTCCGCGAGCATGGCCAGGATGATGAGCGCGGCCAAAATGGGCATGAAGCGGG
This sequence comes from Desulfocurvibacter africanus subsp. africanus DSM 2603, assembly GCF_000422545.1. Classification (NCBI taxonomy): domain Bacteria; kingdom Pseudomonadati; phylum Thermodesulfobacteriota; class Desulfovibrionia; order Desulfovibrionales; family Desulfovibrionaceae; genus Desulfocurvibacter; species Desulfocurvibacter africanus. The sequence goes on from NZ_AULZ01000001.1 coordinate 238,281, forward strand.
GCATGGACACGTCTCCTGGCCCCGAATGAAGGGGCTCGGATCAGTCTAGCCCGTCCAGCGGATCATAGGCAATGGGAAAGCCGCCCCGACCATCACCATCATCAGCGGAAGCCTGCCCAGACCCGCAACCGCTTTCACCGCCCCGGCCTTGCTCGGGCGGCTCGACCAGCCGCCACTTGCCGGTCTTTTGTCAGAATCCGTAGCGTTCGTACTTCCTGTTCACGCGATCCACGAACTGGATGTAGCGGTAGCCGCCCTTGAGCTGGTCCTGCTCCAGCAGGCCGTAGGCCGCCTCCACACACTTCTCGCACGCGCCGATAGGCGCCTCGATGCCCACGGACACCGGGTTGCGCGTGGAGCGCGTCTCGATGCGCAGCACGCCGCGGCAGTGGTCGCACTGGCGCACGGACTCGGTCTGGGCTTCGTTTATGTCGTCGGTGTCGTAGTAGATGTTCTTGTGCCGCACCCAGTAGCCGCCCACGAGGGCCTCGCGCTTTTCCGGCGGCGGCTCGGGCGGATTGAAGTACAGCTTGGGCAGCTCTTCGCACAGGGCCTTGATGTACTCGGTGATGCGCGGGTCCTGGCGCAGGGCGCGCTCGTCGTACTCGGGCTCGCGCACGTGCGAGTAGTCCATGCCCGCCATGGCCAGGCAGATGCCCAGGTTTACGTAAGGCAGCGCGCCCTGGATGGCGTAGCCGCCCTCCAGCACCGCGATATCCGGATTAAGGCGCCGGTTCAGTTCGGCATAGCCGCGCGCGGACACGGCCATGTTTGTGATGGGGTCAGTGAAGTGGTTGTCCTGGCCCGCCGAGTTGACGATGAGGTCGGGCTTGAAATCGGCCAGGATTGGCAGCACCACGTGGTCGATGCACCACAGGTAGCCTTCGTCCGCGGTGCGCGGCGGCAGGGGAATGTTGATGGTCCGGCCGCGCGCGCTGGGGCCGCCGGTCTCGGCCGGGAAACCCGTGCCGGGGTACAGGGTGCGGCCGTCCTGGTGCAGGGAGATGAACAGCACGTCCGGGTCGTTCCAGTACACGTCCTGGGTGCCGTCGCCATGGTGGCAGTCCGTGTCCACGATGGCGATACGCTTGCGGCCGTATGTCTCGCGAATCCACTCAACCATCACGGCCTCGTTGTTCACGGCGCAGAATCCGCGCGAGCCTTGCACGACCTTCATGGCGTGGTGGCCCGGCGGCCGCACCAGGGCGAAGGCCTTCTGGCAGCGGTTCTCCAGCACCAGCCTGGCCGCGGCGATGGCCCCGCCGGCCGAAACCATATGCGAGCGCGTGGCCACGGCGTCCACGTCCGGGAAGCAGAAGTGCGTGCGCTCGATATCCTCGCGGCTGGCCACGTCGGGCTTGTGCTCCGTGATGCCCTCGATGTCGAACAGCCCCTCTTCCATGAGCTGGTCCTGCGTGTAGAGCAGGCGCTCCTCGCGCTCGGGGTGCGTGGGGCTGATGGCCCAGTCGTAGGCCGGGAAAAAGATGACGCCCAGGGAGTTGCGCGCTTTCAGCATAGCGTCCCCGCGAGGTTCTTGTAGCGGTGCAGGATACCCGGCTTGATCTGGCATTTGACGCGGATATTGCGCCCCACCAACCGCGAGCCGTTGACCATGTTGAAGCTGGATGCGTGGGTGATCTCCACGTTCTCCTCGCGGGCCGGGACGCCCTCCTCGCGCAGCGAGTTGAGCAGCAGGCGCGTGGCGTCGCGCTGGGCGTCCTTGAGCCCGTAGCGCTCCTCCACCGTGCGCGAGTAGCCGAGCGAGGGCACGAACAACTGCTGGCGCTCGGTGTCGGCGAACAGCTCGATGCCACGCGTGGTGCGCGTAAGCGCCGCGCCCACGGCGTTGGCCACGGCGTAGTTGCGCGGCACGCTCACGGACAGGGAAAAGACCTTGAACAGCTCGGAAGCCAAGGCCTCGGCCGGGCCGCCCACCACGTAGACCTTGCGCGGCACGATGCGCCGCTCGCCCAGCAGCTCGCGCAGGGTGTACACGGGCCGAGAATTAAGCTCGTCGACCATCTCGCGCACGGCCTCGCGGATGCGGCCCACGGCCGCGGACACGGCCCGCTCGGCGAAATCCTGTGTCGTCAGCCCGAGCTTGGCAGCCAGTTCGTCCAGCCCTCTGCGCGAGGCCTGTAAATCGCCGTAAGCCGACTTGCCCAGAAAGTTGAGCGCATCCGTAAGCGTGGGCCTTGGGCCGCCGTCGGCCATGCACGGGCCGTCGCGCTGCGGACCCACGCGAACCTCGCCGTTGAACCAGATGGCCGAATCGCCGCCCACACCGATGGAGTGCGTCTTGAGGGCGCGCACCAGCGTGGCGTGGGAGCCGATATGGATGCCTTCGTACTCCATGACCGGCGCGCCATTCACGAACACGGCCATGTCCGTGGTGGTGCCGCCTATGTCCAGGATGACCGAGTCGAGCGCGATGTCGCACATGGCCGCCAGGCCCATGACGCTGGCCGCCGGCCCCGAGAGGATGGACTCCACGGGCGTGCGACGGGCGATGGACAGGGGAATGGTGCCGCCGTCGGCCTTGAGGATGTTGACCTTGGGGGACATGCCGAAGGTGTCCAGGCTGTCGGTCACGGCGTTGCAGAAGGTGTTGAAACGCCGCCAGACCGCGCTGTTGAAATAGGCCGTAGCGATGCGCCGGGGAAAGTTGAGCCGGCCGGTCATCTCGTGCCCCAGGCTCACGAAGTCGGCCCGCTTGCCGATGACGTCGCGGATCAGGGTTTCCTGCGCCGGGTTGCGCGGCGAAAACTTGGTCACGGCGGCGAACACGCGCACGCCGGCGTCCAGGCACTTGCGCACCGCGCGCTCCACATCATCAGCGTCCAGTTCCTGGACCACCGTGCCGCGATGGTCCGTGGAGCCGGGCAGCACATGGTAGTCGCGGCAGACCATGAAGTCCGCCGGGTCCAGGCCCGGCCCGCCGGACACGAGCACGCCCACGTCCTCCAGCTTGCCTTCCACCAGGGCATTGGTGGTCAGGGTCGTGGAGAGGTTCAGCCGTTCGATCTCGCCGGCCGGGACTTCCTCGCGCACGCGCTCCAGCACGGCCAGGACGGAATGAAGCAGATTTTTCTGGTCGGTCTTGACCTTGTAGGTGGCCGCAATGCCCGTGTCGTCGATGACCACGGCGTCGGTGTGCGTGCCACCCACATCAATGCCAAGCAGCATGGGTGCATCCCTCGCGTCAGGCGGATTGCTCGGTGGGACAGTCAGTCAACATGCCGATTTGTCCTCCGTCGGGAGGGAAATGTCCACCCTCATTCCGGTGGACGGCAGCCTGGACGCGGCGAGTGGTCTGGAAACAGCTATGCGTCCTTCTGTTCCTGCTCCTCGTTGCGTAATCCCACCCGTAACCGCCACGCGCCCAGCAGGCTCAGCATGCCTATGAACGCGCTGGCCTCGCCCATGCCGCGATAGGCGGCCACGACGAGCTGCACCGAGCCCACCAGCAGCAGGATGGCCGACAGGATTCGCACGGCCAGGCCTATGCGCTGCAGGGCCAGCACGCAGAGCATGATGTACGTGCACATGGCCGCGGTCATGGTGATGGGTACCAGGGGAGGCGCGGGCATGAGCACGGTCTCCAGGTAGCGCCAGCCTTGCCAGCCCACGAAGACGGACAGGATGATGATGCGTTCGTACATTCCGCCCACGGATGGTCCTCTTGGCCGGCTGGCGATCCGGGGCGGATCGCCGACTATAAATGCCGGTCTAGCCGGATACTACCGGATAGCCCTCGGATTGCCAGTACTGAAAACCGCCGATCATCTCCTTCACGCGGAAACCCAGCCCGGCCAGCTTGGCCGCGCCTTTCTGGGCCGCGTTGCAGTGCGGTCCCCAGGCGTAGACGACCAGCAGCTTGTCCTGCGGCAGACGGGCCGTCGTCTCGGAACTGATGGTCCGGTGCGGCAGGCTCACGGCGCCGGGCACATGGCCCTTGGCAAAGGCTTCCGGAGCGCGCACGTCCACGACCACGAAGGTTTCCACGCCTTGCTGCAAGTCATGGTGCACGTCGGAAGGATCGGTCTCCACGCTCAGGCGGGCCAGGAAATGCCGGGCGGCGTCGGTGGGATCGGCGGCAGGGTACTGAGTCACGAGCGAATTCTTTGGGGCCATGGCTGCTCCTTGGGTTGCGCTGGTCGTGGGGGATATGGAAGAATAGTTTTCCAGGCGGCGGGTTTTCAAGCGTATTTCCCGCCCGCCCATGATTACACACCCCCCTGACGACGCCAAGCGAGGCGAGCATGACGAGCCAGACGCCCGACGAAATGCATTACGAGCTGACCCTGCGCACCACCGCCGCTGGCATCGGCTTCTTCTCCACCAAGCCCACGCGGCAGATGCCCCTGCCCGAAGCCGCGCGCTTCCTGGTGGCCCACCCTTACGACGACTTCATGCGCAAGTTCCTGCTGGAAGGCGTGGAGGTCCTTGAACCCGAAGAGCTGGGCCAGATCATAGGCGAGAACCTGCATGCCCCCCGGCCCTTCCTGGCCGTGCTCTACGAAGCCTGCATCCTTTATCCCAAATACCGGGCCCTGAGCGGTCGATTCCAGGGCGTCGAGCCCGAGGACCTCGCGCCCGAGACCTCGCACGTAGCCATCCGCTCCGAGCTGCTGCCCGACCACTTCACGCACGTGGCCTGGATCGAGGCCTTCGAGGCCAACCGCAGCAGCCACCAGCCGCTGCCGAGCCAGAAAGACGTGGACGAGGAGCCGCCGGTTTCCTCGGCCGACATGGCCAAGCTGGCCGAACGCACATGGACGCGCATCGATGAGGTGCTGGAACGGGCCGATGCCCGCGCCCAGCCTGCCGCTCCCCGGCCGCCAGCCGCCGAGACATACGCCAGGGCCATCGAGCGGCTGGAATCTGTGGGCGTGTTCGCCGAGCCCGAGTTGCGCCACCAGTCGTCCCTGTCGCCGGTTGCGCTCATGCGCCGCTGGAAACTGGACCGCACGGTGCAAAACGGCCGCCTGGATTACCGGCTCACGGGCCTGCAGACGAGCTGGGGCAAGGGCCTGACCCTGGACGCGGCGCGCGCTTCCTATGCCATGGAGATGGTCGAGCGCGTATCGAGCTTCACGTCGGTGTCGCCCGAAGGCCTCCTGGGCTACACCCGGCCCTACCCGCTGGTTCAGGCCACTTTTGACGACCTTGTGCGCCAAGGTCGCCACGTCCTGGTCCCCAACGCCGTGCGCCTGGACGTGCCCTACGAGAACCAGCCTCTGTGGTGGATGCAGGCCCAGGACTGGCAGGGCAAGGATATCCTGGTGCCCACGCAGTTCGTGTTTCTGTTCTGCAACCTGGACGAGCAGGGCTTCTTCGGCGGTCTGGGCTCTACGGGCCTGGCTTCGGGCAACACGCAAACCGAGGCGCGGTTCTCGGCGCTGTTGGAATGCGTGGAGCGCGACGCCGAGGGCGTGGCCCTGTACCGGCCCGAGGACTGTTTCCTGCTGACCGCCGACGACCCGCAGCTCAAAGCGCTCCTGGACGGCTACGCGGCCAAGGGCGTGCACCCGGTCTTCCAGGACGTGACCACGGAGTTCGGCATTCCCTGTCTGCGCGCTTTCGTGGTCAGCGAGGACGGCGCGGTGGCCAAGGGCACGGCCGCTCACCTGGACGGACGCAAGGCGCTCGTCTCGGCCCTGACCGAGGTGGCCTATCCCTACCCCGAGAGCCCGGCCAGCAGGCCCGCGCCCGAGGATCTGCCCACCCGGCGCTACGAGGACCTGCCCAACTTCGCCAGCGGCGATTACGGCCGCGACCTGGCCCGGCTGGAAGAGGTCCTGGCGGCCAACGGCTACGAGCCCATCTACCTAGACCTGACGCGCCAGGACGTGGGCCTGCCCGTGGCCAAGGCAATAGTGCCCGGTCTGGAGCTTACCGCCGACCTGGAGAGCTTCTCGCGCGTGAGTCCGAGGTTGTGGGCCAGATATCTGCGCGCGGTGGGATAAAGGCAGAACTGGAGAGGGGCGCTGCCCCTCTCCAGACCTCTCCCCGCCAGGGCGTAACGACGCCCTGGACCCCGTATTTCGGGGCTGCCGGATGACAATAGTGCAGGACAGCGCTATTGGACGTCGCCACCTTGGGCGACGCCCGCAGGGCGAGGGCCAGGACAGCCCGAGTCAACCGGCAGCCTCGGGAAAATCGCAATACTGGGGCATGGGCAACGGCTCACAGCCGCCCGTTGCCTCGCGCCATCCGGCGTGCTACACGGCTGCCTTCGGCGGGTATCGCTCGCCGTTTCAGGTCATTGAATAGACTTTTGTTGCATCCGAATGGGGTGTCCCGCCCGAAGCGGGACTGAGATCACACCCATGGAACCTGACGCAGTTCGGACTGCCGTAGGGATTTCGGATCGCCGGACGCACTGGCCTCGCCAGCGCTCCTCCGCATTCCTCCATCCTTATCCGCCAGTCCATGCTGCCGTAACCTGCCGCCGAGCGCGGCAAGGAGAACGCATCATGGCAAACACCGTCGAAGGCAGATCGCCCGGCTATTCCGGCATCGGCCTGTTCCTGCTCTGGTTCGGCGCGGCCGTGTCCGTGGCCGAACTGCTCACGGGCGGCTACCTGGCCGACCTGGGCCTAGTCAAGGGCATGTGGGCCAACGTCGTCGGTCACCTTATCGGTACCGCGCTATTGGTCCTGGCCGGCCTCATGGGCTACCGCCAACGCCTGCCGGCCATCATGTCCTTCCGCCGATCCCTGGGCCGCCAGGGCTCCTGGCTCGTGTCGCTGCTCAACGTGCTGCAGCTCGTGGGCTGGACCGCCGTCATGGTCCAGCAGGGCGGCCAGGCCGTTGACGCCTTGCTGCGCCACCTGTGGGGCGTGGGCGACGTGGCCCTGGCTACCTGCGGGCTGGGCCTGCTGGTGGGCCTGTGGGCCGTGGCCGAAGCCTGGGGCGTGCGCATCCTGAACATGGTCGCCGTGGTCCTGCTGTTCGGCCTGACCCTGGTACTGGGCACGGTGGTCCTTGGTCAGCCCGTCGGGGCCGGCGCAGCGAAAGCCGAGGCGACTTTCGGGCTCGGGCTGGAACTGGCCGTGATCATGCCTCTGTCCTGGTTCCCACTCATCGCCGACTACACGAGCCGCGCCCGCTCGGCCACGGCCGCCTGGCTGGCACCGTTCCTCGGCTACTTCCTAGGCAGCACGGCCATGTACGCCATGGGTCTGTTCGGCGCGCTGGCCACGGGCTCGGCCGATCCCACGGGCATGCTGCTGGCCGCCGGCCTGGGCGTCACGGCCCTGCTGGTCATGTCCCTGTCCACCGTGACCACGACCTTCATGGACGTCTATTCGGCGGCCGTTTCCTGGCAGAACGTCTTCCCCAAGGCCTCGCGCCGCGTAGTCTCGGTGGCCGTCACCCTGATCGGCACACTGCTGGCGGTCGCGCTCTCCAGCGAGCTGTACATGGACTTCCTGTTCCTCATCGGCTCGGTCTTCGCGCCCCTGGCCGCCGTGGTGCTCACGGATTACTGGCTGCTGCGCGAGGACAGGCGCGAACAGTCTTGGGACCCCGCGGCCTGGGTCTCTCTCGCGGGCGGCTTCGCCTTCCACAGGCTGGCCGGAGGGCTTGACCTGCCCATGGGCGCGACTTTGGGTTGTATTTTGTTCACCGCCATACTGCACTTGATCGTGCGCAAGCTACTGGAGCCCGCTGCACGGCGGGCCATTACCGGCTCAACAGCGCACGCTGAAAGATGATGCACACACTTGGCGCTTCGCCAAGTAACTACGCGGGTCCAGGGTGTCGTTACGCCCTGGTGGGTGGGGTCTGGGGAGGGCAAAGCCCTTCCCAGCTCTTATGCCTTTCTCTTCAAGCATGAGGAATAGCAGCATGTTCGACGTTTCCACTGTCTGGGCCCACCTGTGCCGGGTCCGCGAAAAGAATCCCTTGGTGCTCAACGTGACCAATAACGTGGTCACCAACACTACGGCCAACGCCCTGCTGGCTCTTGGCGCGTCGCCGGCCATGACCCATGCGCCCGATGACGCCGGTGAACTAGCCTCCCTGGCCGATGCCGTGGTGCTCAACATCGGCACGCCAGCCTCCAGCTACATCGAGAGCATGTTCAAGGCCGGTCAGGCCGCCAACTCCAAGGGCATTCCCGTGGTCCTGGACCCGGTGGCCGCCGGCGCCACGGCCTACCGCCGCGAGGTGGTCGCCGAGCTTTTGAAGCGCGTGCGCCTGGCCGCCATCCGCGGCAACGCCTCGGAGATCCTGTATGTGGCCGGCGAGCAGGGCTCGTCCAAGGGCGCGGACAGCACCAACGCAAGCGAGGAGGCCCTGGATGCGGCGCGCGCCCTGGCGGAACGGCTCGGCGCGGTGGTCTGCGTGAGCGGCGCGCGCGACGTGATCACCGACGGACGTTCCGTATTGGCCGTGGACAACGGCCACCCCATGATGACCAAGGTCACGGGCCTGGGCTGTACGGCCACGGCCCTGGTGGGAGCCTTCGCGGCTTGCGCCGGCGGTGCGGACGACATGGGCGGCCGCCTGGCCGCCACGACGACGGCCATGGCTGTCATGGGTCTGGCCGGCGAGGTGGCGGCCCAGGATGCGCCCGGTCCCGGCACATTGCAGGTTCGCTTCCTGGACAGCCTGTACGCCATGGACGAGGAGCTGATCCGCTCTCGACTCAAGCTCGCCGCGCTGTAAGCCGTTCAGCCATCTGCAATGCAGGGATCGGCAGCCCGGAACAGGGCGGCTGATCCCTGTTTCTTTCTCGCACCGGAGCAGTAGGCGGTCCGGCAGTTTGCAACCCCGCCCGCACGCATCCCCTCGCTCTCTCATTATAAAACGTAAAAATCTCATTGCGCGCGACTGCACCAGGCGGCAGGATGCTGCATAGGGGAAAGTCTCATACTGGTTTGATATGGTGGACATGCCAAAGCTGTTGTTAGCTCTCGCCATATTCGCCGGTCTGCTTTTGCAGGCTGGACCAAGCTCAGGCCAGGATTGTGGCCTGCGGCTCGACGCCGGGATCGCCCGAGGCGGAGAGGAATTACGTATTCCCCTGGCGGCCGTGACCTTCCTCGATACGCCCGCGCCTGAACTTCGCGCACTGCCCGGATTGCCGCCCGGCTGGGCGCAGCACCCCGCCATAAACGCTTTGCCGCATCAGGACACATTGAGCATGTCGTTTGCGCAAACGTATCTTCCCTGCAACACGGGCATCACGTTTATGCCCTATGTCGGCGGCTGGGCCGCCCCTCTGGACTGGTACGCCGAAAGTGACAGCCTCGCGCCCGGTGATCAATCCGGGGCAAGGTTTGCCTGGAACTTCGGTGGCGGCATTGTCTGGTTTTTCCGCGATGTACTGGGCGTGGATTTTGGCCTGCGCTGGACCGAGAAGGACGTCAGGGTCAGCAGCGACGGTCTGCGCATTGGCGATATCCGCACACACGGCAAGCTTAACCTGCAAGAGCAGTCGGTGCATGTGAATGTCTCGATGCCCCTGCGCTAAAACTCGCTTCAGCCCATTAATCAGTACAACCGCCAGAATCGAGAGAGCCTCCCTGTCTTGCTTCGCGGACCGAAACCCGTAGTCGCCGCCAACTTTCGGAGCATGCTGCGACATGCGTGATTCCGGGCTCTGCCTATGCTAGACTGGCGTAGGTCCGTGGTCGCGGGATCACGAAAGAGGGTGCGCCATGCTACGCAATCTGTCCATCGCATCGAGAATCTTCCTGTTGCTGGCCTTGACCTGCACGTACGCTCTGGTTCTGGTGGCGGCGTTCACCTTCACGGCTAAGCGCATCGAGCGCGCCAGCGTTCAGGAGATGGGAGCGGCCATGCTCCGGGCACAGCAGGAGAAGGTCAAGGTGGCCACGCACTCCATGGCCGTGGCCCTGGGACACCTGCTGGATGACGTCGATAACCCGGCCCGGCGCGACGCCCTCGCGCGTGAGGCCGTCGGACCGTTGCGTTTCGAGCCGGACCGTTCCGGCTACTTCTTTGTCTTCGAGGGTACACGCAACGTGGCCTTGCCTGGGCAACCCAAGTACCAGGGCCAGGACATGCGCGACATACGCGACAAAGAGGGCGTCTTTCTGGTGCGCGAGTTGGAGGAGCGCGCACGCCAAGGCGGCGGTTTCGTTCGCTACCGTTTTCCCTTGCCCGGCGGACAGGAGGATGAGCCCAAGCTAGGCTACGCTGAAATCATCCCGGACACGGACCTGTGGATCGGCACAGGCGTCTACCTAGCGAATGTGGAACGTGAGAAGACCGCTCTGGTGCGTATAATCGACTCGCTTTTTGTGCGGCACATGACCGTGGCCCTGCTCGGCTTTGCCACGACCTTCTTGGCCATGGGCTTGGTGGCTCTGTCCGTGGCGCGCAGCATCGTACAGCCTATCTCACAGGTCACGCGCGCCGCCGTGCGCATCGCCAACGGTGAACTGGACGTGGTGCTGCCCGCCGCTGGCAAGGACGAGATCTCGAGCATGCAGGATGCCTTGAACCGCATGTCGCGCATTTTGAAGCACGACATCGAGATTATCCAGACACGCACGGATTTCGCCGAGGAACAGGCGCGCATCGCCCGCGACGCCTTGCGCGAGACCGAGGTGGCCAACCGCGAGGTGCTGCGCCAGATCACCGAACGCGTGGAGAGCCTGCGCAAGATCACCATGGCCGTGGCCCATCAATTGCGCAACCCCATGACCATCATCGGCGGCTTCGCCCGCGTGCTGTCGCGCAAGCCCGAACTGCAGGGCGAGTACCTGGAATATCTGGACGGTATACTGGAAGCCGCGAGCCGCATCGAGCGCATCACGGACGTGGTTTCCGACTACAGCTCCCTTCGCCTGGGCGCGCTGCATCCGACGCCGGTTACGGAATTGGTGGAGGAGGCTCGCGCCGCGAGCGAAGCAAAGACCGCGGCTCTGGCCCGCCGCGTATCCTGGAAGATCGACGTGCAACCCGTATGCATCCCCGTGGACAAGGAACTCATGACATGGGCCTTGACCGAGCTCCTGGATAATGCCGTGGAGTCCCTTCCGGGCGGAATGGGCGAGGTGCGCGTCGGAGCCAAGCGGGAAAATGGGGCCGTGGTTCTGGAGATCTCCGACACGGGCCGGGGCATCCCCGAGGCCGAAATGCCCTATATCCTGGACCCCTTTTACTCAACCAAGGCCGTGGCCGTGGGCATCGGCCTGCCCAAGACCGACAGGATCATCCACGAACACGGCGGAACCATGCGCATAACCAGCACCGTGGGCCAGGGCACCACAGTGACCATCCGTCTGCCCGTGGAGCACAGACGGTCGCAGGACCCGGCCTCCTGCAAGGACTCTCCCGTTTCCAAGAACGCTCTTGCGGAGGGCTGATGGAGCCTCGCGCCTTTGAAAACTCGACAACCAGCGCCCCGATCATGATCCTGCGCCGCTTCGCAATCCTCGCCTCCCGCTACCTGCTCCTGGTCCGCTGCGGCCTCAAGCGCCGGCTGGGCCTGCTTGGACCGCTGCAGATCCTGGCCTATCGCACCTACGGCAACAGCCGCGAACTGCTCGTGCGCGGCCGGGTGGTGGAGCGCAAGGACGTGCGGCCGTCCCGTGAAACCGACGGCATGTGGCGGAACCTGTGCAATGCCTGGCGCGGCATGTCGCGCCTGCCCGTGCCCGGCGCGCGTGTCGCGGCCGAATTCCAGGGCTGCCGCAGAGAAACCGTGGCCAACGATCGCGGCTTCTTCGAGTTGCGCCTGCGGCCGTCCGCGCCCCTGGAACCGCTGCTCTGGCAGATCGTACCCCTGGAATTGCTGGAACCCCGCCCCAACCCTTGGCCAGTGGAGGCCCTGGCCCAGGTGCTGACCCTGCCGGGCAATGCCAGACACGTGGTCATCAGCGACATCGACGACACGGTGGTACCCACGCATGCCACCAGCGCCCTGCGCATGCTGCGCTCGCTTTTCCTGCACAACGCCCGCACGCGCCTGCCCTTTCCCGGTCTGGCGGCCTTCTACCGCGCCTTGCACCTGGATCGTGAAGGGCACCCGGCAAATCCAATGCTCTACGTCTCGCGCGGGCCATGGAGCCTGTACGATCTGCTGGCCGAATTCTTCGGTCTGCACGGCATTCCCGTAGGGCCGGTGCTCTTCCTGCGCGATTGGGGCCTGTCCGAGGAGGGGCTGACCAAGCCCTCGCCCACGGGACACAAGTTCAAGCTCATCACGGCAATGCTGGAGCTGTACGACGATCTGCCCTTCATCCTTATGGGCGACAGCGGCCAGCTGGACCCCGAGATATACGCCGAAATCGTGGAGCGCCATCCGGGCAGGGTGCACGCCGTATACATCCGCCTGGCCCGCCCCGATCAAGTCCGCGAGCAAGGCGTTCTCCGGCTGGCCGAGGATCTGCGCCAATCCGGCAGCGAACTGGTGCTGGCCCGCGACACCATGGAAATGGCCGTGCACGCCGCCGAACGCGGCTGGATCGAGGCTTGGCGGCTGGCCGATATCGCTGGCGAGAAAGCCGCCGCCGAAGAGCCGCCGGGGCTCCTGGACGGCATGCACGCCGGGCACGGCAGGAAAACGGCGGGCAAGGACGAACCGCCCGACCGAGGCCGTGTGGAGTAGATATGGAACACGAACGCGGCCGTGTTATATATTGAGCTTGAATTTCCCATTTCCACGAGCCTTACCTCATTGCCTATGCTGATTCGGGGAGGAGGCCGCAAGGAGGCCTCACATGGCGGAACCCGTACGCAAGGGCCCAGGCAAGGTCCAGGGCCGGAACGAATCGCAGCAGTCCGACCGGCGCGTGAGCATGTTTCCCGACCGGCGCGACCCTTCGCGTCTCGACCGACGCGTGCCCGGCCTCAAAAGCAAACGGGAAGCCGCGGAGAAGCGGCAAGCCGAGCGCGAGGAGCCGGGCAGAGGCCGCGAAGCCGCCAGGCCCGGCGAGATCCCCAAGCCGGGCTGGCGGGATATCCTCAAGCGCACCTGGGCCGAGCAGTCCAAGGACAACCTCTCGCTGGTCGCGGCAGGCGTGGCCTTTTACGCCATGCTGGCCTTGTTTCCGGCCATCGCGGCGCTCATCTCCATTTACGGTCTGCTGGCCGACCCGGCCCAATTACAGAGCCAGATCGGCGAGATCAGCGGAGTGCTGCCCGCCGACGCCAGGTCCATCATCCAGAGCCAATTGTCCAAGGTCGTTTCCGGCGCGGGCGGCGCCCTGAGCCTGGGCGCGGCCGTGGGCCTTCTGCTGGCGCTATGGAGCGCGTCCAAGGGGATGAAAGGGCTCATCCAAGCCCTGAACATCTCCTACGGCGAGGAGGAAAGCCGAGGTTTCCTCAAGCTCAACGCCATTTCCCTGTTGCTCACCGTAAGCGGGCTGGTCTTCTTCATCCTGGCCCTGACCGCCGTGGTGGCCATGCCCGCCCTGCTCGACAACCTTGGGCTGCCTGAAGCAGTCATGTGGACCGTGTCCATCGCCCGCTGGCCGCTGTTGGCTCTTGCCGGCATGCTGGCTCTGGCCGTGCTTTACCGCTATGCCCCTGACCGCGACGAACCGCGCTGGCGTTGGGTGAGCTGGGGCTCGGCCGGAGCCACCATGGCCTGGATCGCGGCTTCGCTGCTTTTCTCCTTGTACGTAAGCCAATTCGGCAACTACAACGAAACCTACGGCACCCTGGGCGCGGTGGTCATCCTGCTCACGTGGCTGTTTCTCACGGCCTACGTGGTGCTGTTGGGCGCGGAGCTCAACGCCGAGATGGAGCGGCAGACCCGCAAGGACACCACCAAGGGCAAGCCGACCTCCATGGGCAGGCGCGGAGCCCACGCGGCGGATACTATGGGCCCCAAGCCGTAGAGGCTTATCGAACAAGCAAGGTCGCCAGTTTGGCCCCTCCTCTGAGCTGGGCGTGATAGACTATTTTGTAAATTCTTCACAGTTACGACAATTTTGCTACATTAATTTTTATTTTTTTGTTAAATTTGGCGATTGCGCGCAATCGGACCAATTTAGAAAAATGGTCGAGCCAGCAAACTAAAAGGACTTATACCTTGCAGGGTTGATCGGCGATTTTCAGCGGCGGAGAGTTCCAGGCCAGGCTCCTGACCTCCAGGGTACGCTCCTTGCTAGCAAGCTGTTATGACATCCATAGGCGCCCTGGAACTCAAGGTTCTATTCGAGATAGCCAACATCATCGGCCACGCGCTGGACCTGGAGCGCACCCTGGAAGAGGTGCTGCGCATCCTCTCCGACTCCATGTCCATGAAGCGGGCCACCATCACGCTCTTGGACGATAACGGCCAACTGGTCATCCGCGCTTCCCACGGCCTGAGCGCCGAGGAAAAGCAGCGCGGCGTGTACCGTCTGAACGAGGGCATCACGGGCCGCATCTTCTCCACGGCCAAGCCGTTCGTGGTCCCAGACATTCACAAGGAGCCGCTCTTCCTGGACAAGACCCGCTCCAGGCAGCTGGAGAAGGACCGCATCTCCTTCCTGGGCGTGCCCATCCTTCTGCAGGACAAGCCCGTGGGCGTGCTCAACGTGGACCGCCTGTTCGGCGACGAGATATCCTTCGAGGAGGATGTGCGTTTCCTGACCATCGTGGCCACGCTCATCGGGCAATTCTACAGCCTTGTGAAACAGGTCCAAGCGCGCGAGGAGCGCCTCAAGCGCGAGAACGTGAACCTGCGCTCCAAGCTGTCCAAGAACTACCAACGCTTTTTCATCGTGGGCAAAAGCCCGTCCATGCTGCGCGTGCGCCAGATGATCGAGAAAGTCGCGCCCACCAGGGCCACGGTGCTCCTGTTGGGCGAATCAGGCACGGGCAAGACCTTGGCCGCCCAGTTCATCCACGAGCTGTCCGACCGGAATTCCTTTCCGTTCATAAAGGTCAACTGCGCGGCCATCCCCGAAAACCTGCTGGAGTCCGAGCTTTTCGGCCACGAGAAAGGCGCCTTCACGGGCGCGACGAACATCAAGCCCGGCCGCATCGAGGAGGCCGACAAGGGCTCCCTGTTCCTGGACGAAATCGGAGAGATCTCGCCGGGCATCCAGGCCAAGCTGCTGCGATTTCTACAGGAAAGGGAGTTCGAGCGCCTGGGCTCAACGCGCACGCGTAAGGTCGACGTGCGCATCATCGCCGCGACCAACCGCGACCTCACCGAAGCCGTGCGCGAGGGCGACTTCCGCGAAGACCTTTTCTACAGGCTCAACGTCTTTCCCATCCGCGTGCCGTCCCTGCGCGAGCGCGCCGACGACATTTCCGCGCTCATCAACCACTTCCTGGACAAGCTGGACCGCGAGTACGGCCGTCGCCTGACACTGCGCCCCAGGGCCCTGGAGGCCCTCCTGCGCTACGATTGGCCTGGCAATGTGCGCGAGATGGAGAACCTGCTGGAGCGACTGTCCATCATGGTCGAGGATACGCACGTGGACCTGGAGGACATTCCGCCCAACTTCTTCCTCGGCAGCGATATCGCCCAGCCTCGCAACGAGGAACAGTCCTCCTTGCAAGAGATCGAACGGCGCGAGGTAGTATCGGCCCTTGAGCGCCACAACTGGGTCCAGTCCCGTGCCGCCCGCGAGTTGGGCATCACCCTGCGTCAGATGGGCTATCGCATCAAGAAATTCGATCTGGAAAACCTGCTGCGCGAGCGTCGCGGCCAAGGCCGCATGTCCCTGCACCGCTAAAACCGCCTTCAGCTTGGCCTGACACGCACATCCGCTTCCCACGGCATGTAGCGAATCCCTCCTGAACCAATCGGCCTCGTCTCCGCGCATGCAGCGCCGACCTGATGCGTGCCTGTCCCCGGACATGCACCGTCTCTGCGGCTGCATGCGGCATGATTGAAACGCAGCTCAAGAATCCTTGTCCACATGCACGCCACTGTGCAATCTACTAAGCATGCTCCCTCCTGTCCTTGCCAGGGTGACTCAAGGTCAGGGCATCCGTGAGGGAGAGGGGATGGAAGAGGAGAGATTGGGGGCGGCGAAGCATCGGGGCATTGCTTTTCGAGAGGGGGCGGATCGTCATGTGGAGCGTGCTGGAGACGCGGGAAAGGCATCAGGGCGACGGCGCGGACTGCGCCTGCGAATGGTTCATGGGCAAGACGCACGGAAAGGTCATGGACTCCGTCTTGCGGAGTCTGCACGAGCGGGTCGGCTACATCTGTTTGACGGGCAAGCCGGGAGTAGGCAAGAGCACCCTGGCCCGCGCCCTGTCCGAGACATACGCCACCGAGGGGAGACGGGTCTTGCTGGTGGACGGCGCGAACCTGTCCTTCGGCCGCCTTGTGCGCGAGTTGACGCGCGCGGCGGGCATAGCCCCGGATTCCAGCCAATCCGCCAAACCGGCGGACACATTGCGCCTGCTGTACATGGCCGGCGAACTGGGCAGCGATGTGGCGCTCCTGGTGGACTCCGCCGAGCTGCTTGCCCCAAGCACCCTCAAGGCACTCGCGTACTTGGCCAATCCGTGGCAGCCGGGCCGAAGCGCCGTGCAGCTGCTGCTCCTGGGCCGGCCCGAGCTTCTCGACAAGCTCGACGAACCGGAGCTGAGCCCACTGGGCGGCCTCTGCCGTAGCGTCGTGCTGCGCCCCATGGAGCAGAGGGAAAGCGCGACCTATGTGCGCTGGAAGTATGGACGCCCGCCAAGCGGTACGGGCGAAGCCTTCACGTCCAGGGCTCGCCGCCGATTGGCCGAGCTGTCCGGAGGGGTGCCCAGGCTGCTGGACATGCTCGCCGAAGCGGTTCTGGCCACGGGCGAGGCCCGCGGCTGTTTTCCCGTCACCTGCGCCATGGTTCGCCAGGCCGTGGGCGACATGCCCAGCCATGCTCCGCTCCGCCTGCCCATGGGCAAGACCCTGACCACGGCCGCGACCTGCCTGTTGATCGTCTCGGCCCTGGCCTGGTGGACTCGCCAGTCCCTGGTCCACGGCCTGGAGCTCGTGGCCGGAGACCTGCTGGGCCAGGCCTCGGCCAGCGTACAGCGGTTCGAGGCCCCCTGGGCGGCCGGCGTGCCTTCACCGAGTTGGGCGGATATGGAAACCACGGCAGGGCCCTTTGCGGGTGTCGTCGTCCTGCGGCCTCCGGCCATCGGCGAGACATGCGAGGAGCTGGACAGACGCCTGCAAGAGGTGATCGTGGCGCCGGGCGATTCCCTGGTAAGCCTTTGCCGCAAGGTTTACGGCCGCGCGGATCGCACGGCTCTGGCGGCCGTACTGTCGGCCAATCCGGCGATCCTGGATCCGAACAGCATCGAGGTGGGACAGATCATCGTCTTTCCCCAGCAGACCCATGCCGAGGGAAGCGACACTGTCAGTGAGAACGCGCGGAGCGACGTGACCACGTGAGGAATCGGAGAGGGTGCGCCCCTCTCCGATTCCTCACGTCTCGACTCGGTGCTGTTCTCATGCTCCGCCTATTCGACTCGCGCCACATAAAGCATTTTGCATTTCAGACGCTCCCTTCGGCGTTGACGGCGGAACTACATTCCGCCTACGCCTGCGGGGCGGCAAGCCATGCCGACGCATGGCTTGCAGAGCATTTTCAAAAGCAAAATGCTCTAAAATACGTAGCCGTAAGTCTTGGAAAACCTCTGGAAAAGATTGATTTCTTTGCGGGCCATGGCCGCTACCTGCAAGGCTCCGCGACCACCGGCATACTCTTGCTCGTAAGCCGCCTGATCGCGCCCTGGGCCCTGCGCATGCTCTCTTGATCGCCTGTCGAAAGCATTTGCCTTCGAATGCCAAGCGGCGTATGCGAACTCCTTGCGCCTCTGCGCCAATCAACAAGAACCGACACCATCACCACGCGGGCCGGAACGATCCACAGCCCAACCTACCGATCCCCGCCCGCGCATCTTAAGGAGTCCTCCCCATGGCTATCCCATTTGTGGATATCAAGAGCCAACTCGCCCAGGTGGAACAGGAAATCCGCCAGGGCTTCGACCGCGTGTTCGCCCACTGCCAGTTCATCATGGGTCCGGAGATCAAGGAAGTCGAGGATCAGCTCGCCGCCTTCGCCGGCACCAAACACGCCATCACCTGCTCCTCGGGCACCGACGCCCTGCTCATGCCGCTCATGGCCATGGGCATCGGAGCAGGCGACGCGGTGCTGACCACGCCCTTCACCTTCTTCGCCACGCTGGAGTCCATCGCGCTGCTGGGCGCCACGCCCGTGGTGGTCGACGTGGACCCGCGCACCTTCAACATCGATCCGGCCAAGCTTGAGCTGGCCATCAAGGCCATCAAGGCGAAGGACCCGTCCATCCATCCGCTGCCGACCGGCTACGAAAACCTCACCCTCAAGGCCATCATGCCCGTGGACCTCTTCGGCCTGCCCGCTGACTACGACCGCATCATGGCCATCGCCGCCCGCGAGAAGCTGTACGTCATCGGCGACTCGGCCCAGGGCTTCGGCGGCGTGTACAAGGGCCGCCCGGTCAGCGCCATCCCGCACGTGACCGCCACGAGCTTCTTCCCGGCCAAGCCGCTGGGCGTGTACGGCGACGGCGGCGCGGTGTTCACGGATGACGACAACTTGGCCGATGTCATGCGCTCCATCCGCGTGCACGGCATGGGTCACGACCGCTACTACAACGTGCGCCTGGGCCTGAACGCCCGCTTCGACACCTTCCAGGCCGTGGTGCTCAAGGCCAAGCTGCGCATCTTCCCGGCCGAGCTCGACGCTCGCCAGGCCGTGGCCGAGCGCTACGACGCAGGCCTGGCCGGCAAGGTCACGACCCCGCTCATCCCGGACGGCTACCGCTCTTCCTGGGCCCAGTACTCCATCCTGACCGACAAGCGCGACGCTCTGCAGGCCGCGCTCAAGGCTCAGGATATTCCGAGCATGATCTACTACCCCATCCCCTGCCACCTGCAGCCCGTGTTCTCGAACCTGGGCTACAAGCAGGGCAGCATGCCCGTGAGCGAGGGGCTGTCCCAGACCATCCTCAGCCTGCCCATGCACCCGTACCTCACGCAGGACGACCAGAAGAAGATCATCGAGGTAGTGAAGAAGGCCGTGTAGGCCTTGAAGCACCACGATTCATTAGAGCAGATTGCTTTTAAGACGCCCGCTCCGGCGTTGACGGCGCAAGTGAATTGCGCCTACGCCTACGCGGCGGCAAGCCATGCCGACGCATGGCTTGCAGAGCATTTTCAAAAGCAAAATGCTCTGAGCCATTTCGCGAAAAAGCCCGGCCTAGGCCGGGCTTTTCCTTTTCTACAATGACAATGCCGCATGGCTGGCCCGCACGCACAGCGTAGTCATCCCCCACCAGCTTGATCCTCCTCACGTCCTCGGACTGCAAGGTATACAACCGGTTCTTGTTGCCGATCCTGATGGGCTGCATGGCCGTGCGGCAGGACTTGACCGTGAACGAGCGCGCGCAAGCGCGGATGCTCACTTCTTTCAACGCCTTGCTTATGCTCAGCAGTTTTTTCAGAGGATTTTTCATGCAGCCCAAGGGCTGCACGGTATCTCCCTGGAGAAAGGCCGTAGTATTTCCTGAAGGCGTTGGCGAAGTGGCTCTGGTCGAAGAAGCCGGTCGTGGCGGCGGCTTCGCTCTGCGGCACGCCCTGGTCGAGAAGCATCCTGGCTCGCTTGAGCCGGGCGCGGACGAGGTAGGCGTGCGGCGTGAGCCCGAAGCGACGGGCGAATCCCCGGACCAGGGCGGAGGGTGAGACCCGTGCGGCCTGGGCAAGCTCGTCGAGCGTCACGTCGCGGTCGCATTCGGTAAGGATGATCCTGCGCGCACGTTCCAGGCCGCCTGCGCCCGCATCGGGCTGGCGAGGGGGGTCGACACAAATTCCATGATTCGCAAGCATGACGAAAAGCGCCTGGAAATACTGGCTGAGCACGTAGAAGGACGCGCTTTCCTCCAGTTTTTCTACGAGCCTCACGAATGCCGAGCGGATGTCGGCATCCAAGGCGAGAGGCCGGGCAAAGCGAGTCTGCCCGGCCGGAGCCGAGCCTGCGTCGTCAAGGATGCGGTAAAGGGCTTCGGGCGGCAGGCAGAGCGCGCTGTAGCTTTCGCCATCGCCAGGCATTGTCGTCGAGGAATGCGGCTCGTCGGGATTGAGCAGAAACATGCCGCCAGTGGGGACGTTCACGCGCGTCCGCCGCACGGTCAGTTCGCGCGCGCCCGCCCGCACGAGGCCGATCAGCATGGACTCGTGGGCGTGGCGGGCCGCGATGGCCCTGCCGCGCTCGATCGACATGAGCACCGCCCCGTCCAGGGCTGGAATGGCTATGCGCTTCAGCGCCATGTGCTTTGACATGCCCCTTCCCGCAGAGTGGGCCGGATTGCCGGCGGATAATCAGAGCAAGGCAGGCACGAACGTCGCCAGAAGATGGAGATCGCCGCCCTGAGCGACGACCCTGTGCCTGGCTCCCTGCGGCATGACCGCGCACGATCCCGGCGCATAGTCGATCTCCCTGTCCGACAGAACGCAGAGGCCGGAGCCCTCGATCACCTGGTGCAGCTCCTGCTGCGTCGCGTGGGCGTGGTCGCCGATCTCATGACCATCGCGGACGCGCACAAGGTGTATGCTGAACCTTCCGTTCGTGTCCACGGCCTTGAGGAGATGCTTGAGCTGCACGCCCGGAAATGCGGCTGGCGTCCATTCGATGTCGGCGGTGCTGATTTCCCTGCCCTGGGACATGATCGAGCCGTTTTCAAGCAGAGCTGCGAATCCGTTCATGGCTATTTCCTCCTGTTGTGTAATGACAGGAAGAAATAGTCCGATCCCCGGCCATGGTCTTGGAAAAAACACGCGTCTGCCTGCACTAAGCGGAATCTGCGCAAAAGACTCTACCCGCCCACCAGCTTGATCCTCCTCACGTCCCCGGACTGCAAGGTATACACCCGATTCTTGTAGCCGATTCGGATGGGCTGCATGGCCGTGCGGCAGGCCGTGACCGTTAGCAGGTCCTCTGTGACCTCGATTTGCAGGGAGTGGCCGCGGAAGCGGATGCGCGTTTTCATGCGCTCCATGGGCTCGGGGATGCGCGGGTTGAACCAGAGCACGTCGCCGCGCATCTCCATGTCCGTGTAGCCGCGCTGGATGATGTCCACGGCCCCGGCCATGGCGCCCGCGTGGATGCCCTCGGGCGTGGTGCCGCCCTGGATGTCCTCCACGTCGCTCTTGAGCGCGTCGCAGAACAGGCTCCAGGACTTGCGGCGGTCCAGGCGGCTGAGCACGCGGGCGTGCACCACGAAGCTGAGCGTGGAGCCGTGGGAGGTCCGCGCCAGGTAGTACTCGATGGTGCGCGGGATCATGGCCGGGTCGAAGGGATAACCGAGCTGGCTGAACAGCCGCTCGATCTCCTCGCGCGAAAAGAGATACAAGACCATGAGCGCGTCGGCCTGCTTGGAGGCCTTGTAGCGGTTGGGCGTGTCGCCCTCGGCCTTAAGCACGCGGTCCAGGCGCTGGATGTCGCCGTACTTCTGTCGGTAGCCCTGCCAGTCGAACTCCTCCAGCCGGTCATAGTGCTCGAACTGGGCCGGGACCTGCCCCTCGGGCGTATCGAGGAAGACCAGGCGCATGCGCTCGGTGATGTGCTCCCAGTGCTGAAGCTCGTCCTTGTGCAGGTACACGCGTTCGCTCACCTCGCTGGCCACGTCCTCGGGCATGAGATCGAGCAGGCGCAGGGCCTCGTCCAGGGTCCACACGGCCATGAGATTGGTATAGAAGTTGTTGTCCAGGCCCGGCTCGTCACGCCAGGGATAGCCTTCGTGGTATTCGTCAGGACCCATGACGCCCTTGATCTCGTACCGCTCCATCTCCTGGTTCCATACGCAGACGGCGGCCCAGAAACGGGCGATCTCCAGCAGCATCTCCATGCCGTAAAAGGCCATGAACTCCAGGTCGCCCGTGACCTGGTAGTACTGGCTGATATTGAAGGCGATGGCCGCGTTGACGTGGCGCTGTAGTCTGGAGTTGTCCGGTCCCCACTGGCCCGACTTGGGGTTAAGGTGCAGGAGCTGGCTCTCCTCGCGGCCGCTGCTGCCGCTCTGCCAGGGGTACATGGCGCCGCTGTGGCCGGCGTCCTTGGCCATGGCCCGCGCCTCGCGCAGACGGCGGTAACGGTACATGAGCAGGCTGCGCGTGATTTCCGGGATACGGAAATTGAGCAGCGGGAAGATGAACAGCTCGTCCCAGAAGACGTGGCCGCGGTAGGCCTCGCCGTGCCAGCCGCGCGACGGCACGCCCGCATCGATGGCGCGCGTGTGCGGCGAGGAGGTCTGCAGCAGATGAAAGGTGTACAGATGCAAAATCATCTGGAACCTGTCACGATCATCCGCCTTGAGCTTGAAACGTATGTCGAAGTAGCTCCAGATCTGCTTCCAGATCAGGGCATGGTCGGCCAGCAGCGGCTCGAAATCGATCACACGGCCTATGGACTCGCGCACGGCCAAGCCGGCCTCGGCTATGGCCCGGTCACGCGAGGTGAACACGGTCATGGCCTTCTGGACATGCGTTGGCCGGTGCTGCTCCAGGCGCAACCTGAAGGTTTGGCCCACGAATCCGTTCTCGCCGACCATGCTGCACTCCAATCGCTCGGCCCCGCCGTCGCCATGAAAGGCCCTGGTGCGCAGGGCCATGGCCACTTCCAGCCGCGACTGCACGGTGCGCACCTTGATCCAGACCGTCTCGCGGTCCACGGAGCCTGTCTCCAGCACCTCCAGGTGCTTGCCGGCCAGCTCCCGGTAGCGCTCCACGCCGTTGTTGGTCACGCCGCCGTCCAGGGCCGAGCGGAATTCCAGCTCGCCGGACCAGTCCAGCGGAGTGAACGTGACGCACTGCGCGGCCACGTGCATGTAGCGCATGTGCACCAGGCGGCGCTCCTCGACCTTGGTGCGCCGGCCCTCGGCGTCGATCCAGGTGAAGGTGCGCACGCTCAGGCCGCTCTCCATGTCCAACAGCAAGCGGTAGCCGGATAGATCCTCGGGCTTGGGCGCGAACCACTCCCCGCCGGGTCGGCGGAAGGTCAGGTGCAGCCAGTTGGGCATGTTCACCAGATCCTCGTTGGTCAGGGCCTTGCTCCTGATCTCGCTTTCCAATCGGTCGTAGCCGCCGGCCAGATACGTTCCGGGGTAGTGCGTGCCGTCGTCGGAGGCCCAGAAGCAGGCACCGCGCGTGACGAAATAGCCGTTGCCCAGGGCCGTGAGAGCCTCGCGCAGACCTTCCTGGCCGGGCCGATAATCGTCGTAGACCAGACCCCACTCGCCATAGTCCCTGGCCCCGGCCTTGCTGCCGAGGGCTTCCGGCCCTTCGGGTTCGCGGATCTCGCGCAGCCGGTCCAATAGGCGACCCAGGAAGTGCTCAACCTCCGACGGATCCAACAGCAGGTAGTCCGCCTCGGTCCCCTCCGGGTTCTCGGCTACGAGGATGGGCACGCCGCGCCCCTTGATGGCCCGGAAGGCGTCTTCGTCCGTGGTGTCATCGCCGATGTACACGGGCAGCGCCTTGCCGTCGCCCAGGCCCAGGGATTCGAGAATGTGGTTCAGGGCCCGTCCCTTGTCCCAGTCCATGCGCGGCTTGATATCGTAGATCATCTTGCCGCCCGAGAAGCGCAGCTTGGGGTATTTGTTCTCGACTTCCTCCACGGCCTTGCGCAGGTGGTCCATGTCTTCGTCGGCCACATTGCGGAAGTGCACGGCCAGGGAGTAGTCCTTGCGCTCGACCTGTGCGCCGGGAATTCCGCCCAGGCGCTTGTCCAGCTCATCGGCGGCCTGCCGCACGTCGGGCAGAAATTCCTTGGCCGGCTCGTAATCCATCGGCCTGCCGTCGGGCGCGAGCATGCTGAAGCCATGGTCGCCGGCATAGGCCAACCCAGGCAGATCCATGTGCTTGCGTACGTCGGCCAGGGCCCGGCCGCTGATAACGCCCACGGTGGTTTCTTCCGAGATCTGCTTGACCGCCTTGCGCATGCACTTGGAAAGCACGGCCAGCTCGGGCTTGCTGACGATGGGCGTCAGCGTGCCGTCATAGTCCAGGAACAGGGCCAGCGCCCTGCCTTCGGAACGGGCGATGATCTCGTCCAGATGGTCCAGGGCCGAGGGCAAAACACGTGTTTTCGCGACGTCCCGATTCACGCCCGCACCTCCACATCGGCCAGGTCGGTCAGCACCACGTCCGCGCCGGAGCGGGCCAGCTCCGGGCCGTGGCCCACGCGATCCACGCCGACCACGAGACGGAAATGGCCCCGGTGCCCGGCCTCGACGCCCGACTCCGCATCCTCGAACACTGCCACCCGCTCCGGACGCGAGCCCAGGCGCTCGGCCGCCGCCACAAAGGTGTCCGGAGCCGGCTTGCCGGCCAGGCCGTCCCGCGCTGCCACGAGGCCGTCCACGCGCACGTCGAACAGATCTTCGATGCCCGCGGCTTCGAGCACGTCCTTGCAGTTCTTGCTCGACGTAACCACGGCGACGCCGAAGCCCTTGTCCCGCAGGCGGCGCACCAGGTCCACGGCGTGATCGAAGACACGCACCCCGCCCTCGCGCAGAAGTTGTCGGAAGATTTCATTCTTACGATTGCCCAGGCCGCAGACAGTCTCCTTGTCCGGACTGTCCTCGGGCGTGCCGTAAGGCAGCTCGATGCCGCGCGAGGCGAGGAACGCCGTCACTCCCTCGTAGCGCGGCTTGCCGTCCACATGGTGCTGATAGTCCTGGCTGCCGAATGGCTCCTGCTTGCGCCCTTCGCGCTGGGCCCATTCGCTCAGATAGTCGTCGAACATGCGCTTCCAGGCCAGGAAGTGCACTTCGGCGGTGCGGGTGATCACGCCGTCCAGGTCGAAGACAACGGCGTCGAAATTCTCGCGAGAGATGGCGGTCCTGTCGCGCCGGCTTGCTTGCGCCATGAGGGCCTCCCAGACTTGCGCCCGCCTTGCGGCTGCATTCGGGCCTTTGCCCGAGCCTACCAGATGGCGGATGTGATGGGAACCCGCCTCCTCAATCCACCTTGAGCACCACGGCGAAGGCGCTGAACAGGACCTGCACGGCGTCGCCGTTCGCCAGGGCCAGCCGCTCGGCGCTCTCGGTGGTGATGAGCGAAACCATGCGCGTGCCGTCCGTCAGACAGGCCGTGACTTCGCTGATCACACGGCCGGCGCGGATCTCTTCCACTCTGCCGGGCAGGCGGTTCTCGATGCTCGCGGGGTATGGCTCTCCGCTCTTGACCAGGGCCACTAGCGGAGCCTTGATCTCGGCGGTGACGGGCGTTCCCGGCCGCAGTCCCAGGTCCTCGATGCTGCGTGTGGTGACCACGGAAATGATACGCATACCACCCAGGGTGGCCATGTCCACTTCGGCCTGGATGTCGCCCAGGCGCACGGCCGCGATCTTGCCGAAGAAGGCATTGCGCGCGCTGGATGTGCGCCGGGCCTCGCGCTCCAGGGTGCGGGCCATGATGCGCCGCGTGTCATCCTCGCTGAACTCCACCAGCGAGGCCGTGAGGTCGGACGAGGACTGGCCGAGCGTGGCCTGCACGATGGTCAGGGGCACGTCGGCGCGCAGGAGTTCTATGGCCCGCGAGCGCCGCAGCACCGAGGGGTTCAGGGCCTCGTGCGGCAAACCGGCCTCCTCGGCCCGCTCGTACAGCTTGCGCCGGATGTGCGCCGGGTCCAGGCGCATGATCTCGCCTCGGAACGGGTCCAGGCCGGGGTCGGAGAGCGCATCGGCGATTTCCCGCACGGCCGGCTCGGGCAGGCGCACCTCCCGGCCGTTGCGGCCGCCCTCCTTGCCCAGGCGCGCCACGCCCGCTTCCAGGTCCAGGTCCCGGCGGTCGTCCAGTGCCAGCACCTCGCCCAGCTTGGCCCCGGTCCAGCGCAGCAGCAGGTAGGTCAGCAGCACGCGCAGGCGCGAAGCGCGCACGTCCCGGCGCGGGCTCTTGCCAGCCCAGTCGCGGAATGCCGCGCTCACGGTGGCGAGCTGCAGCGTGTCCAGGTGGCGCACCTCGCCTGGCACGGCCATGGCCGCGCCAGGGCGAGCCTTACCCGCCGGGCGTTCCTCGACGCGCTCGATGCTGTCCACCATGCGCTCAAGCGCTTCCGTTTCGATGGTTTTTGGGGGCATGCTATGCTGTTCCTCGGCTGAGTGTCCGGCTAGGCTGCCGTCGTCGCCCAAGGTACGGTTTTCCACAAGAAAACGAAAGGTTGTAACTTGGATTGCTTATTTAGTGACAAATAGCACAAGGCGAGCTATGCTTTAACTAACACGGAAACTGGAGAATTCGTGTCAGTACAAACCAAGGAGCCCGTCATGCACTTCCCGGTCGCAGGCATCGACGTTTCGCCCTGGGTGCCGCCGCTGACCGCCCTGGTCGTGTCCTTCTTCACCTCCATGGGCGGGGTGTCCGGCGCTTTCCTGCTCCTGCCGTTCCAGGTTTCCTTCCTCGGCTACACCGCGCCCTCGGTCAGCGCCACCAACCAGTTCTACAACGTGGTGGCCATCCCCAGCGGCGTGTACCGCTTCATCCGCGAGGGCCGCATGGTCTGGCCCCTGACCTGGATGGTCGTCATCGGCACCTTGCCGGGCGTGCTCATCGGCGCGATCGTGCGCGTGAAATACCTACCCGATCCCGGCGCTTTCAAGCTCTTCGCCGGCCTCGTGCTCCTGTACATAGGCTTTCGGCTCGTGCGCGATCTGACCAGGAAGAAGGCCACGGGCCAGGACAAGGCCTCGGCCGAGAAGCGCTTTCAGGAGCAGGTCAAGGCCTGGAGGCAGCGGGCCGCCCAGTCCGCGCAGTCAGGAAATCCGCTGCCCACGGTCCGCGTGCGCCGCTTCTCGCTCACGCGCATATGCTACGAGTTCTACAGTGAGGTGTACGATGTCTCGTCCATCGGCATCTTCAGCCTGAGCTTCATTGTGGGCATCATCGGCGGCGTGTACGGCATCGGAGGCGGAGCCATCATCGCGCCCTTCTTCGTGACCTTCTTCCATCTGCCCGTGTACACCGTGGCCGGCGCAGCGCTCATGGGCACCTTCGTGACCTCCGTGGCAGGCGTGGCCTTCTACCAGGCCATCGCGCCGCTCTATCCCAACGTATCCGTGGCTCCGGACTGGACCCTAGGTCTGCTCTTCGGCCTGGGAGGCATGGTCGGCATGTACCTGGGCGCGCGCATGCAGAAGCATGTGCCGGCCAAGGCCATCAAGTGGATGCTCGCCGCCGTCATCGTCTACACGGGCGGCAAGTACGTTGTCGGATTCCTGCTGTAGCCAACTTAGAGCATTTTGCTTTTGAAAATGCTCTGCAAGCCATGCGTCGGCATGGCTTGCCGCCGCGTAGGCGTAGGCGCAATTCACTTGCGCCGTCAACGCCGAAGGGAGCGTCTGAAATGCAAAATGCTTTAAGATGCCTCCGGCGGCCGGGGGAGTAAGCACTCCCCCCGGCCCCCCGCATTTTTTTAGCGGGTTCATGGTCGAAGCAACCCTGAACCCGCTAAATGATTGGGCAAGAGCATGAGCGTTGGAAACGCAGGGCCGGTCGATTCAGGCGGTCCCTCCGCCTGAATCGACCGGCCCTGAAAAAGGGGTCCAGGGCCCCCCCCCTTATCTGGAAAGGCCCTGGTGGGTGGGGTTCGGGGAGGGCAACGCCTTTCCCGATTCTCTTGCGAAGCGCTAACCCGCCTTCGCCGCCTGGGTCAGCTTGGCGCCCAGTTCATAGGCCCGCGCGCAATCCTGCGGGAACACTTCCTCGCGCCGCTTGGCCTTGGCCTGCGCATCGAAGGCCGTGCACAGGTATTTCGAGTAGTCGTCGAACTGATACGTGTCCGTACACAGCAGGGTCTCGCAATTCCCGAAGGTGCGGGCCATGGTAAACTGTGATGCCGATGCGGCCACGTCCTGGTTAATGGTGGCCATGACTTCCGCGGGAACGTTCATGGTGTAGACGAGCCCGGTCTGGATCTTCCCGGGAAAGATGGAGGCGTAGCCCGGCGTGTAGGTCAGGTACGGGAACAGAAGGCGTTCCATGAATGAACGCATCTCGCCGGTTTCCGTTCGGAAGTAGAAGGGTGACCCCAGAATCAAGACATCGGCCTCGGCGACCTCGTCCAGGATAGGGGTAAGCTCATCCTGCACGGCGCAGCGGCCGTAGCTCTTTCCGCCGATCTTCTTACAGGCGAAACAGCTGATGCAGCCCTTGTACGCGAGGTCGTACAGGTGCACGAGCCGGGTCTCCGCGCCGTTGTCCTTGGCCCCGGCCAGGGCGTTCTCCAGCAGCGTCGCCGTGTTCCATTTCTTTCTGGGACTGCCGTTTATGGCTATCGCTTTCATGGGTTCTCCTTCGAAAGTTTGAGCTCGAATTTATAGTTTGGCTGATTTGGAACGAATCTGAGATAAAGACAAGTACTGACCTGAAAGGTACATACTTACCAAGCATATACTAATGGGATCGTAATTCACGCCAACCACACTCACGCCCCGCGCGTGAAGTGTTGCTACTACCATTCCCAGTGTACAATCAGGCCATCGGCGACTCAGCAAAGCCTACCATATTCAGAACCGCTACCTCGAAGGTGGATGATTGTCGTTTCAGTACTTCCAGCGAGCCGCCTGCCGGCACGGCCTACCATTAAGTTTTATGCTCTCTTGACCCTTATTCAAAATCATTCCTATTGCGTTTTCTTTCCAATATGATAGTTACCTCTGCAATTCTGCCGCATATTTGGATCGGCATACTCAACGCGGAGGAGAGTGAATGGATCCCTTGTTCTTGTCTCGGCTGCAATTCGCGGCGGCGACGTTCTTCCATTTCTTGTTCGTGCCGCTGACCCTGGGCCTGTCCCTGCTTGTGGCCACCATGGAAACCAAATGGGTGCGCACGGGCGACAAGACTTACCTTCGCATGACCAAATTCTGGGGCAAGCTGTTCCTCATCAACTTCGCCATCGGCGTGGTCACGGGCATCACCCTGGAATTCCAGTTCGGCACCAACTGGAGCCGCTATTCGGCCTATGTGGGCGACATCTTCGGCTCGCTGCTGGCCATCGAGGCCACGGCGGCCTTCTTCCTGGAGTCCACGTTCATCGCCGTGTGGGTCTTCGGCTGGAAGAAGCTCTCGCCCAGGTTCCACGCCACCGTGGCCTGGCTCATCTTCTTCGGCGCGAACATCTCGGCCGTCTGGATTCTGTTGGCCAACGGCTGGATGCAGAACCCCGTGGGCTACGTCATCCGCAACGGCCGCGCGGAGCTTGAAAGCTTCACCGCCGTGATAACCAACAGCTTCGGCTGGCAGCAGTTCCTGCATACCGTAAGCGGCTCGTTCCTGGTCGGGGCCATGTTCGTCATGGGCATCTCGGCCTGGCATCTGCTCAGGAAATCCAATGTGGACTTCTTCCGGCGCTCCTTCCGCCTGGCCCTTCCGCTCGGCATCTTCGCCTCGCTGTTCGTGGCCGTACAGGGCCACTTCCACGGCAACGAAGTTGCTTCGGTCCAGCCCGCCAAGCTGGCGGCCATGGAAGCTCACTGGGAGACCACGGACCACGCGCCCATGCACCTGCTGGTCCTCCCCGACCCGGAAGACGAGCGCAACTCAATGGAGTTCATCAAGCTGCCTTCGATGCTGTCCATCCTGGCCTACAACGATCCGTCCGCCACGGTGAAGGGTCTCAAGGACTTCCCGGAGGACGAGCGGCCGCCCGTGCAGCTGACCTTCTGGTCCTTCCGCATCATGGTCGGCCTGGGCACCCTGTTCATCGCGCTCATGGGCTGGGCCTGGCTCAAGCGCAATGACATCGAGAACCAGAAGGCCCTCCTGTGGGCGCTGCTGCTGGCCATCCCGCTGCCCTACCTCGCTCTGCAGGCAGGCTGGGCCGTGGCCGAAGTCGGCCGTCAACCGTGGATCGTCTACGGCATCATGCGCACCTCGGATGCGGTATCCCCGGCCATCAACTCCGCGCAGGTCTGGTTCAGCCTCGGCAGCATCGTCGCCATCTACACCCTGCTCGGAATTACTGGGTTCTGGCTCATTGTCCACTACGCCAAAAAAGGCCCCAAGGCGGCCTAGCGCCGAACTCAAGGAGGACGCTCAATGGATCTGCAAGCCATCTGGTTCTTTCTTTGGGGCCTGCTGTGGGCCGTGTTCTTCATGCTCGACGGCTATGACCTGGGCGCTGGCGCCCTCATGCCCGTCCTGGCCAAGAACGAGCGCGACCGGCGCATGATCCTCAATGCCTCCGGGCCGTTCTGGGACGGCAACGAGGTCTGGCTCATCACCGCTGGCGGCGCGACCTTCGCGGCCTTTCCGGCGGCCTACGCCGCCATGTTCAGCGGCCTGTACACCGCTCTCATGCTGCTCTTGTTCATGCTCATCCTGCGCGGCGTGTCCTTCGAGTTCCGCGGCAAGGTCGAAAGCGCCGCCTGGCAACGCACCTGGGACTGGCTGCACGTGGTCAGCAGCTTCGTGGTCGCCCTGCTGCTGGGCGTGGCCTTCGCCAACATCTTCCGCGGCCTGCCGCTGGACGAGCAGGGCATCTTCCAGGGCGGCCTGCTGACCCTGCTCAATCCTTACGGCCTGGCCGGCGGCGTGCTGTTCGTCGTCATGTTCTTCCTGCACGGGGCGCTGTGGCTGGGCCTGCGCACCGACGGTGAGCTGCAGAAGCGCTCCCAGGCCATGGCCGAAAAGCTCTGGATCGCCTTCGCCATCGTCCTGGTGCTCTTCCTGGCCTACACCGCCGTGGAGACGCAGCTCTTCTCCAACTATCTGCGCTGGCCGGTCCTGCTCATCGTGCCGCTGCTGGCCGTAATCGGGCTCATCGCCACGCGCACCTTCCTGGGCTCCCGGCGCATGTGGCCCGCCATGGGTGCCTCGGCCCTGACCATCGTGGCCGTGACCTTCTTCGGCATCATCGGCCTGTTTCCGGCCCTGCTGCCCTCGCGTCTCAATCCGGGCTGGAGCGTAACGGCCTACAACTCCTCCTCCAGCGAATTGACCCTGACCATCATGCTCGTGGTGGTGGGCATCTTCGTGCCCATCGTCATCGCCTACCAGACCTGGGCGCATATCATGTTCGCCAAGCCCATGGGCGACGAGGACCTGGACCACGAAGAAGCGTATTAGCGCATTGTTTATAGCCGGGAGAGGCCCTGCCTCTCCCGGCTTTTCATCCGCTCAAGGCCTGCGCTCTATAAAGCAGATTGCTTTTAAGACGCCCGCTCCGGCGTTGACGGCGCAAGTGAATTGCGCCTACGCCTACGCGGCGGCAAGCCATGCCGACGCATGGCTTGCAGAGCATTTTCAAAAGCAAAATGCTCTAATATCCCTCCAATCCGCATCTACTGACTGATCGGCCATCATCACCGTGGCAACCTGTCGACGCTTCCGCACGGATCGGCGGCCTGCCCACCCTGATACGTCCTGCGGAGTGCGCCGTCCTGGCAGCCTCAATGTCCCGGCCGCAGGTCTGCTCGGAATGCCGCCTTTTCAGGCCCTTGGGCAAGGGATGTCCGCTTCCATGCGCTTTTCCTTCGATCTTGACGTTGCCATGACGGCGCAGCGGAATTAGCTTCCGGCACTGAGCCGGCAAACACCGGCAAAGGAGGCACCATGTCCCGCAAACTAACCGGCCTTACCATGGCCGTAGCCATGGCCATGCTGGCGGCGCTCACGATTCTGCCGTTGTCGGCCCAGGCCGCCAAGGAAGACCACCGGACCATCGCCGGTATGGTGCAGTACTACGTGACCTGCTTCAACAAACGCGATGTCGCCGGCATCCTGGACTTGTACGCGCCCGACGCGCGCATCAGCGACTCGGGATTGTTTTCCAAAAAATGGCTGAGCGTCGAGGAATACGCGCCTAAGCTCCGGGACAAGCTCGCCAAGTACGACCAACGGCGGGCATTCATCGTGGATTGGGACATCGAGGAGTTGGACGTGAATGGCGATTCCGCCGACCTGAGCATCGAGGTGCGCGCCAAGCAGGGGCCCTTCTCGGCGCGAAAGCGGGGCGACTTCGAGTTGGCCAAGTCCGCCGAAGGCTGGAAGATCATCGTGGACGAATCCTGACGAGCGACTCGCCAGGCAAGGAAAAGCGCCCGGCCGGGTATCCGGCCGGGCGCTTTTCCTTTGGACAGGACCTGCGCTCTTCATGCGCGTTGCGCCAAACCGCCGCCATGGTGTAGCTTGGCGGGATGCTCGAGCCAGTGGCTCAAGGGCTAAATACTCCATGGAGGAAGCGATAAGCGCATGAGCTTGATTGAATATCAAGGCATTATAGTTACGTACGGATACCTGGCCATCATGTTGGGCACCTTTCTGGAAGGCGAGATGATCCTTGTCCTGGGAGGCTTTCTGGCCCATCAGGGCTACCTGTCCCTGCCCGGGGTGATTGTCGCGGCCTTTGTCGGCTCCATGTTGACCGACCAGATGTTCTTCCTGCTCGGTCGGTTCAGGGGCAGGCCCTTCCTGCGCAAACGCCCCGCGCTCCTGAACCGGATCGCCAGGGCCGACCGCCTGCTGACCCGGCACCGCGTGCCCGTGACCCTGGGTTTTCGTTTCCTGTACGGCATGCGCACGGTGATTCCCTTCGCCCTGGGCCTGAGCAGCATACGCCTGGCGCTCTTCGTGCCGCTCAACGCGATCGGAGCCCTGATCTGGGCCTCGGCCGGAGGGTCGCTGGGCTTCGTGTTCGGCCGCAGCCTGAGCCGCGCGATCCAGGAGCTTGGCCGCCACGAGGCCGAGGTATTCGCATCCCTGGCCGTAGCGGCCTTGCTCCTGTGGGCCGTGCTGCTCATGCGCGCCCGCCGCAAGCCGCCGCCGATTTGAACCGCCAGGCTTCTCCGTCCGGCAGGGACTCGGCAGGCGCTGCGCACCTCCCCAGCGTAGCCGGACAACACACTTCGCGGGTCCAGGGGGCCGTCGCACCTCTCCAGCTCCCTCCATGACCGCCAGAGTTCGGACAACACTGCCGCATTGCCTGCCTAAGCCTGCATCATGTATGCTTGTTTCCAGCGACGTGCGCTCGTGCACGAGCGTAGCAGCAAGGGAGTGCCGTGTTCGGGGATTACTGGTGGTTTGGTGCGCTGTGGGTGAGCGTGCATCTGCTGGGCATGGCCGCCGCCGTGCACGCCATGTTCGGCGTGCGCACGGCCCAGGGAGCGGTGGCCTGGATCGTGTCCCTGCTGACCCTGCCCTACATCGCCCTGCCGCTCTATCTCGTCTTCGGCCGCAACAAATTCAAGGGTTACGTGCGCTCCATACGCGTACGCTCCGAGCGCGTCCGCGAGGTCGGGCGCGGCCTGGTGCTCCTGCACCGCGACTTTCGCACGGTCTTGGACGGCGTGGCCGAACAGCACAGGGTTCTTGAGGAGCTGACCGACATCCCCTTCACCCGCGGCAACGAAGCCAAGCTCCAGGTGGACGGAGCCGAGGCTTTCAGAACCATGTTCGCGGATATCGAGGCCGCGCGGGAATACGTGCTCGTGCAGTTCTATATCGTGCACGACGACTCCGTGGGCCGCGAAATGAGCCGGCTGCTGTGCGCCAAGGCGGCCGAGGGCGTGTCCGTGTATTTCCTGTACGACGAACTGGGCTGTTACTACACGCCAGAACGCTACTGGCAACAGATGCGCGAGGCCGGCGTGCGCGCGAGGGCCTTCGGCACGGGCCGGCACAACCGCCTGCAGATCAATTTCCGCAACCACCGCAAGATGGTCGTGGTGGACGGAGAAATCGCGCACACCGGCGGCATAAACCTGGGCGATGAGTACGTTGGCAAGGATCCTTACTACGGCCCATGGCGCGACACCAACCTGCGCGTGCGCGGACCGGCCGTGCTGGCCTTCCAACTCTCCTTCCTGGCCGACTGGGACTGGGCTACGGGCGAGGTGCCAAAGTGGCGCTGGCAGCCGCAAGCCACGAACGGCACGAGCAGCATCCTCGTGCTGCCCACCGGCCCGGCCGACGAGCTGGAAAACTGCAACCTGCTCTATCTGCATGCCATCCATTCGGCCAAAAAGCGGCTGTGGATCGCCACGCCTTACTTCGTGCCCGACCCGCCCGTGGTCCAGGCCCTGCAGCTCGCGGCCCTGCGCGGCGTGGACGTGCGCGTGCTCGTGCCCCAGAAGGCCGACCACTGGCTGGTCTGGCTGTCCTCCTTTTCGTATCAGGATGAAACCGAGAAAAGCGGCGTGGTTTTCTACCGTTACACGGAAGGCTTCATGCATCAGAAAGCCATGCTCGTGGACGACGACTTCGCCGTGGTGGGTACAGCTAACCTGGACAACCGCTCCTTCCGGCTTAACTTCGAGATATCCGCCGTCTTTAACGACATGGCCTTCACGGAGCAGGTCGAGGCCATGCTCGCGCAGGACTTCCAGGGCTCGCATCGGGCCGAACCCGGTGAACTGGCGCGCAGGGGCTTCTGGTTCCGCCTGGCCGTCGCTGCCTCCCGGCTGCTGGCTCCCATGCAATAGGACGCATGGCTGAGGGATGGGAGACTGACATGACCTTCAAGACAACCTTCGCCATGCTCTGCACCGTGGGCTTCCTGGCCCGCTTCTCCTATGCCCTGGCGCGCAACCCAGTGCTGCCGTTGTTTGCCCTGTATCTTGGCGCCGGGCCCGAGGCCATCGGTCTGGCCGTGGGCATCTCCACGGTCACGGGCATCTTCTTCAAGCTCCCCTCGGGCGCGCTGTCCGATGTCACCGGGCGGCGCAAGACCATGCTCATGGGCCTGTTCTTTTTCGGCTTCGTGCCTTTCGCCTACCTGTTCATCACGAGTTACGCCATGCTCGTGGCCGTGCGCTTCTTCCATGGCTTCGCCACGGCGGTCTATGGTCCCGTGGCCATGGCCGTGGTGGCGGACACGGCCGGCAGCCGCAAGGGCGAGATGCTCTCCTGGTTCTCCTCCGTGGGCATCATCGGCGGGCTGCTCGGCGCTCCCGTGGGCGGCCTCATCCTGTCCATGACCTCCGTCAGCCCGGGCGAATACGCGCCCTGGGCCTTCAAGCTGGTCTACGGCATCTGCGCCGTGACCGGCCTGGCCGCCCTTGTGCTCGGCGCGCGCATGCTGCTCACCGAGGAGAAGGTCGAGGGCGCGGGATTCAAGGCCAGACTGGACAAGTTCCTCTCGGGCATCAAGGAGGTGGCCGGCGACCGGCGCGTGGTGATCACCTCGTCCATGGAGGGCCTGCAGAACATGGCCATGGGCGCGCTGGAAGCCTTCCTGCCCATCTACGCCGTGACCGTGGCCGGACTCACCGCCTTCGAGGCCGGCCTGCTGTGGGCCGCGCAGATCGTTGTGACCATGCTCTCCAAGCCCATCATGGGCCGCGTCTCGGACCGCTTCGGCCGCAAGCCGCTCATCGTGTCCGGGCTTCTGGCCTGCGCCGTAAGCTTCGCGGCCATCCCGCTGCTCACTGGCTTCTGGCCGCTGCTGGCCGCCGCCCTCGTCTTCGGTCTGGGCGAGGCCTTCGTGACCTCCTCTTCGGCGGCCATGGTCGCGGACATGTGCAGGGCCGGCCAGTACGGCACGGCCATGGGAGTGTTCGGCACCATCTTCGACGTAGGCCACGCCTCCGGCCCCATCCTGTCGGGCATCCTCCTGGGCGCCTTCGGCTACTTTCCGGCCTTCCTGACCATGTCCCTGGTCCTGGTGGCCGCCGCGCCCCTGTTCGCCCTGGCCGTGCGCGAGGAAAACGCCAGCGGCCGAGGATGACAATCCCGACCGCGACAGGGGTGTCATCCACCAAGTCGGGCCTACCGCGCATTGTGGCAGGCAGGGTCTTGGAGTATGCTGCGGCCTCCACGACATGGAGGAGAACGGTGAACATAGCAGTCCGCAGTCTATTGGTCCTGGCGCTCCTGACCGGCATGATCTTGAATGCCGCCCTCCCGGCCTGGGCGCAGTCAGGCCCCATCCTGTCGCGCGGGCAGACGCTCTACGTGCCGGCCTACTCGCACACTTACCAGGGTCCACGCTCGCGGCCCTACCAACTGACCGTCATGCTGTCCATCCGCAACACCGACCTGCGCCGAGCCCTGACCATCACCAGCGTCGAGTACTTCAATTCCGAAGGCAAGCTCGTGCGCAGTCAAATCAAGGAGCCCATAAGGTTGCCAGCCATGGGCACCAAGGAATTCCTGGTGGAGCAGAACGACCTGACCGGTGGATCGGGCGCCAACTTCATCGTGCGCTGGCGCGCGAGCGAGCCCATCAACGCGCCCATCGTCGAAACGGTCATGGTCGGCTCGTCAGCCGGCCAGGGCATCTCCTTCACCGGCCCTGCCAGGGAGATCGCGGAATAGCCGGTAACTGCCTTCCAGGAACGCGAATACCGCGTGCCGCACGCCGGGAGTTGGCTTTCCGGTCCGCCCCCGGAAACAACATTGACTTTCCAGGGGTGTCGGCGTACTTGTCTGTTCCTTTTTTTGGAGTGGCCCGCATCATGCCATCTCGAACCGTCCCGCGAACCTGCGGGACACGGCCACGGACTTCGCGCGAATCCTCATCCTCCCTGTTCCAATCTCCTGCGCAAGGTCTACGGGGGTACCAATGCTTAAGAAAAACACCCTGGAACGCTGGACGGCGGACAAGTCCGCCGACGTCTACGGCATCCGCAACTGGGGCGCCGGATACTTCGACATCAACGACAACGGCGACGTGGTGGTCACGCCGATACTGAGCAACCGCAAGGTCTCCGTATCCATCCCCGAGGTCATCGCCGGCATCAAGGAGCGCGGCTTCGACATGCCCGTGCTCCTGCGCATCGAGAACATCCTCGATTCGCAGATATCGCTGCTGCACGAGAGCTTCCGCGCGGCCATCAAGAAGCTCGACTACAAGGGCAAGTTCCGCGGGGTCTATCCCATCAAGGTCAACCAGCAGGAGCAGGTGGTCGACGAGGTCACGCGCTACGGCCAGCGTTTCCACCATGGCCTGGAGGCCGGCTCCAAGGCCGAACTCATCGCCGCCCTGGCCATGCTGCGCGACAAGGAAGCCTGCCTGGTCTGCAACGGCTACAAGGATCAGGAGTTCATCGACCTGGGCCTGTTCGCCACCAAGATGGGCTACAAGCTCTTTTTCGTGCTGGAAATGCCCAGCGAGCTGGACCTGATCATGTCCCGCGCGGCCTACCTGAACATCCGGCCGCTGCTGGGCGTGCGCCTGAAGCTCGCCACCCAGGCCGGCGGCCACTGGACCGAGTCCGGCGGCGACCGCTCCATCTTCGGCCTGAACACGAGCCAGCTCGTGGAAGTCGTGGACTCCCTCAAGGAACGCGGCATGCTCGACTGCCTGCAGCTGCTGCACTACCACCTGGGTTCGCAGATCCCCAACATCCGCGACATCCGCTCCGCGGCCCTGGAGGCCAGCCGCATCTACGCCGAACTGGTCAAGGAAGGCGTCAAGATGGGCTACCTGGACCTGGGCGGCGGCCTGGCCGTGGACTACGACGGCTCGCACACCAACTTCACCAACTCCCGCAACTACTCGTTGGAGGAGTACTGCGCCGACATCATCGAAACGGTCATGGAGACCATGGAGAATGCCGGCGTCGACCACCACCCGACCATCATCACCGAGTCGGGCCGAGCGCTGGTGGCCTACTACTCGGTGCTGCTGTTCAACATCCTGGACGTCTCGCGCTTCGAGGCCGCACCCGTGCCCGAAACCCTGCCCGAGGACACGCCCGAGCACCTCGTCAACCTGCTCGACGTCTACAAGTCGCTGACGCTCAAGAACATGCAGGAATGCTACAACGACGCCATGTTCTACCGCGACGAGATCCGCACGGGCTTCCGCCACGGCACCATGAGCCTGCGCGAACGCGCCCTGGGCGAGAACATCTTCTGGTCCATCATCACGCGCATCGCCAAGGACGCCAGGCGCCTCAAGCACGTGCCCAATGACCTCAAGGACATCCACGTGGCCCTGTCGGACATCTACTACGCGAACTTCAGCGTGTTCCAGTCCGTGCCCGACGCCTGGGCCATCGACCACCTGTTCCCCATCATGCCCGTGCACAGGCTCAATGACATACCCTCGCGCCAGGGCATCCTGGCCGACATCACCTGCGACTGCGACGGCAAGATCGACAAGTTCATCGACCTGCACGGGGTCAAGCACACCCTGCCGCTGCACGAACTGAACGGCGAGGAGTACTACCTGGGCGTGTTCCTCGTTGGCGCGTACCAGGAAACCCTGGGCGACCTGCACAACCTCATGGGCGACACCAACGTGGTCACCATCCGCGTGCATGACGACGGCAGCTACGACTTCGTGCGCGAACTAGAAGGCGATACCGTGGCCGACGTGCTCGACTACGTGGAGTACGAGCCCAAGGTTCTGCTGGAGCAGTTCCGCCGTACGGCCGAGGAGGCGGTGCGCGACCAGCTCATCACCGCCACCGAGCGCCGCGAAATCATGGAAGCCTACGAGGCCGGCATGCGCGGCTACACGTACTTCGAGAGATAGGAACCGGGAGAGGGTAACTCCCTCTCCCGACTTTTATGCAGTTGAGCACAGTGACGCCAGGTCCATATTAATGTTCAACGTGGTTTTCATTTTTATTCGGCACGGCCTTCAACACATCCTCCCGCAATTACGACTCTCCTTATAGTATTTATCGCCACCATACCCGTGTCCACCGTTTTTTGAGGCTTTGCTGCTGCTGTTTCGTGCGCTATAGTGCATCCGCCTCGCCATTGTACAATCCCCCGACAACGCCAGCCTGCGCATGCCCAGAGCCTTCCTGGTCTTTTGGCTTGCCGCCGGCGGGGAACGACATGTCTGAACTGGATTTCAAGAGAGTCGTCGAAAGCGCTCCGGACACGATCGTCATCTTCGACCTTGAAGGTTGCTACAAGTACGTTAGCCCGGCCATCAGCGAGGCCACCGCGGGGCTGCTATCCCCCGAGGATCTCGTTGGCAGGCACCCTCGCGAGATCGGCCATAATACCAACGACCTCCTGAGCATGATGGAGGCCGCGCAAACGCGCGCAAGAGAGACCGGCCAGGATCAGGTCCTGCCCTTCGACTATAAGACCCCCATCGGCACGCGCCATTTCCAGGCCCTGATCCGCCCGCAGCGGAACAGCCAAGGGCAGGTGGAGTCCTTCCTGTCCATTGTCCGGGATGTGACGGAGATGAAGCGGCTGCAGGAGGAGCTTGCCTCGGCCAAGGCCAAGGCCGAGGAGCAGGCCGAGGCGCTCAAGACGTCCAACCGGACCCTGGAGCATGTCTATCTCGAAGTGGAGAAGCGCGTTGGCGAGCGCACGGTGGCCCTGGAAACCGAAATCGCCGTGCGCAAGCAATCCGAGGAACGCCTGCGCGAGAGCCAGGAACGCTACCGGGCCATCGTGGAAGACCTGGGCGAGTTCGTCAGTCGTTTCACGCCCGACGGAACCATCACCTTCGTGAACAAAGCCCTCACCAGGTTTCATGGCGCGCCTAGCAGCGAGATCCTGGGCAATAACCTCTTCGACATGCTTCCGCCACTTATCAGCGAACGGCTGCGATGTTTGCTCGCATCCGCCACGCTGGATCAGCCGTTTGTGTCGTGGAGCCATGCCATGCATGCGCCAAACGGCGAGGAGCACTGCGTCGAGTGGGTAAATAGGGCCTTGTTCGACGAGACCGGCAGGATCGTCGAAGTCCAGGCCGTCGGGCGCGACATCACGAAACAGAAACACGCGGAAGAAGCCCTGGCCCGCCGGGAGCAGGAATTTCGGGCTCTGGCGGAAAACTCGCCTGACATCATCGTACGCTACAACCAGGACTGTGTGCGCCTCTACGCCAATGCGGCGCTGTCCCGCACTCTCAAGTTACCCCAGTCCGAACTGATCGGAAGGGACCTCTCCAACGCTCCTATTTTGAAACCGGTTCGTAAAGAGTTCGAGCAGGCGGTTCGCAACGTGTTCGAGACGGGGCAGGAGCGAGCCCAGGTGCTTACGCTGACCCCTGGCGAGAGCAGCTTGCACATCCAATATCGCCTGGCTCCTGAATTCTCCAAGGACGGCCAGGTGGAAAGCGTGCTGGCCATCGGCCGGGACATCACCGACCTCATGCGGCTGGGGCAGGAGCTCCGGAAGGCCAAGGAAACGGCTGAGTCCGCAAGCCTGGCCAAGAGCACGTTCCTGTCCAACATGAGCCACGAAATCCGCACGCCCCTGAACAGCATCCAGAGCGTGATCGAGCTTCTGCCCTCGCTCGGCATAGGCCAGGAGGCGTCCTCCTATGTACGGATCGCCGAGCAGTCGGCCAACCATCTCCTGCGCCTCATCAACAACCTGCTCGATCTGTCCAGGATCGAGGCCGGCGGAATCGAGCTGGCTAGCAAGCCGTTCGAACCGCGTCATCTGCTGCAGGCGATCCTCGGCCCCCTGGCCGTAACGGCCGGAGCCAAAGGGATTGAGCTCAGCGTGGATGTCGCGGAGGAAATCCCCGCGCGACTCGTGGGCGACGAACTGCGCCTGGGTCAGATCCTCATGAACCTCGTGGGCAACGCGATCAAGTACACGGAGACGGGCCGGATTCGCGTCAGCATGGGCCGAGACACTTCATGCGCCGGAGAAGACAGGCGCGTCCGACTCCGCTTTTCCGTGCGGGACACCGGCATCGGCATCCATCCGAGCCGGCGCGAACACATCTTCTCTGGTTTCAAGCACTTCCTGGACCAAAGCCGTCCGAGCAGCGAGAGCACGGGGCTGGGATTGCACATCTCCATGCAGCTCGTGGAGCGGATGGGCGGCAGGATATGGGTGGACAGCGTGCCTGGCCGGGGAAGCACCTTCTTCTTCACCGTCGTGCTCGGGGAAGTCGAGCCGGGGACGAACGAAAGCGCGAAGCCGACCCGGACGCCGCCGCACACGGCGCCACGCCCGCTCAAGATCCTCCTGGTGGAGGACAATCTCGTCAACCAGATGCTCACGTCCGAGATCCTCAAGCGCAAGGGTCACGAAGTGGTCACGGCGTCGGGCGGCCAGGAGGCCCTGGACGCGCTCAGGGACGTCGGATTCGATGTAGTGCTCATGGACGTGGACATGCCCGACATGGACGGCGTCGAAACGACCCGGCGCATCCGTAGAGGTCTGGCAGGTGATCCCGACGTACCCATCTTCGCCACGACGGCCTTCGGGCTGGACGGCGACCGCGAGCGGTTCCTGCAGGCGGGCATGGACGAGCACATTTCCAAGCCGTTCGCCATGGACGAGCTGGAAAAACTGCTCGCGGCCATCAGCGCGAGGGACAGGCAGGCCTAGCCCCCCAGCTCTTATTATTCAGGGAGACATGCGGAATGCCGCCATCCCGGCTCTCCGCTCCGCCTGGGCGGCGGCCCGGCTGCTCGCAAGCCGCCAGCGCAGTCACGCGCTCATCCCGCTCGCCCATGGGCCTCCAGCCGTAAAACCCCGCGGTGCTTTGCCCGACCGTCCCCTGATTTCCGGATTAGTAATTCAGCTTTGTCCTTCAGGCATGCTACACAGCGAAGGGCGTCCGGCAACCTTCCACGATCGTGGGTACGGCCATGCGCTCAAAGCTGATCAAGACGACCCCGGAGCGAAGGGCTCAGGTCATCGGGGATATCTCCCAAGGCTCGGAACCAGGGATTCGCTTCTATATCCTGGTGGGCATATCGACCCTCATCGCCAGCATTGGCCTGATAGCCGACAGCACGGCCGTTGTGATCGGAGCCATGCTCGTGGCCCCTCTCATGACTCCCATTTTCGGCATTTCGCTCGCTCTCGTGCTCGGGGAGGCCAAGCTGCTGCGCAATTCGCTCCTGGCGGTCACGGCGGGAATCTTCATCGCCGTGGCCACCGCACTGCTGCTCGGCAGCCTGCCCATCGCGCTGGAGGTGACTCCCGAAATGCTGTCCCGGACGCAGCCCAACCTGTTCGACCTCCTGGTGGCCGTGCTGGCCGGATTCGCCGGGGCTTATGCCCTTGTGGACGAGTCGCTCAGCCCGGCGCTCCCGGGCGTGGCCATCGCCACGGCGCTGGTGCCGCCGCTGGCGAACACCGGCCTGTGCATCGCGGTCAAGGCCTACGAGGGCGGCCTGGGCTCTTTCCTGCTCTTCGTAGCTAACTTTCTATCCATCCTCATCGTCGCCTCGGCGGTTTTCATCGTCGCAGGGATGAACTATCGGTTCGACTCGACGAACAAGAAGCTGTTCCTGCGCCGCTTCGGGCTGGCTGCGTTCGGCTTTTTGATCATCTTCGCACTGCTCACGAATTCCCTCATCGCAATGATCGAGGACCGCATTCTGTCACAGGATATCAAACAGGTGCTCGATCAGGAGCTGGCCGGCATGTATGGAGCGGAGTTGAACAGGTTCAACTCTGATTTCGAGAGCGGCAAGCTGTACGTCCTCGCGCATGTCATGAGCCCGGAGCTGTTCGTTCCCAAGGAGGTGAAACAGATCCAGGACGCACTGTCCAAGAAGCTGGACAAGCCGGTCGAGTTCACCATCAGGAATACGATCGTCAAGGACATGGGCGCGACGGGCTCGACGCCCCTGGTCGAAATGCGCAATCTGGAAGGCTTTTTCGAGGGTAGGGAATTGACCCGCAAGGAGCTGGTCATCAGAGAAACGGAGCAGCTTTTGTGGGAGCTGACTTCCGAGGCGCCGGGGACGCAGCTTGAACATGTGGACTTCGGCATGCTCCCGATCGGGCCGACGGTCGTGGCGACAATAACGGGCCGACCGCCTTTTCCGGAAATAATACGCGCGGTGCAGGATGATCTGCGCAAGCGCCTGGAAATGCCGGACCTCTACCTGCTCGTGGAGGTCATTGAGCCGGATTTCTGGAGCAGCCAGGGGCGCTTGCTCCTTGGCTGGACACGGTACGGCAAGCTCACGCCGGACAAGGAGCGGGCCATAAAGACCATTGAGAACGCCGTGCGCGAGGCGTTTTCCCGCATCGACGGGCTGTTCCCCCACGATGCCTATTTCGATTTCGGGGACGGGCGCCAGCCGGTCAAGATCCTTGTCGCGGTCTCGGGCGGCAGGGAGCCGGCCAAGGAAGACCTCGCGCACGTGCAGGATACAGTCGCCAAGGCAAGCCCTTTGCCAGTGGAAATGTACATGCTGAAGACGAACGAAGCCATGCTGACCAGGGACGGCTATGTTCCTCTAGCCGAGAAACTGCGCAAGAACGTCCGGAAACGATTGGAAGAAGTCAGGAAGAATTGGCACATGGTCAACTAAGCTAGTGGTCATCTGCTATTCCCTGCCAAGCGCCTGGAATAATTCCGCCCGAGCCGAGAGGGGGATTATTACGTGCCTCCGGCTTTCCCTATGGGGCCGCTGGCCCTGCATTTTTCCTGATTCCCATAGCCGCAAGGCGGGCAAGCTGCTAAACTAGGGCCCAAACGCGGGACCAGGCCAATGCGACAAGTTCTTTCAGCCGGGGCCGCGGCCCTGGCCATTCTGTGCGCCTCGTGCGCCGCCGGCTACGAACCTGCGCAACCGCCGGCCACGCATCCGGCCAGCCCGGATGCGCCGGCTTCGCCGGTCTGGCGGCTGCCGCCCACGCTGAGCAAGGTGGAGACCTCCAGCGTGAAGCCGCTCGTCCTCGACGTGCCAGGCCAAGCGCCGCCAATAACGCCCGCCCAGGCAAGCCAAACCGACCATACCGACCATGACGGACACGCCGGGCATACGGGACAGGCGGAACAGACAGGACAGGCTGCATCGCCCGAAACTCCGGACGGACAGGAGCGCCCGTCCGATGATCCGCAAGATCATAGTGGGCACGCGCCGTCGCAGGCAGACGATGCAAGGCAGGGCAGCCCATCCGTTGCATCCGAAGAGAGCAAAAGCCCTGACGACGATTCCACCGGACATGCGGGACACGCTGGACAGACTGCGTCCGGAGGCCAGTAATGTGCCTACACGTCCCGAGCAACCTGTTCGCCCTGGCTCTGCTCATGGTTCTGGCGGCCTGCGCGAGCACCGATCCGGCCGGAAACATCCAGGCCGTGGGCGCGGACGTGGCGGCGCGCACCGGGTACTCGGCGCAGCGGCTGGACGGAACGCAAGCCGAGAGCCACTCGCAACAGGCAGTGCAGGACATGCTTGCCGACGGCCTGGGCGAGAACGAAGCGGTACGCATCGCCCTGCTCAACTCAAAGCGGGTGCAGGCAATTTTCGAGGGACTCGGCGTGGCTAGGGCCGAGTACGTGCAGGCCGGACTCGTCGAGAATCCGGTCTTCGCGGGCGCGTACCGCTACACGCCAGGCGACGGCTCCACCTGGGAGCTGGAGATCGCCCAAAGTCTGACGGGTCTGCTCTTCACGCCTTTGCGCCGGTCCGTGGCGCGCGCCGAGCTGGCCCGGGCCGAGTCCCTGGCCACGGCCCAGGTGCTGGACATCATCCTGGAGTCCCGGCGCGCCTGGTTCGCGCACCAGGCCGCCCTGGAGCGCACGCGCGCGGCCCAGCTCATGGCCGAAACCTCGCGCGCGGCCCTGGACC
The DNA here is from genome assembly GCF_000422545.1 of Desulfocurvibacter africanus subsp. africanus DSM 2603. Lineage (NCBI taxonomy): Bacteria > Pseudomonadati > Thermodesulfobacteriota > Desulfovibrionia > Desulfovibrionales > Desulfovibrionaceae > Desulfocurvibacter > Desulfocurvibacter africanus. Next base: position 282,669 of record NZ_AULZ01000001.1, read on the forward strand.
TGGCCTTGAGGCTGCGCGCGGCCGGGAACATCACCGAGCTGGATCTGCTCACCCGCCAGGCCATGCACGAGGAAGACAGGATTCTGCAGGCCGACGAGGAACTGACCCTGGGCCGGGCGCGCGAGCGACTCAACGCTGCTCTCGGCCTGTGGGGCTCGCTCGCAGGTTGGGAGCCCGTGGGCGGCCTGCCGCCGCTACCGGACAGGCGCGACGATGCGGACCTCGCCGCCGAGAGGCTGGAGAGCCGGGCCGTGGCCGCGAATTTGAAGCTTGCGGCGACCCGCCAGGAACTGGACGCCTTAGCCCGCACGGTCGGCCTGGAGCGCTATGCGCCCTTTCAGGAGGTGGAGGTCGGCGCATCCCTGGAACGCGAGCCGGGCGAGAAATGGGGCGTCGGTCCCAGCTTGGCCCTGCCCATACCGCTGTTCGACTTCGGCCAAGCGCGGCGGGCGCGGGCCAGGGCAAGGCTGTCCGTTGTCTCGCGCGAGTACGAGGCCCAGGCAGTGGAAATGCGCGCGGCCGCCAGGAGCGCGGCGCTGACGTTGGAGGCAGCCCGCAACAGGGCCGAGCACTACCGATCCGTGCTCCTGCCACTTCGGCGCGACATCACGGCCGAGGGCCAGTTGCAGAACAACGCCATGAACCTGAGCACCATCGGCCTGCTGGATCTCAAGCGCGCCGAGTTGGATACCGAACGCAGCGCGGCCGAGGCTCTGCACGAATACTGGCGGGCCCGCAGCGCCCTGGAGCAGATCATCTCCGGACGCATTCCGAGTGATATGGCCGCAAACGGCGGCATGCCCGCTGCCTCTACCAGTGGCGGCGGTGGCGGGCACTGATAGGAGATCAGGATGTCGCTTGTACAATGGGAAACTGCCAATGAATTCCGCGTAACCTCGACCCGATCCGCCCATGAAATACGCGGGTCCAGGGAGCCGTTGCTCCCTGGTGGGTGGGGTCTGGGGAGGGCGACGCCCTTCCCAGTTCTCCCGGCTCTTCTGCATACGTCCTTGGCCCTGTGCTGCCTGCTTGCCATGCTTTGTGCTTCGCCGGCCGAAGCGCAGTATCAGACGGCCAGCGAACCCGACCATACCGGCCATGCAGGCCACGCAACCCAGGAAGATCAGGCGAACCAGCTAGAGCGGGCAGACCAGGATCATTCCGTCCATGCGCAGCCCGCTCAACCGCAAGACCCTGCGTCCGGACATGCGGGCCATGCAGCGCCTACTGCGGGCGACCGCCGGGAGAGCTCCGGGCAGGAACCCGAAAAGCCCCGAACGCCCAAGGCTAAAAAGCCGACCCGTGGGAAGACCGAGGCTGAACCTTCCGAACCTGGCCGCCATGTCTTCCCGCCTCTGCCCTGGTCGGAATTCGAGCGGACCCGGCTTCCTCCGGGCCAGCCCGGCCGCGACTACACCCCCGTGTTCGCGCCCGACGTGAACACGCTGCCATTTACCCTTCGCGACGATGTGAAGGTTTTCCATCTCGTGGCCGAGCCCATCGACCACGAGTTCGCGCCGGGGCTGGTGGCGCGCTGCTGGGGCTACAACGGCGACACGCCCGGCCCGCTTCTGGAAGCCATGCAGGGCGACCGCGTGCGCATCTACGTGACGAACAGACTGCCCGCGGCCACGAGCGTGCACTGGCACGGCATCCGCCTGCCAAGCGGCATGGACGGCGCGGCCGGTCTGACCCAGCCGTCCATCCCTCCGGGCAAGACCTTCATCTACGAGTTCTGGCTGCCCGACGCGGGCACGTTCATGTACCACTCGCATTTCGACGACATGACCCAGGAGGCCATGGGCTTGGTCGGCATGTTCGTGGTCCACCCGCGCAAGGCCCGCCCGCCGGACCGCGACTTCGCCATCCTGCTCCAAGAGTGGCGCATTGATCCTGGCACGGCGCGGCCCAATCCGCTGGAGATGATCGAGTTCAACGTGCTGACCATGAACGGCCGGGCCTTCCCGCACACGCACCCGCTCGTGGCCGAGCTCGGCGATCGCGTGCGCATCCGCCTGGGCAACTTGAGCCCGCAGGACCACCATCCCATCCACATCCACGGCTATGATTTCAGGATCGTGGCCACGGACGGCGGGCCCATCGCGGAGGCAGCCCAGTGGCCCGAGACCACGGTGCTCGTGCCAGTAGGCAGCACGCGCGACATCGAGCTTGTGGCCGACAATCCCGGCGACTGGTTCTTCCACTGCCACATGACCCACCACACCATGAATCAGATGGGCCACGACATGGAGAACATGGTAGGAGTGGACCCGACCGGCGCGGAGCAGCGCATCAGTCGGCTGCTGCCCGGATGGATGCCCATGGGCACGCGCGGCATGGAGAACATGGAAGGCATGCCCGCGCCCAAGAACAGCATCCCCATGTCCGGCCTCAAGGGCCAGTTCGGCCCCACGACCATGGGCGGCATGGTCACCGTGTTCCGTGTGCGCGAGCGCGCCCCAGGCTACGCCGATCCCGGCCCGTACGATTTCCCGGCCGGGACCGTTGCGCGCGAGGCCACGGCCAAGGAGCTACGCGGAGACGGCATCGAGTTGAAGTAGGCGGTCGAGAGTGTGTCTTGCAATCATCGCAGAGTGGCGATATATTGCGAGGTTCTGACTATTGCCCGGAGGGAATGCCATGTCCAAAGTTCTCATTGTCGGAGCCGGTGGTGTCGGCCAGGTCGTGGTGCACAAGTGCGCCCAGGTGCCCGAGGTCTTCTCGGAAATCCATCTCGCCAGCCGCACCAAGTCCAAGTGCGACGCCATTGCCAAGCAGGTCAAGGACAGGTGGAAGCGCGACGTGCGGACGCACGCGCTGGACGCCGACAATGTCCAGGAGACCGTAGCGCTCATCCGCAAGGTCAAGCCCGACCTGCTGCTCAACGTGGCCCTGCCCTACCAGGACCTGGCGCTTATGGAAGCCTGCCTGGAGACGGGCGTGGACTATCTGGACACGGCCAACTACGAGCCCAAGGACGTGGCCAAGTTCGAATACAAATGGCAGTGGGCCTATCAGGAGCGCTTCCAGCAGGCCGGCATCATGGCCCTGCTCGGCTCGGGTTTTGATCCGGGTGTGACCAACGTGTTCACGGCCTATGCGGCCAAGCACCACTTCGACGAGATCCGCGAGCTGGACATCCTGGACGCCAACGCTGGCCAGCACGGCCAGCACTTCGCCACGAATTTCAATCCCGAGATCAATATCCGCGAGGTCACGGCCAAGGGCCGCTTCTGGGAGAACGGGGAGTGGAAGGAGACCGAGCCGCTCAGCGTGAAGCAGAGCTACGACTTCCCCGAGGGCATCGGCCCCATGAATATCTACCTCATGTACCATGAGGAGCTGGAGTCGCTGGCTAGGCACTTCCCCACGCTCAAGCGCGCCCGCTTCTGGATGACCTTCTCGGACAACTACCTCAAGCACCTGGAAGTCCTGCAGAACGTGGGCATGACCCGCATCGGCCCCGTGGACTACAAGGGCTGCAAGGTCATCCCGCTGGAGTTCCTCAAAGCCCTGCTGCCCGATCCCGGCAGCCTCGGCCCGCTGACCAAGGGCCGCACCTGCATCGGCAACATCGTCAAGGGCACCAAGGACGGCAAGGAGCGCGAGTACTACATCTACAACATCTGCGACCACCAGCAAGCCTATGCCGAGGTCGGCTCGCAGGCCATCTCCTACACCACGGGCGTGCCGGCCATGATCGGCGCCATGATGATGCTTACCAAGAAGTGGTCCAAGCCCGGCGTGTGGAACATGGAGCAGTTCGATCCCGACCCGTTCATGGACGCCCTGAACAAGCATGGACTGCCGTGGACAGAAGTCTTCCTCAAGGGCTAGACCTTTCGCGCGTTCCCACGCCCTGCTTCGTGGTGGACGAACGGCTCATCGAGCGCAACCTCGCGGTCCTGCGGTCCGTCATCGACAGGACGGACTGCAGGATTTTGCTCGCGCTCAAGGGCTTCGCCATGTGGTCCACCTTCCCGCTCATCGCGCGCAGCCTGCACGGCTGCACGGCCAGCTCGCCGCACGAGGCGCGCCTGGCCCGCGAGGAGTTCGCGCGGGGCGCCAATGAGCGCGAGGTGCACGCCTTCGCGGCCGGCTACTCCCAGGCCGACGTGCGCGAACTGGCCAGCCTGTGCGACCACATCGTGTTCAATTCGTTCAATCAGTGGAAGCGCTACCGCAAGATTGTGCGGGAAAGCGGGCACGAGGTGGAGTGCGGCATGCGCGTGAACCCGGAGCACTCCGAGGGCGCAGTGCCCATTTACGACCCCTGCTCGCCCGGCTCGCGCATGGGCGTGCTGCGCAAGGATTTCCAGCCCGCCGAACTAAACACGCCCGACGGCCGCATAGTCGGCCTGCACTTCCACACCCTCTGCGAGCAGAACGCGGACGCGCTCGCGCGCACGCTGCCGCACGTGGAAGACAAGTTCGGCGAGTTCTTCCCGCGCTTGAAGTGGCTCAACTTCGGCGGCGGCCACCATATCTCGCGGCCAGATTACGACGTGGACCTGCTCGTGAACGAGGTCAACCGCATCAAGGCCAAGTATGGTTTGCAAGTCTACCTGGAACCCGGCGAGGCCATCGCCCTGGACACGGGCGTGCTCGTGGCCACGGTGCTGGATGTCATCGACAACCAGGGCAAGATAGCGATTCTGGATACGTCAGCCGCCGCGCACATGCCCGACGTGCTGGAGATGCCCTACCGACCGCGCTGCGCGCTGCTCACGGACGGCGACGGCGAGAACGCCGGCCAGACCGGCGAAAAGGCATATGATTACAGACTCGCCGGCCACTCCTGCCTGGCTGGCGACGTCATCGGCGCGTATTCATTCCACCGCGAGCTGCAAGTCGGCGACAAGCTGGCCTTCATGGACATGGCTATCTATTCGATGGTCAAGACCACCACGTTCAATGGCCTGCAGTTGCCAAGCATCGCGAAGGTCACGGAGGAAGGGGAGTTCAGGCTGGTGAAGCGGTTTGGATATGAGGATTTCAGGGGGCGGTTGTCGTAAGCCGTCCATACTTGACGGATTTAAGCCCTCCCGTGCTCAAGCCTGGAGGGCTTTTTTAATCTAGAATAGATTGCCTTTATGACGCCCGCTCCGGCGTTGACGGCGCAAGTGAATTGCGCCTACGCCTATGCGGCGGCAAGCCATGCCGATGCACGGCTTGCAGAGCATTTTCAAAAGTAAATGCTCTAATTCGTTGGGCAATAAGGCCTAAATTCTAATTCACTCTAATCTCTCTTGACTCTTCTCGTTTCCCTATCTTGTAACAGTATTATCGGCGGAGGGTGCGACCATGCTTCGCAAGGCATGAACGGGGGCAACCGTCCAACGATTCAGGAGGCGGATATGCGAAGGATCGCCGTTCTTGTAATCGCCATTGCTCTGCTCATGTCCGGCGCGGCCTGGGCTCAGCAGTCGGGTCAGAAGTCCGGCCAAGATGGTCAGCAGTTCCTCCAGGCCCTCAAGCAGGATCACGAGAAGGTCATGCAGGACTTCAAGCAGTTGGAGCAGCCGGGGCTGAGCAAGGAGAAGAAGGAGCAGCTCTGGTCGCAGCTCAAGAAGGACCTTGAACCGCACATGAAGGCCGAGGAGGAGACCCTTTACAAGACCATGGAGGACAAGCAGAGCGTCAAGCAGGCCGCCCTGCGCGCCGAGGCCGAGCACCAGGCGGCTCAGACCGTGATGGAAAAGCTTGACGGCATGGATGTGACCGACCCGCGCTGGGACGCCAATCTCTACGTACTGAGCGAGCAGATCAAGCATCACGCCAAGGAGGAAGAGGGCAAATTCATGCAGAAGGCCCAGCAGGCACTTGGTCCGAACGAGATGCAAAAGGTCTATAGCGACTTCCAGCAGGAGAAGCAGGAACAGGCTAAGTAAGATTTAGCGCGGCCTTTCCGGGCGGGAGGTGCGGAAACTCCTGCCCGGCCTACACCATCTGCCCGCCAAACAGCATTCTTTTCCCAGAATCAATTTCCACCCACCGCAACAGCATCACCCCCTTGCGCAAACATTCTCGCCATGCTGTAGCTCCGTCATGCATTCAGCTTCAAATGCATCGCGGCAAAACCTCTTTGCCACCTGCCTTTCCTTGCATGGCGCGGCTTTTCCAGAATTTAAAAAAACACTGGACGCCCACTATTTTCTACGCAAAGGGATTATTCCATACCAAGCATGCAAGGACGGTAAGCGTCCATTCCATTTATTAAACCGCCGTTCCCCATTCGCCAAGGAGGCTTTCCCATGTCGAGGACATTCCGCAGCATGCTTTACCTGAGCATTCTGGCCATGACCGCTTCTCTCGCCTGTGCATCCATCGCGCAGGCCGGCTTCATCCAGTCCGAGGATGACGGCTCCACGCTGTACGTCCAGAACGGCAAGCTGCGCGGCGAGACCAGCGAGGAAGGCGACATGTGGTCGGTCATCGACATGACCAAGGGCACCATCATGATGGTCAATCCCGAGGAGAAGACCTACTACGAGGGTACCATCGACGAATACTGCGCCGGCATGCGCACGATGATGGACGCCATGTCCCAGTTCATGGGCGGCCTGATGCCCCAGCCCTCGCAGAAGAAAATCAAGGTCGAAGTCGTCAAGGTCGGGCCTGGCGGCAAGATCGCCGGCTACGACACCACGCGCTACAAGGTGTTGGCCGACGGCGTTCTGCGCGAGGAGCTTTGGCTGGCCAATGACAAGGCGCTCATGAAGGAGCTGGGTAACCCGCAGTCCATGGCCAAGTTCTCCCAGTGCATGGCCATGGAAACCGATTTCGAGGCATCTTCGGAGTACCAGGGGCTCATGAAGGCTGGCTGGCCGCTCAAGACCGTGACCTACCCCGGCAACGAGGCCGAGACGGACTCCGAGGTGGTGAGCATCGACAAGGCCGACATCCCGGCCTCCAAGTTCGCCGCGCCCAAAGGCTACTCCAAGACGCCGATGTCCGACATGTTCGGCCCCGTGGAGTAGTTTTCGGGCCTAAAGCCTGAGGAGAACGTCGCATTGGAGAACCCCGCAATGAAGATATCCTTTCTGCTCGGGCCCTTGGCCGCGCTGGCTATCCTGGCGCTCCTGCCGGCTGCGGCCGTGGCCGGCGACAAGCTCCTTGCGCCCGTCTATCCGGGAGCCGTGGCCGCGGGCGTGCCCGCGGACCCGGAGCAGTTTCCCTCCGGCAGCCGCTATAGCGATGAAGCGGGCAGCCCTTTCGCGCGGGTATTCCTGAGCAAGGACCCCATCGAGAAGGTGCGCGCCTTCTACGATCAGAAGCTGGGGGCCATGGACAACACATTCTTCACCGGCAAGACCTGGGAAGGCGAATGGCCGTTCGCCTACTCCAAGATCCTGGTCATGGCTGACAAGCGTTTCGACATGTCCACGGGCATGGGCGGCGAGGTTCCCGCCGGGCTGGAGATCAGCGCCCTGGACCCGGCCGAGTTGCGCGCGGGCGAGGAGCTTTACTGGCCGAGCGTCGGCCCATTCTTCGAGCGCCTGCAGGGAATGACCGTCACGGGCGGCCTGAGTCGGAGCGAGTATGAAGGACTGATCAAGAAATACGGCTACCTGGGAGCGCGCCATTACGCCGTCGGCAAGCAGGCCGACGAGGGCGGCAGCCTCATGCTGGTGGATGAGGCGATCTTCAAGGCAGTCGAGAACAAGATGAGCGCGCCCATGGCCGCAGCCCCCTCGGCCGTGGAGTTTCAAGCCAAGGCTCAGCTGCTCATGGCCGAGGGCAAATATGACGAGTTTACCAAGCTCAACGAGCAGTATATGGCGTCCATGGCGGCCATGCAGCAGAACTCCACCGGTCCAGAGGGCGCGAAGCTGCTCAAGGACGGCCTGACCGAGCTTGAACGCAACGCCTACAGGACGCTCATCGTCATCCATCTGCATCCGTCCCAATGGGACCCGATCTTCAAGAAGCTTCAGTAGCACCGCACAATACAGGCAGGGCAAGGCGCGATATCCTCGTGCCTTGCCCGTTTTTCAGCTTCCGACTTGCGCCCCTCCGCGTATCACCATGATTTGCACGGAATGCGGCGTACGCGGCGGTTCGTGCGATTCTTCAGAGGCGACGCGCCAAGTCCTCTTTCCTTTTGACGCCACTGCGCAATTTTCTTATTAGTTTCTTTTTAACCAACCTGCCCTTACGCACGACCCAAATCATCATCATGGAAACGATACAAAGCATCAAAGGCTTCGCCGACCTCTTCAGCCCCGAGTCCGACAACTTCTCCTTTCTCGAAGCCACGGCCCGTGAGGTCTTCGGCCGCTACGGCGTGAGCGAGTTGCGCACGCCCATCCTGGAAAAGACCGAGCTCTTCGCCCGAGGCATCGGCGGCGAAACCGACGTGGTCCAGAAGGAGATGTACACCTTCGAGGACAAGGGCGGCCGCTCGGTGACCCTGCGGCCCGAGGCGACTGCCGGCGTGGTGCGAGCCTTCATCGAGTCTGGGCAGCACGCCCCGGAGCGGGTCTCCAAGTACTTCACCATCGGCCCCATGTTCCGCTACGAGCGCCCCCAGAAGGGACGGCTCCGCCAGTTCCACCAGATCAACTGCGAGGTCTTCGGCACCGACGCGCCGCACTGCGACGCCGAGGTCATGCTCATGCTGGCCACGTTCCTGAAGAGCGTGGGGCTGAGCGGCCTGTCCTTCGAGGTCAATTCGCTCGGCTGCCCCGAGTGCCGGCCCACCTTCCACCAGCGGTTGACCAACTATTTCAGCGGTCTGGACAAGGGCAAGCTGTGCGCCGACTGCCTGCGCCGCACGGCCACCAATCCTCTGCGCGTGCTGGACTGCAAGGTCGCGGCCTGCAAGGACGTCGTGGCCGAGGCCCCGCGCATCGACGACAACCTGTGCCCGTCCTGCAAGACGCACTTCGACACCGTGCTGTCCATCCTGGACGCCGCCGGGCTGGCCTACACCCGCAACCCCTTCCTGGTGCGCGGCCTGGACTACTACCAGCGCACGACCTTCGAGGTCACCAGCACCAACATCGGCGCACAGACGGCCGTGGCTGGCGGCGGGCGCTACGACGGTCTGGTGGAGCTGCTGGGCGGTCCCAAGGTGCCGGGCGTTGGCTTCGCCATCGGCATGGAGCGCCTGGCCCTGCTGCTCGCCGGACGCGAGCCCGCGCGCAAGGACTTCTACCTGGCCGTGCTCGACGACAAGGCCCTTGACCAGGGCCTGCTCCTGGCGCAAAAGCTTCGCGAGCGGGGCCTGTCCGGCGAGGTCTCCTTCGCGGCCAAGAGCCCCAAGAGCCAGCTCCGGCTGGCCAACAAGCTCGGCGTCAAGACCTGCCTGCTCCTGGGCGGCGAAGAGCTTGCCGCCGGGACCATCGTGGTCAAGAGCCTGGACACGGGCGAGCAGACCAGCATGCCCCAAGAGCAATTCCTGGCCACCCTCGGCTGATCCCGAGATAAAAACGAGCTACACGCAACAGGCAGGCGGATGCGGCGCGTCCCATCCACCGGAGGCACGAGCATGAGCAGCGAAATCATATCGGCCCCGCAAGAAGCGCGGGCCATAGACGATCTTGGGACTTGGCGCCGCACGCACGACTGCGGAGCCCTGCGCGCGACCGACGTGGGCGCGAAGGTCTGCCTCATGGGCTGGGTCCAGTTCCGCCGCGACCACGGCGGGCTCATCTTCATCGACCTGCGCGACCGCGCCGGCCTGACCCAGGTGGTCTTCGACCCGCAGGCCGCGCCCACGGCTCACGCCAGGGCCCACGTCCTGCGCTCCGAGTACGTCGTGGCCATCATGGGCACCGTGCGCGAGCGGCCCGAGGGCATGCACAACCCCAAGATGGGCACGGGCGACATCGAGATCCTGGTCAGCAACATAAAGCTGCTCAACACGGCCCAGACTCCGCCCTTCGAGATCGAGGACCGCAGCGAGCCCACCGAGCAGCTCAAGCTCAAATACCGCTACCTGGACCTGCGCCGGCCCAAGATGGCCCGCAACATGATCCTGCGCCACAAGACAGCCCAGGCCGTGCGCACCTACCTGGACCGTCACGGATTCCTGGAGATCGAGACGCCGGTGCTCACCAAGTCCACGCCCGAGGGCGCGCGCGACTTCCTGGTGCCCAGCCGCCTGAACCAGGGCGAGTTCTTCGCCCTGCCCCAGTCGCCGCAGCTTTTCAAGCAACTGCTCATGGTCGCCGGCCTGGAGCGCTACTACCAGATCGTGCGCTGCTTTCGCGACGAGGACCTGCGCGCCGACCGCCAGCCCGAGTTCACGCAGATCGACATGGAGCTGACCTTCGTGGACGAGGCCCAGGTCATGGACATCGCCGAGGGCATGATCCACACGGTCTTCAAGCAGGTCCTGGACGTGGAGCTGCCCAGCCCCTTCCCGCGCATGAGCCATTTCGAGGCCATGCGCGACTACGGCGTGGACAAGCCCGACATCCGCTTCGGCCTCAAGTTGTTCGAGGTCACGGACATCTTCAAGGGCTCGAACTTCAAGGTCTTCGCCTCCTCCGAGCTGGTCAAGGCCGTGCGCGTGCCCGGCGGCGAATCCCTGTCGCGCAAGGAGATCGACGACTTCACCGAGTTCGTGAAGATCTACGGCTCCCAGGGCTTGGCCTGGATCAAGATCAAGGGCGACGAATGGCAGTCGCCCATCGTCAAGTTCTTCAGCCCCGAGGAAAAATCCGCCCTGGCCGAGCGCCTGGGCATCGTGTCCGGCGATATCGTCTTCTTCCAGGCCGGACCCAAGGCCGTGGTCAATCCGGCCATCGGCAACCTGCGCCTCAAGCTCGGCGAGCGCATGGGCCTCATCCCGGCCGGGACCTTCGCGCCCCTGTGGGTCACAGACTTCCCGCTGCTGGAGTACGACGCCGACGAGAAGCGCTGGGCTGCCATGCACCATCCCTTCACTCAGCCGCAGCTCGAAACCCTGCCGCTCATGGACTCCGATCCGGGCAAGGTGCTCTCCAGGGCCTATGATATCGTGCTCAACGGCTACGAGATCGGCGGCGGCTCCATCCGCATCCACACCCGCGAGATGCAGGCGCGCATGTTCCAGGCCCTGGGCATCGGCGCGGAAGAGGCCGAAGCCAAGTTCGGCTTCATGCTCCAGGCCATGGAGCACGGCGCGCCCCCCCACGGCGGCATCGCCTTCGGCCTGGACCGCATCATCATGCTCATGACCGGCGCGCCGTCCATCCGCGACGTCATCGCCTTCCCCAAGACCCAGAAGGCCACCTGCATGATGACCGGCGCTCCCTCGACCGTGGCCGGCAAGCAGCTGCGCGAGCTTGGCATCAAGCTGCGCGAGGCGGCCAAGCCGGAAGAGAAAGCGTAAGAGAAGAAAATCGGGGAGGGCGCTGCCTGCCAGAGCGGCTCGCTCCTCCTCGAACTCCTCCCGCCAGGGAGATAATCTCCCTGGACCCGTATTTTTTGGGTCAGAGAACCCAACGCAAAGCGGCCCGGCATGGATATGCCGGGCCGCTTTGCGCTCAGTTTATAGGCTGGGGTCAGCTTGCGCGCAGCCAAGCCATATGGTTCCTTTCGGGTCAAATCCGTCGACCTCAACGGGAGCGACGGCAACCGGATTGGCCCTTGCCCTTGGCCGGGCAACTTCTTAAGGTACTTTTCCTCTTGAACATACCTTTCCGGCACAAGACAAACCGTGCCGAGCCCCGGAGGCGAACATGCGCAGCAAAAAGATGACCGGCGGGTTGGAGCGGGCACCGCACCGCTCGCTGCTTCAGGCGTTGGGCCTGACCCGCGAGGAGATGGACCGGCCCCTGATCGGCGTGGTCAACGCCCACAACGAGGTGGTGCCCGGCCATATCCACCTGAACACCCTGGCCGACGCCGTCAAGGCCGGCATCCGCATGGCCGGCGGCACGCCCATGGAGTTCCCGGTCATCGGCGTATGCGACGGACTGGCCATGAACCATGAAGGCATGCACTTCTCCCTGGTCAGCCGCGAGATCATCGCCGACTCCATCGAGGTCATGGCCACGGCTCATCCTTTCGATGGCCTGGTGTTCATCCCCAACTGCGACAAATCCGTGCCCGGCATGCTCATGGCCATGCTGCGCATGAACATCCCTTCCGTACTGGTCAGCGGCGGACCCATGTTTGCTGGCAGCGCGCGCGGAAAGGGCGTGGACCTGATCACTGTCTTCGAGGCCGTGGGCAAGGCCAAGCGCGGCCAGATGGATCAGGCCGAGGTAGACGAGCTCGAATGCAAGGCCTGTCCGGGCTGCGGATCGTGCGCCGGCATGTTCACGGCCAACTCCATGAACTGCCTGTCCGAGACCATCGGCCTGGCCCTGCCCGGTAACGGCTCCATCCCCGCGCCCACGGCCGAGCGCATTCGCCTGGCCAAGCACGCGGGCATGCGGGTCATGGACCTGCTGGCCAAGGGCATCAAGCCCCGCGACATCGTCACCGAGAAGAGCGTACGCAACGCCGTAACCCTGGACATGGCCCTGGGCTGCTCCACCAACACCGTGCTGCACCTCCCGGCCATCTTCCGCGAGGCGGGCCTGGACCTGACCCTGGACATCTTCAACCAGGTCAGCCGCGCCACGCCCAACCTGTGCAAGCTCTCGCCCGCCGGCTCGCACCACCTGGAAGACCTGCACGCCGCAGGCGGCATCCCGGCCGTCATGACCGAGCTGGTCAAGAAGAACCTGCTGCACCTGGACGTCATGACCGTCACCGGCAAGACCCTGGGTGAGAACCTGGCCGACCTCAAGGCCGCGGTCACGGACCACGAGGTCATCCGGCCCATCGACAAGCCCTACTCCAATGAAGGCGGCATCGCAGTGCTGTACGGCAACCTCGCGCCCGACGGCTGCGTGGTCAAGCAGTCCGCCGTGGCCCCGGAGATGATGCGCCGCACGGCCACTGCCCGCGTGTTCGACTCTGAGGAAGCCGCCTCCAAGGCCATCCTGGACGGCAAGATCAAGGCCGGCGACGCCGTGGTCATCCGCTACGAAGGCCCGCGCGGCGGCCCCGGCATGCGCGAGATGCTCACGCCCACCTCGGTCATCTCCGGCATGGGCCTGGGCAGCGACGTGGCCCTCATCACCGACGGCCGCTTCTCCGGCGGCACGCGCGGCGCGGCCATCGGACACGTCTCGCCCGAGGCGGCTGCCGGCGGAACCATCGCCTACGTGCGCGAAGGCGACCAGATCGAGATCGACATCCCGGCCCGCAAGCTGAATCTGCTGGTGGACGACGCCGAGCTGGAAGCCCGCCGCAAGTCCATGCCGCTCGTGCGCAAGGAAATCACCTCGCCGCTGCTGCGGCGCTACGCCCGCCAGGTGACCTCGGCCGCTCAGGGCGCGGTGCTGTCGGCGGAGTAAAGAAGAGCGGAGAGGGCCAGGCCCTCTCCGCGCCTCTCCCACCAAAGGGGCTAGGCCCCTTTGGGATCCCTTTTACCGGCCGACGCCGGGCCATGAATTTACGCTTGGCACGGCTTCGGGCCACGGTTTGAATGAAAAACCCCAAAAATCGCGGGGTTCAGGGTGATCATCCCCCCTTGTGGGTGGGGTCCGGGGAGGGCAAAGCCCTCCCCGGCTCTTAGAGCCAAGGCGGTAGGCAATCCTTGACCAGGACGGACGGCCCGCCGAAGCATGAGACTAAATGCAAAGGAGGTCTCATGCCGCGTCTGCCCGCCATACCCGCTCTATCAGCTCTGTCAGCTCTGTCAGCCCTGGTGCTGATGTTTCTTTTGGCTTTGCCTGTTGCCGCCCAGCAGGTAACCCTGACCACCGTGGCCTCGGGTTTCGAGCTGCCCTTACAGGTCACGCATGCCGGCGACGACAGCGGCCGCATCTTCGTAACCGAGCGGGCCGGCCGGGTACGCATCGTGCTCGCTGGGCAGGTGCTGGCCGAGCCGTTCCTGGACATCGCGGAGCGTGTCTCGACGAGCGGCGAGCAGGGCCTGCTGTCCGTGGCCTTCCCGCCGGGCTATGCTGCGCTGGGCCATTTCTACGCCTACTATGCCGACCTGGACGGCAACATCGTCATCTCGCGCTTCTCCGTGTCGATCGATCCCGACCGCGCCGACCCGGCCAGCGAGGAAATCCTGCTGACCATCCCGCACCCGGACTTCGACAATCATTACGGAGGCCAGCTCGCCTTTGGCCCGGACGGCTATCTGCACGCCGGCACAGGTGACGGCGGCGGCGTCGGCGATCCAGACGGCAACGCCCAGAATCCGGACTCGCTGCTGGGCAAGTTGCTGCGCCTGGATGTGGAATCCGGCCCGGACCCGGCCACGGGCCAAGCTTACCGCATTCCGCCCGACAACCCGTTCGCCGGCGGCGAGTCGCCCAGGCCCGAAATCTGGGCCCTGGGCCTGCGCAATCCCTGGCGGTTCTCCTTCGCTCGCGCCACGGGCGACTTGTGGATCGCGGACGTGGGCCAGAACAGCTTCGAGGAGATCGACATGCAGCCCGCCGGAGCTGCCGGCGGCTGGAACTACGGCTGGAACATCCTGGAAGGCGATGCCTGCTTTGGGGCCGACGAGTGCACTCCGCCGGACCGCTATGCGCCGCCGGTGGCGGTCTATGGCCGCGAGATTGGACAGTCCGTGACTGGCGGCTACATGCACCGCAGCATGTATGTTTTCGCCGATTTCGTGAGCGGACGTATCTTCGCATTGCGAAATCTGACCGGGGAATGGAATCTGTCCGTGCTCGCCGAAACAGACCTGAACATCAGCGCCCTGGGCGAGGATCAGGCCGGCCGCCTGTACCTGTGCGACTATGCGGGGGGCACGCTGCAACGGCTGCGCTTTCCGGCAGCTCCGACCGCCGCGTTCTCGCTGCTCGTATTGCCTGATTGATGTCTTTGCTTTACCTTCTGCCGCATTAGCGTCGTCTCTGGTTGTCCGGGAGGGCGGCGCGCGGCGAGGTAAATACATGCGGTTCGACGAAAAGCAGGTCAGACGCTATGAGGCGTGGTTTCAGACCGAACCAGGGCGGATCGCCCTGGAGCGGGAGAAAGCCCTGCTTGAGTACCTCATCTCGCCCTGGCCCCGGCGCAACCAGCGACTGCTGGAAGTCGGCTGCGGCTCCGGCTTGTTCCTGGAGATGTTCTGGCAGACCGGCTTCGACGTTTCGGGCATCGATCCCTCGCCGCCTATGCTCGCAGCCGCGCGCCAGCGCCTGGGCAAGGCCGCGGACCTGCAAGTCGGCCATGCCGAATGCCTGCCCTACGAGGACAAGGAATTCGACTTCGTGGCCCTGGTCACGGTGCTGGAATTTTGCGACGACGCGCAAGCCGCCATCGCCGAGGCCGTGCGTGTAGCCCGCAAGGGCGTGCTCATCGGCTTTCTCAACCGCCGCTCGCTCTATTATCTGACCAATGGCAAGTGCTGGCCCTGGACGGACTGTCAAGGACCCTTGCGCAATGCCCGCTGGCGCACCTGGCCCGAAGTATGGGACGCCTTCATGGCCGAGGCGGGCCTACGTCCATCCCGCGCGCGCTCCGTTTTGCCCGGCCCCCCCTGGAGCTGGCGGGATCGCGCTCTCTGCAGGCTGCTCAACGGCATCCTCTATCCGCCAGGCCTGGGAGCTTTCGCGGCCGTACGCTTCGATCTCGTAGGCGAGAAGCCGCTCACGCCCATCATGGCTTGGAAAGTGGAACCCCGGGCAAGCTGATACCTCTTTCATCATCTTGTTTCGCGCTCTAGCAGCGTGGACCGATCCGTCATAAGACCGTCCTGACAAACAACGTACGCCGTTTCCGGCTCGCATGGGCTATGGGATAAACGGCGGCTGGGCATCCGAACGGCCCTGCCGCCTGCTTTTATGCATGACCACCCGGCCAGAATTCCCGCAGCCTGCGCTCGGACCTCTCGCCCAGCGCCTCGGATCGTTCAGGCGGCAAATAGCTGCGCAAGCGTGGGTAGAGGTTGTTCTCGCGCCATTCGGCGAAGCGTCCATACTGTCTGGTCAGGTCGTCAATGCGGTGCTGGTCGTGGGGGCTGTCCAGGTTCGAGCCCAGCAGTTCGTCGAGCATGCGCATGAAATCGGAGAAATCCTGCTCGGCCACGGCGGCCAAGTCGTCACGAGCCTCGACCTTGCGCAGTTCGGGCAACACGGTTTCCTTCTCCACGCGCTCCAGGGCATGCAACCTGGCCCGAGTCTCCTCCACGAGCAGACGCCGACTTTCCACATTGTGGGGCGGCGTCTTGCCCAAGGTATTCAGGGTACTCAGTATGTTCTCGTCCTCGCGGTGAATAAGCTCGAATATGTCCATGCCTACCTCCATCAGTGTCGGCTTTTGGACTCACATGATACACGGCGCGGGACGCGAGTTCACGCGTTTTATGTGAACGTCGCGTCCAAACTGCTATGCTGAGGCCATGGATCGCGAGACCGCTCAACACGTTCCCCTCGGACGCCTTGCAGCCCTTGATCTTGGCCGGGGCCTGATCATGCTGCTCATGGCCTTGGATCACGCCAACTCCATGGCCGGCCTGGGCACCCAGCGCGGCGGCGAATTCTGGGGCGGACAGTTCCCGGACTACGCCTCCCTGCCGGCCTTCCTGACCCGCGCCGTTTCGCACATGTGCGCGCCAGGCTTCGCCCTGCTCATGGGCGCGGGCATGGCCCTGCTGGCCGGACACAGGCATGGGACAGGCGGTACTTCCAGCGCGTTCGGACGCTTCGCCTTGCGCGGCGCACTGCTGATCGCGCTGCAATTCACGCTGGAGAACTGGGCCTGGCGACTGGGCGCGGGATTTCCCTATGGCGGCGGAATCTACGTGGGCGTGCTGGCCATGCTCGGGGCGTGCATGCTCCTGACCGGGCCGTTGGCAAGGATGAATGCTGGCGCGTTGCTGACTCTGGCCCTGGCGGCGATGGGACTGGGCTGGCTGCTGCTGCCGCCGTTCGCGCACTGGGGCGAGCCCGTGCCCCTGTGGCTGCGGCTGCTCGCCGTCCCCGGTCGCGACAATGGAATCATCGTGCTCTATCCCTTGCTGCCTTGGCTGGGGATCGTGTTGGCAGGCATTGCCATGGGCCGCGCGCTGCAACGCGACGCCGGGGCAATGCAGAGCCGCCTGCCATTGATCGGGCTCGGGCTGCTGCTCCTGTTCGCCCTGATGCGCGCCTGGGGCGGTGTGCCGGCCAACCTGCGGCCGCTGCCGGACGATCACTTATGGTCGTTTCTCTATGCGGTAAAATATCCGCCCAGCCCGGCCTTCCTCTGCCTGACGCTGGGCGAGTTCCTGCTCGTGCTGGGCCTGCTGCATCGTGTGTCGGCACGCGCCGGCCACGCGTCGCTGCGCCTGCTCCAGGCCGTGGGCCGCAGCGCCCTGCCCTTTTACATCCTGCATTTG